>NZ_LZTC01000013.1:0-154539 GCF_001665905.1 Gordonia sp. 852002-50395_SCH5434458
ATGCGATCGTCGGCAGCGTCAGATGTGTATAAGAGACAGGCGAATGACGCCACCCCACTCCCGCGTCGGAGTTCGATGCGATGTCAGGCCGCGAGCGCTGTGGCGCTGCGGGTCGTCACCGTCACCGGTTCGATTCCGAGGTCCTCGGTCGCGACATCCTTGGTCTCCCGGGCGGTGAGGGCCGCCGCGGCCGCGATCAGGCAGATCGTCGCGGTGAAGATGCTGATCACCACCCAGCCGCCATCTCCGACGCCTCCCAGCGCGGTCACGATCGACGGCGCGAAGCCCGCCATCAGGAATCCGAGCTGGGTACCGATCGCGAGGCCGGAGAAACGGACCCGGGTGGAGAACATCTCGCCGTAGAAGGCGGGCCACACGGCGTTGGCCGCTGCATAGCCGAACGAGAAGGTGAGCACGGCGAGCACGAAGGTCAGCAGGTGATTGCTCTGGCTCATCGAGAGCATGTAGAAGGGCATCAGGACGGCCGATGCGAGTGCGCCATAGATGAAGACGGGCTTGCGTCCGATGCGGTCGGCAAGGGCACCGAAAAGCGGCTGGGTGATCAGCGCGCCGATATTGGCGACGACCACGAGCCAGAGGGTGAGGCCGGCGTCGAGCCCGACGTGCTTGCCGTAGGCGAGAGCGAGATTGGCGAAGACCGTCGAGACCGCGGCGATGAAGGCGCACAACACAACCCGTGTGACATCGCGCCAATGGTCGCGCATCAGGGGCACCAGCGGCAGGCGTGCGATCTCGCCGGATTCGCGAGCCTCGGTGAATTGCGGGGTCTCGTGCAGTCGACGTCGGATGAAGAAGGCGACGAGAACGACGACGGCCGACAGCCAGAACGGCACGCGCCAGCCCCATGAATACTTCGCGTCGTCGGGAAGTGCCATGAAGGGGATCAGCACGAGCGAGGCCAGGATGAGTCCGCCCTGGGTTCCGGTCAGCGTCCACGAGGTGAAGAACGCACGACGATGGTCGGGCGCGTGCTCGAGTGCCAGCGAACTGGCGCCTGCCTGTTCACCGGCGGCTGAGAAACCCTGGAGCAGACGGCAGATCACGAGCAGTACGGGAGCCAGCCAGCCGATCTGATCGAAGGTCGGCAGGCAACCGATGACGAACGTCGACAGACCCATCAGCACGAGCGTGAACATCAGTACCCGCTGGCGACCGATGCGATCACCGAAGTGGCCGAGGATCAACGCTCCGATCGGGCGCGCGATGTAGGCGACACCGAACGTCGCGAACGACATCACCAGTGCCGCGTTGTCGTCGGACGGGAAGAAGACGTGCGGGAAGATCAGTGCTGCCGCGGAGCCGAACAGGAAGAAGTCGTAGTACTCGACGGCACTGCCCATGAATCCCGCGAGTGCGGCGTGTCGTGGTGTGCGTTTCCCGACGGCTCCGGTGCCGTCGGATTCGGTTGTGGTCATTGGGGGTACTCCTCTGGTGCGATTGTGCCTGGTGGCAGGGCGGTTCAGGACTCGTTTGCGACGAGTTGTCGGAAGTGACGGGTCATTCGATCGGCATCCGGGTGCAGCCCGGTGATCAGCGCGAATGCGTCGACGGCCTGGTAGACGGCCATGTGGCCTCCGTCGAGGGTCGGGGCGCCCGCTGCGCGCGCGGCCTGCAGCAGCGCGGTGTCGAGGGGGCGATAGACGATGTCGGCCACCCAGAGGTCGGGCCGTAGCAGTGAGGCGTCGAACGCGATGCCGGGATGTTCGGCCATGCCGGTTGGTGTCGCGTGGACGACGCCGGAACTCTCCGGAAGCAGTGCGGGGAGTTTGTCGAACGCCGCGGCGTCGACACGCTGCAGTGGGTGGCGGGTGGCCAGGTCGTGCGCGAGGGCGCCGGCACGGTCGACGTCGAGGTCGACGACGGTGAGATGGGCGGCACCGAGTCGCAACAGCGCGTCCGCGACCGCCGTTCCCGCGCCGCCCGCGCCGACCAGCACGACGTCGGCGAGGTCGGCGTCGGGCAGCCCCTCGGTGAAGCCGTGTGCGAATCCCGTTGTGTCGGTGTTGTATCCGACGTCGCCGTCGTCGGTGAACAGAACCGTGTTCACCGCGCCGAGCGTGGCCGCGACGGGATCGACATGGTCGAGGTGCGCCATGACCAACTGCTTGCACGGGTGGGTGGCGTTGACGGCGTCGAATCCGAGCGCGCGCGCCCAGGACAGCACCTCGCCGATGCGGTCGGGGGAGATGCCCGCCGCGGTGAGGTCGATCGGGCGGTAGCTGTAGTCGAGGCCGAACGCGCGGCCCTCGGCCATGTGCATCGCCGGGGTCAACGACGGCCCGACGCCGGTGCCGATGAGTCCGACCAGATAGCTGGTCTCGGAAGTGTTCATGAGCTGTCTCCGTAATGTACGAACTAGTACGTTCGCAATCGAGTAGAGCACTGTGCTCCGCGTCTCGTCAACAGTTTCGTGTGATTGGAATCGCACAAGAAGACGCAGAGACTCCCGTTGGGGCCTCAGTCGCGGGGTGTGTTCAGGCGGTGGTGGTGAGCCACCCGACGACGACGTCGCCGATCATTCTGCGCAGGTGAGCGCGGTTCGACGTCTCGGTCAGATCGAGGTCGAAGAGGTAGCCGAAGGTGTAGCGATTGGCCACCTGGAACACGCAGTACGAGCTGATCACCAGGTGGACGTCGAGCGCGCTGACGTCGGTTCGGAACAAGCCGGCCGTCCGACCGTCGGCGAGGATGTCGTCGAGGAGCGACGTCGCGGGGGCGCTCAACTGGGGGAGGTCGGTGAGTCGTCGGATGAAGTCACCGCGATGGATGTTCTCGATCGAGACCAGGCGGATGAAGTCGTCGTTGTCGATGTGATGGTCGAAGGTGACTTCGGCGAGTCGTCGGATCGCCTCGATCGGATCGGCGTGGTCGACGCGCAACTTCTGTTCCGCCTGACGGATTCCTCGGTACGCCCGGTCCAGAACCGCCAGGTAGAGGCCCTCTTTGCCGCCGAAATAGTAGTAGATCATCCGTTTGGTGGTGCGCGTGCGTTCGGCGATCTCGTCCACGCGGGCGCCCGAATATCCCGACTCGGCGAAGACCTCGGTGGCAACGTCGAGCAGTTCTGCACGCGTGCGCTCGGGATCGCGCTGGAGTTCGGATTTCGGCTTGGCGGCCACGGTGGGAGCTTACTTGCGAGGCGTCCGTCCATGACGAACCATTGCCACCACAATGTACCAATTGGTACATTGATGTGATGAAGACCTCGATTGCGACCGTCTCGGTGTCTGGCTCACTCGTCGAGAAACTGCACGCGTGTGCCGACGCGGGGTTCGACGGCGTGGAGATCTTCGAGCCCGATCTGATCGCCGCAGACCAGTCCCCGGAGGAGATTCGAGCTCTCGCGCACAGGCTCGGGCTGGCGCTGTACCTGTATCAGCCGCTACGCGACATCGAAGGTGTCAGCGAGACGAGATTCGCCGACAATCTGCGACGCGCGGACGCGACATTCGCCACCGCTGCGCGACTGGGTATCGACACGGTCCTCGTGTGCAGCAATGTCGCCACCGCAACGATCGACGACGACGCGGTGTCCGCCGATCAGCTCCGACGCGTCGGCGATCTCGCGGCCGGACACGGCCTTCGCATCGCCTTCGAAGCCCTCGCCTGGGGACGGTTCGTCGACGACTACCGGCGTTCATGGCGCATCGTCGAGCTCGCCGACCATCCGGCAGTCGGCCTGTGTCTCGACAGTTTTCACGTGCTCTCGCGCGGGCACGATCCGTCGGCGATCCGAGCGATCCCGGGGGAGAAGGTCTTCTTTCTCCAACTCGCCGACGCCCCGGCACTGTCCATGGACGTGTTGTCGTGGAGTCGGCACCATCGCCTGTTCCCCGGCGAAGGCGCGTTCGATCTCGAGGACTTCGTCGGTCATGTCCTGGCAGCCGGATACACCGGCCCGCTGTCGTTGGAGGTCTTCAACGACACGTTCCGACAGACCGACCCGGCACCGACGGCGGCGCACGCGCATCGGTCGCTGCTGTGGTTGCAGGATCGGCTCGACCTGATCGACATCCCGGATCCCAAACCTCCGATAGGATTCGACTTCGTCGAGATCAAAGCCGAGGACACCCGCGAGGTCGAGGCCATGTTGCACCAGCTGGGCTTCGTCGGTCGCGGCCGACATCGGAGCAAGCCGGTCACGTTGTGGACGGCGGGTCAGGCGCGGGTGGTTCTCAACGAGCAACAGGCGCGCGACGAGTCGCCGCACATCGCGGCCATCGGACTCCAGGTATCCGACCCGGACGCGGTGAGCAGACGCGCCTCGATCCTCGGTGCGCCTGCGGTCAATCGGCGCACACACGCGTCGGAGCACGCGTTCGGCACGACGATCGTGCCGGGCGGCACCGAGGTCTTCTGGACGGGCGCGACCGCCGACTCGCCCGGCTGGGTCGACGAGTTCGACGACGGACTGCCGACGACGCCCACGGCGATTCGCGCGATCGACCACGTCAATCTCACCCAGCAGTGGGAGACCGCCGACGACGCACGGCTTTTCCTGATGAGTGTGTTCGGTCTCGACGCCGACGACCCGGTCGAAGTGCCAGGACCGCGCGGGTTGATCCGCAGCCAGGTGTTGCGCTCTGCGGACGGTGCCGTCCGGGTTCCGCTCAACGTCGCACCGCACGTCCTCGATTCCGAGGCGATCGCGCAGCACGTCGCGTTCGCCTGTGATGACGTGCTCGGACTCGCGCGTCGCGCACACGACGCCGGCCTGCAGTTCCTGCGTGTCCCGGACAACTACTACGACTACGTCCGCGGACGCTTCGGTGTCGCCGAGGATCTGCTGGCGCACCTGCGCGAGCTCGGCGTGCTCTACGACCGCAGCTCCGATCCGGCGGGCGGCTACCTGCTGCACTTCTACACCCGCACGGTGGGCCGGGTCTTCTTCGAATTCGTCCAACGGTTCGACGGCTACGACGGATACGGCATCGACAACGCACCCGTGCGGCTCGCCGCGCAGCAGTGACGCCGCGGCCCTCCGAGTAGCGTGAGTGGCATGCTCACAGCTCCGTTGCCCGATGAATTCGCGCGTCGTCGCGAGCGTTTTCGTGCACTGATCTCGACCGGCCCCGAACCCGTCGACGTCTTCGTGGTCTCCGATCTCACCAACATCCGCTACCTGAGCGGGTTCACGGGCTCGAACGCCGCGCTGTCGATCTCCGCCGCAGGCAGTGACGGCGACCGGATCTGCACGGATGGGCGCTACATCACGCAAGTCGCCGAGCAATCGGGCGACCTCGTCGCCGTCATCGCGCGCAACTGCACCGAAGAGCTCGTCGGAGCCGCGCTCGCATCGGGGGCGTCGCGGGTCGGCTTCGAGTCGGACATCCTCACCGTTGCGACCCACGCGAATCTGACAGGCGGTCTCGCGCAGGGGAGCGAACTCGTCGGGCGGACCGGCCTCGTCGCCGAGTTGCGTGAGGTCAAAGACGACGCAGAGGTCGAACTGCTGCGGCGCGCCTGCGCCATCGGCGACGTCGCGCTCGCCGAGATCATCTCTGACGGCGTGATCCGCGCCGGCGCGACCGAACGCGAGGTGGCACGCGCACTCGAGAACGCGATGTTCCGGCACGGCGCCGACGAGATCTCCTTCGAGACCATCGTCGCGGCGGGTGCCAACTCGGCGATCCCGCATCATCGCCCGACGTCGGCGGTGCTCGCCGACGGTGATTTCGTGAAGATCGACTTCGGGGCGGTCGCAAGCGGCTACCACTCGGACATGACCCGCACCTATGTGCTCGCGCGCGCAGCGGACTGGCAGCGAGAGATCTACGACCTGGTCTTGACGGCACAGACCGCGGGCCGTGAGGCGCTGAAAGCGGGTGCCAACCTGAGGTCGATCGACGCCGCTGCGAGGTCGGTCATCGACGACGCGGGCTACGGGGACCAGTACGTCCACGGACTCGGCCACGGCGTCGGACTCGAGATCCACGAAGCGCCCGGCATCGGAAAACTGGCGACGGGTACACTACCTTCCGGCGCAGCGGTGACTGTGGAGCCCGGTGTCTACCTCCCCGGAAGAGGTGGCGTCCGGATCGAGGACACGCTCATCGTCACAGATGGCGAGCCCGACCTGCTGACCACCACCGACAAGACCTTTACCGTCATCTGACGGCCCGCGCACCCCGATGCGCAGGAGATGCACACATACCGACGTAGAAGATTGAGGAACTGATTCATGGCGACCACCGCCGATTTCAAGAACGGTCTCGTACTCCGCATGGACAACCAGCTTTGGCAGATCCTGGAGTTCCAGCACGTCAAGCCCGGCAAGGGGCCTGCGTTCGTGCGTACGAAGATCAAGAACGTGCTCAGCGGTAAGACCGTCGACAAGACGTTCAACGCGGGCGTCAAGGTCGAGACCGCGACCGTCGACCGTCGCGACATGCAGTTCCTGTACAACGACGGCACCGACTACGTCTTCATGGACGCCCAGGACTACGAGCAGTACCCGATCGCGCCGGAGACCGTCGGCGACGGTGCGCGCTTCCTGCTCGAGAACATGACCGTCCAGGTTTCCCTGAACGAGGGTCAGCCGCTCTTCGTCGAGCTCCCGGTCACCGTCGAGCTCACCGTCACGCACACCGACCCGGGCCTGCAGGGCGACCGGTCGACCGGCGGCACGAAGCCGGCCACGGTCGAGACCGGCACCGAGATCCAGGTGCCGCTGTTCATCAACACCGGCGACAAGCTGAAGATCGACTCGCGCGACGGCAACTACCTCGGCCGCGTCAACAGCTGATCACCAATCTCGGTCAACGAAGGTAGATCAGTGAAGCAACCCGGAACCCGGCACAAGGCTCGCCGGCGCGCAGTGGACCTGTTGTTCGAGGCTGAGGCCAAGCAGGTCAGCCCCGCGCAGCTCGTCGCGGAACGGCGCGAGTTCGTACGCGACGACGAGAGCGTCGGCGAGATCCACGACTACACCGCGACGGTGATCGAGGGACTGGCCGACGACCAGACACAGATCGACTCCGTCGTCGCGTCGCATCTGAAGGGCTGGACGCTGGAGCGGCTTCCCGCCGTCGACCGTGCGATTCTCCGTCTCGCGACGTGGGAGCTGTTCAACTCGACCGACGTCGATCCGATCGTGATCGTCGACGAGGCCGTCGAATTGGCCAAGGAACTGTCCACCGACGACTCACCCGCGTTCGTCAACGGTGTGTTGGCGAAGATCGCCGAGCTCGCCCCGCAGGTACGGGCGGCGCAGGCGGCCGGGTCCGACGGGCAGGGCTGAACAGCCCGATGCCTACCGGCGTGTAGAGTATTCGGCGACAGACATCCTTTAACGATCCGTCCCGTGAGGCGGAGAAGGAGGTCCATACATGGGCGAACGTGTTCTGCTCGACGCCGCGGATGTGTCCCGCACCATCGCGCGCGTCGCGCACCAGGTCATCGAGAAGACGGCTCTGGACTCACCTGATGCACCCCGCGTGGTGATCATCGGAATCCCGACGCGCGGAACGACTCTCGCCAATCGGCTGGCCGCGAGGATCAAAGAGTTCTCCGGCGTCGACGTTCCCGTCGGATACCTCGACATCACGCTCTACCGCGACGATCTCCGCGCCAAACCGCACCGCCCGCTCGAACGCACGATGGTGCCTGCCGGCGGCGTCGACAACGCGGTCGTCGTACTCGTCGACGACGTGCTCTACTCGGGCCGAACCGTTCGCGCCGCACTCGACGCGCTCCGCGACCTCGGCCGTCCCGCCGCGGTCCAACTCGCGGTGCTCGTCGACCGCGGCCACCGAGAACTACCGCTACGCGCCGACTACGTCGGCAAGAACATCCCCACCTCGCGTGACGAGACCGTGTCGGTCCACCTGACCGAGCACGACGGCGTCGACGAGGTTGTGCTCGGCTCGAAGGGGTCGGGCGACGAGCAGGCGGCTCAGTGATGCGCCACCTACTCTCGACTGCCGACCTGACCCGCGACGACGCCACCGATCTTCTCGACGAGGCCGAGCGCTTCGAACAAGCGCTGACCGGTCGCGAGATCCGCAAACTCCCGACGCTGCGCGGACGTACCGTCATGACGGTGTTCTACGAGAACTCCACTCGCACAAGGGTTTCCTTCGAGGTCGCGGGCAAATGGATGAGCGCCGACGTCATCAACGTGAGCGCGTCCAGCTCGTCGGTCAACAAGGGCGAATCGCTGCGCGACACCGCGAAGACGTTGCGGGCCGCGGGAGCCGATGCGCTCATCGTGAGGCATCCCGCGTCGGGCGCGGCACATCAGATCGCGGCGTGGACATCCGGCGGATTCGGCCCCGACGGCCCGGATGCGGAAGGTACCGGACCGGCGGTGATCAACGCGGGCGACGGCACCCATGAGCACCCGACGCAGGCGCTGCTCGACGCCCTCACGCTCCGCCAGCGACTCGGCAGCATCGAGGGACGACGGATCGCCATCGTCGGCGATGTGCTGCACTCGCGCGTCGCGCGGTCGAATGCGCACCTGCTCTCCACACTCGGCGCCGACGTCGTGCTGGTCGCGCCGCCGACGTTGCTCCCGGTGGGAGTCGACGAGTGGCCGGTCGAGACGTCGGGCAACCTCGACGCCGAACTACCGGGCGCCGACGCCGTGATGATGCTGCGGGTACAGGCGGAGCGCATGAACGGTGGTTTCTTCCCGTCCGCACGCGAATACTCGGTGCGCTACGGCCTCAACGAGCGTCGGATGGGGTTGCTGTCCGACGACGCCGTCGTGCTGCATCCGGGTCCGATGCTGCGCGGCATGGAGATCGGCTATTCGGTCGCCGACTCGCCGCGCGCGACCATTCTCGAACAGGTGCGCAACGGCGTGCATGTCCGCATGGCGGTGCTCTTCCGGCTGCTCGCGGGCACAGAATCAGGAGGTGCGCTGTGACCGGCCCCAGCTCGGCAGCAGGATCGGTTGCCACCGGATCGGTGCTGATCCGCTCGGTCCGCCCGTACGGCGAGGGTGATCCGGTCGACGTGCTTGTCACCGACGGCGAGATCGCGGAGATCGGAACGTCGATCGACGCCCCGGACGACATCGAGGTCGTCGACGGCAACGGCGCCATCGTGCTGCCGGGCTTCGTCGACATGCACACGCATCTGCGCGAACCCGGCCGCGAAGACACCGAGACGATCCGAAGTGGTTCTGCCGCAGCGGCTCTCGGTGGATATACGGCCGTGTTCGCGATGGCCAACACCGCGCCCGTCGCCGACAACTCGACGGTGACCGACAACGTCTGGCGTTCCGGACGCGAAGTCGGACTGGTCGACGTCTACCCGGTCGGGGCCGTCACCGTCGGACTCGAGGGCAAGCAACTCGCCGAGATGGGCATGATGGCGTCGGGAGCCGCAGGCGTCCGCATGTTCAGTGACGACGGAAAATGCGTCTCCGACCCGTTGCTCATGCGGCGTGCGCTCGAGTACGCCAAGGGACTCGGCGTACTCATCGCCCAGCACGCAGAAGAACCACGCCTCACAGTCGGCGCCGTCGCGCACGAGGGCCCGACGGCGGCACGGCTCGGACTCGCGGGCTGGCCGCGCGCGGCCGAGGAGTCGATCGTCGTCCGCGACGCCCTGCTGGCACGCGACGCCGGGGCGCGGGTGCACATCTGCCACGCGTCGACCGAGGGCACCGTCGCACTGCTGCGCTGGGCCAAGGAGCAGGGGATCGACGTGACCGCCGAGGTCACACCGCATCACCTGCTGCTCGACGACTCTCGGCTGCAGACCTACGACGCCATCAACAAGGTGAATCCGCCGCTGCGCGAGGAGCGCGACAAGGTCGCGCTGCGTCAGGCGCTGGCCGACGGGATCGTCGACTGTGTCGCGACAGATCATGCGCCGCATGCCGCGCAGGAGAAGTGCTGCGAGTTCGCGCAGGCCAAGCCGGGAATGCTCGGCTTACAGACCGCGCTGCCGATCATCGTCGAGACCATGGTCAACCCGGGCCTGCTCGACTGGCGAGGCGTCGCCCGCGTCATGAGTGAACGTCCGGCACAGATCGTCGGGCTCACCGATCAGGGCCGCCCGGTCGCCGTCGGCGAACCCGCGAATCTGACGCTGGTCGACCCGGAGACGTCGTGGGTGGTGCACGGGCGCGAGCTCGCTAGCCTTTCCGACAACACCCCCTACGAGTCGATGTCGATGCCCGCCACCGTCGTGGCAACACTGCTGCGCGGCGTGGTCACGGCGCGCGACGGCGAGGTGACACGGTGAGTGCGTCGGAGATCCTCATCGTGATCGTCGTCGTGCTGGTGTGGCTGGGACTGATCTCACTGGTGCTGCGCGGATGGCGCAACCGAGGCCGTGGCCAGGCGGAGTTGATCGGCGAGATGCCCGTGGCCCCAACCGAACTCGGCGAGCCGCAGCTCGGCCCCGACTCCGGTTTGTACGTCGGCTCGACGCTCGCGCCGAGTTGGCAGAACCGGGTGGCCGTCGGCGACGTCGGCGATCGTGCCACCGCGACCATCTCGGCCTACCCCGACGGTGTGCTGCTCGAACGGCGTGGTGCCAGCGATATCTGGATTCCGCGCTCGTCGATCACCGCCGTCCGCACCGAGCGCGGACTCGCGGGCAAGGTCATGACGGCCGACGGACTGCTGGTGATCCGCTGGGTGCTGCCGACGGGAACCGAAATCGATTCAGGAATACGTGCCGACGACAAGACCGTCTACCCGGGATGGGTGGCCGCATTCGACACACAGCCCGATACAGAACAGAGGAAAGACCAATGACCGCAGCGGTTCTGGTGCTCGAAAACGGCCAGGTGTTCCGCGGCCGGGAATACGGCGCCGTCGGCGAGACGCTCGGCGAAGCGGTGTTCTGCACCGCGATGACCGGCTATCAGGAGACGCTGACCGATCCCAGCTACCACCGTCAGATCGTCGTCGCGACCGCCCCGCAGATCGGTAACACCGGTTGGAACAACGAGGACGGCGAATCAACGGGCAGTGCGGGCAGTGAGGGCGAGGTCGGCGACTCGGGCAAGATCTGGGTTGCCGGGTACGCGGTGCGCAATCCCACACGGCGCGTGTCGAATTGGCGCGCCACAACATCTCTGGAGGCAGAGCTCGAGCGCCAGGGCATCGTCGGTATCTCGGGTATCGATACCCGGACCGTTGTGCGTGTGCTGCGCGACCACGGATCGATGCGGGCCGGAGTCTTCTCCGGTGCTGCGCTCGCAGACGACGACGAGCTCATCTCCCGGGTGCGTAGCCAGCCGTCGATGAAGGGCGCGAACCTCGCCGGCGAGGTCAGCACCGACACCGGCTACCTCGTAGAACCGGGCTCCGACCCGCAATTCACCGTTGCCGCAATCGATCTCGGTATCAAGACCAATACCCCGCGCATGTTCGCCGAACGCGGAGTCGCGGTACACGTGCTGCCCGCGGACGCCGGATTCGACGCGATCGCCGAGCTGAAGCCCGACGGCGTGTTCCTGTCGAACGGCCCGGGCGACCCGGCGACCGCCGACGATGCCGTCGAGCTGACCCGTCAGGTCCTCGGCGCCGATCTGCCGCTGTTCGGCATCTGCTTCGGTAACCAGATCCTCGGCCGCGCATTCGGCCGGAACACCTACAAGATGAAGTTCGGCCACCGCGGCATCAACATCCCGGTGATCGACGCTGCGACCGGCAAGGTGTCGATCACCGCACAGAATCACGGCTTCGCGCTCGAGGGCGAAGCGGGCGAAGAGTTCGACACCGACTTCGGACGTGCCCGCGTCAGCCACGTCTGCGCCAACGACGGCACCGTCGAGGGCGTCGAATTGCTGTCCGGCCGAGCGTTTTCGGTCCAATACCACCCAGAAGCGGCGGCCGGTCCACACGACGCCGCCTATCTGTTCGACAGATTCGTCTCCCTGCTGGAGGCTGATCGCGCCAACGGAACGAGGTCCTAATGCCGCGCCGCGACGACATCAATCACGTCCTGGTGATCGGCTCCGGCCCGATCGTCATCGGACAGGCCTGCGAGTTCGACTACTCGGGCACCCAGGCGTGCCGCGTCCTCAAGGCCGAGGGCCTGCGCGTGAGCCTGGTCAACTCCAACCCGGCGACCATCATGACCGATCCGGAGTTCGCCGACGCCACCTACATCGAGCCGATCACGGCCGAGTACGTCGAGAAGGTCATCGAGGCTGAGCGCGACGCCGGCCATCCGATCGACGCGGTACTCGCCACCCTTGGTGGGCAGACCGCACTGAACACCGCTGTGGCCCTGCATGATCGGGGTTCTCTCGAGAAGTACGACATCGAACTGATCGGTGCCGACTTCGACGCCATCCAGCGCGGCGAGGACAGGCAGATGTTCAAGGACATCGTCGCCAAGGTCGGGGGAGAGAGCGCACGGTCGCGCGTCTGTCACACCATGGAAGAAGTGCGTGAGACCGTCGCCGACCTCGGGTATCCCGTGGTCGTGCGCCCGTCGTTCACGATGGGTGGCCTCGGTTCGGGTATGGCCTACAACACCGACGACCTCGACCGCATCGCGGGTGGTGGCCTCGCGGCGTCGCCGACCGCCAACGTGCTCATCGAGGAGTCGATCCTCGGGTGGAAGGAATACGAGCTCGAGCTGATGCGCGACAACCGCGACAACGTGGTCGTCGTCTGTTCGATCGAGAACGTCGACCCGGTCGGAGTGCACACCGGCGATTCGATCACCGTCGCACCGGCGATGACCCTGACCGACCGCGAATACCAGAAGATGCGCGACCTCTCGATCGACATTCTGCGCGAGGTCGGCGTCGATACCGGCGGCTGCAACATCCAGTTCGCGCAGGACCCGCGCGACGGACGACTCATCGTGATCGAGATGAATCCGCGAGTGTCCCGTTCGTCGGCATTGGCTTCCAAGGCAACGGGTTTCCCGATCGCCAAGATCGCCGCGAAGCTCGCGATCGGCTACAGCCTCGACGAGATCACCAACGACATCACTAAGGAGACCCCGGCCTGCTTCGAGCCGACGCTCGACTACGTCGTGGTCAAGGCGCCGCGCTTCGCGTTCGAGAAGTTCCCCGGCGCCGACGACACGCTGACCACCACGATGAAGTCGGTGGGCGAGGCCATGAGTCTCGGCCGTAGCTTCGCCGAGGCGTTCGGCAAGGTGATGCGCTCGCTCGAGACCAAGGCGGCCGGATTCTGGACCGAGCCGAACCGACCCGATCCGGCGACCGTCGACCTCGACGCCCTGCTGGAGGAGATCGCGACGCCGAAGGACGGTCGCATCTACAAGGTGATGCTCGCGTTCGACGCCGGAGCCACCATCGAGCAGGTCTACGACGCCACCGCCATCGACCCGTGGTTCCTCGCCGAGATCGCGGGGATCGGGGCGCTCGGCGCGCAGATCCGTGACGCCGACG
The DNA here is from genome assembly GCF_001665905.1 of Gordonia sp. 852002-50395_SCH5434458. Taxonomy (NCBI): domain Bacteria; kingdom Bacillati; phylum Actinomycetota; class Actinomycetes; order Mycobacteriales; family Gordoniaceae; genus Gordonia; species Gordonia sp. 852002-50395_SCH5434458. The sequence goes on from NZ_LZTC01000013.1 coordinate 13,364, forward strand.
AACTCACCGAGGATCTGCTCCGCGACGCGAAGTCGAACGGCTTCTCCGATCGTCAGATCGCCGCTCTGCGTGACGATTTCGCCGACGAGAATGCCGTTCGCGCCCATCGTCACGGGCTCGGCGTCCGACCGGTGTACAAGACCGTCGACACCTGTGCCGCGGAATTCGAGGCGAAGACGCCGTACCACTACTCGACCTACGAGCTCGATCCCGCGGCGACCAGCGAGATCGCTCCGCAGACCGAGCGGCCCAAGGTGCTGATCCTCGGCTCGGGTCCCAACCGCATCGGCCAGGGCATCGAGTTCGACTACTCGTGCGTGCATGCGGCGCTGACGCTGTCGGAGGCCGGCTACGAGACGGTCATGGTCAACTGCAACCCGGAGACGGTCTCGACCGACTACGACACCGCCGACCGCCTCTACTTCGAGCCGCTGACCTTCGAGGATGTGCTCGAGGTCTACCACGCGGAGTCGGAGTCGGGCACGGTCGCGGGAGTGATCGTCCAGCTCGGCGGACAGACACCGCTCGGACTTGCCGACCGTCTCGAGGCCGCCGGGGTCCCGATCGTCGGAACCAGCCCTGCGGCAATCGATCTCGCTGAGGACCGTGGCGAGTTCGGCAAGGTACTCACCGACGCCGGACTGCCCGCGCCCGCGTTCGGTACGGCCACCTCGTTCGAGGAGGCACGCGACACCGCCGCCCGGATCGGCTATCCGGTACTGGTGCGCCCGTCCTACGTGCTCGGCGGTCGCGGCATGGAGATCGTGTACGACGAGGCATCGCTCGCCGACTACATCTCGCGCGCAACAGAATTGACGCCCGACCACCCGGTGCTCGTCGACCGCTTCCTCGAAGACGCGGTCGAGATCGACGTCGACGCGCTGTGCGATGGCACCGAGGTGTACATCGGTGGCGTCATGGAGCACATCGAGGAGGCCGGTATCCACTCCGGCGATTCGGCGTGCGCGCTGCCGCCGATCACGCTGGGCCGATCGGATCTCGAGATGGTTCGACGCTCGACCGAGGCATTGGCCAAGGGCATCGGCGTGCGTGGACTGATGAACGTCCAGTACGCGCTCAAGGACGACATCCTGTATGTCCTGGAGGCGAATCCGCGTGCGAGCCGCACCGTGCCGTTCGTGTCGAAGGCGACGTCTGTCCCGCTCGCGAAGGCGTGCGCTCGCGTCATGCTCGGCGAGACCATCGCCGAACTGCGCGAGCAGCAACTGCTGCCCGCCACCGGAGACGGCGGCACCGCGCCGATCGACGCTCCCATCGCGGTCAAAGAAGCGGTCTTGCCGTTCAACCGCTTCCGCCGCTTCGACGGCACCGGAGTCGACGCGCTGCTGAGCCCGGAGATGAAATCGACGGGCGAGGTCATGGGAATCGACGCCGATTTCGGGCGGGCGTTTGCCAAGTCGCAGACCGCGGCATACGGCTCACTGCCCACCCAGGGCGCCGTCTTCGTGTCGGTGGCCAACAAGGACAAGCGCGCTCTGCTCTTCCCGGTCAAGCACCTCGCCGACCTCGGGTTCACCATCCTGGCCACCGAGGGCACCGCAGAGGTGTTGCGCCGCAACGGAATCGTCGCGACGACAGTGCCCAAGCACTTCGAGGCCAAGCCGGGGGAGCGCACGATCGTCGACGCGATTCTCGCCGGTGAGGTCGCGATGGTGATCAACACGCCCTACGGCCAGTCGGGTCCGCGCGTCGACGGTTACGAGATCCGCAGCGCTGCAGTCACCGCGGGAATTCCGTGCATCACCACCGTGCAGGGAGCCAGCGCAGCGGTCCAGGGCATCGAGGCCGCGTTGCGAGAAGAGATCGGCGTCGAATCGCTGCAGCGTCGGCACGCAACGTTGATCAACGAGGGGTGATGAGTGTGACACGTTCGGACACAACAGGTTTCGCGGTTCATTACCGATCTGCTGTTGCCGAACGTGGCAGGCTGTGCGCCGGGATCGACCCCCACGTCGAGCTGCTCGAGCAGTGGGGGTTGCCCGTCGACACCAGCGGACTGCGGCAATTCGCCGACATCTGCGTCGACGCGCTCGGCCCGGTCGCAGCCGTGATCAAACCGCAGGTGGCCTTCTTCGAGGCGTTCGGCGCTGCGGGATTCGCGGTGTTGGAGTCGGTCATCGCGGGGTGCCGGGCGGCGGGTGCCGTCGTACTCGCCGACGCCAAGCGCGGCGACATCGGCTCGACGATGCAGGCGTATGCGCACGCGTGGCTCGACGAACGGTCACCGCTGTGCGCCGACGCCGTCACCGTCTCGCCGTATCTGGGATTCGGCTCACTGTCGCCTGCGATCGACGCCGCGCGCAGCGGCGGGCGCGGTGTCTTCGTGCTCGCGCGCACATCCAATCCCGAGGGTGCCGGCCTGCAGCTCGCCACGACGGGCGACCGGACCGTCGGACAGACGATCGTCGACGACGCCGCTGAACAGAACGCAGACGGATCGGCGACGGTCGGGCTTGTCGTCGGAGCAACTCGTGCGCACGGGCTCGATCTGAGCGCACTGAACGGCCCCATCCTGGCTCCCGGTCTTGGGGCGCAGGGTGCGACGGCCGCCGACCTGCCCGAGGTCTTCGACGGCGCCGACCCTGCGTGGGTGCTGCCCGCGAGTTCCCGCGGCGTCCTGCGCGCGGGTCCCGACGTCGCGGCGCTGCGGGCGGCGTTCGCGGTTGCTCGTGACGAGGTAGAGGCCGCCCTGCGCTGATCGTCGGATTCTCGACGACGAGACGCCCGCCCGACACATCCGTGCCGGACGGGCGCCTGCTTGTTCCTATCACCACAGGTCATAGACGGCGTTCGCGTTGGGGAATCCGCTCGCGACCGAGGCATTGACGAAGTAGTGACCACCGGTGGTGCCGGTCATGTTGGTGTTCACATCGCCGCGCACGTTCTCCAGCTCGTAGATCGCACGCGGGCCGAAGGCACCGACCTGATAGTTGACGAACACCGTCTCCGACGACGCGTTCGGTGCACTGGCGGTGACGACCTCACTGGCACCCGGGGCCAAAGCGAACTGAGGCGCGTTGATCCACTGACCGGAGCCCGGTGTACCGCCCGCGTAGAACTCGGTGTGATCGGTGTGGTTGGTGATCGTCATGGCGACGGTCGGCTCTCCCGGATGGTTCACGGGCAAGGTGCCCGCGTGTGCCGCGCCGACTCCGGCGGCGGCCAGTGTGCCGGCGATTCCGAGTCCTGCGACGACGGCCGCAGTGCGGATTGCGAAGGTCTTGCGGTGACGCGGCTTGGTCTGCCGGTGCTTGCGGTGTTGCCGGTCTCGGTGCTTGCGGCGGCGGTGTTGGTCTCGGGGGTGGTGTCGTTGGCGTTCATGGTGTTTCTCCTTGCGACGGGGCCGCGTCCTTTGGGGGCGTGGTCGCTGTTTCTGACACCAATGACTTTGCCGCTCAGAAGCCCTTCGCAACCTCCGCCGACGGGCTGATCAGCAGGATGATCAGCGCATCCCCCGATCGGTGGATGTGGCCGTCGGCACAGCAGAACGTCGAGGACGCAGGCGCGCGACACGCTCAACGAGCGCATCAATTCGCTGAGTTTGTCGGTCGCAACTGCTGTCACAGCAGTACCAGGCGGGATTCGACGAGCATCGACGACTTCGGGGCGTCGGAAACGATCGTGTCACGGAGCCGGGTCTGTGACCTGCGGGTTTATTCGGATTCGTGGTCTGTCACAGCAAACGCGTAGGCTCTGCCGGGTCGTCGGTGAGCAGGGAGTTTCCGAACCCTCTACATCACCGAGGCCGACCGAAAACGCGGGGGTGCCTCTCGCAAATGCCTGTTCAGATGGGTACGGTCGCTTTCGCTGCAGTCATTCGAGGTGATGTCGCCCCAGATCGGGGCGAGTACACGTCGGGACCCGCGGCCACACGCCGCCGGAGCCTGCCCCGGGCGCCGGTGTAGTCAGTTCGAGAACGAAAGACGGAGGAACCCGTGGCGCTTCCCCAGTTGACAGACGAGCAGCGCGCCGCTGCGTTGGAGAAGGCAGCTGCCGCTCGCCGAGTACGCGCCGAGCTCAAGGAGCGTCTCAAGCGCGGCGGCACCGATCTCTCGCAGGTGCTCAAGGATGCCGAGACCGATGAGATCCTCGGCAAGATGAAGGTCTCGGCCCTGCTCGAGGCGTTGCCGAAGGTTGGCAAGGTCAAGGCGCAGGAAATCATGACCGAACTCGAGATCGCCCCGACGCGCCGCCTGCGCGGCCTCGGCGATCGCCAGCGCAAGGCGCTGCTCGAGAAGTTCCCGTCCTGAGCGGGCAGAACACACACACGAGGGGCCGACTGGTTATTCTGGTCGGCCCCTCGGCCGTGGGTAAGTCGACCGTCGTGAGACGAGTCCGCGAGCTCGTGCCAACCCTGTTCTTCAGCGTCTCCGCCACGACGCGCGCGCCGCGCCCCGGCGAGGTCGACGGCCGCGACTACTACTTCGTTTCCGACGCCGAGTTCGATCGCATGATCGCCGACGACGAGTTCCTCGAGTGGGCAGAGATCCACGGCGGACTCCAGCGATCGGGCACGCCGGCAAAGCCTGTCGAAAACGCGCTCGCCAAGGGACAGCCGGTACTGTTGGAGGTCGACCTGGCCGGCGCACGCAACGCGGTACGCCGACTTCCCGAGGCCATCACCGTCTTCCTCGCGCCGCCGAGTTGGGACGACCTCGTCGAACGACTCGCAGGTCGCGGCACCGAAACACCCGAGGCGGCACAGCGTCGTCTCGAAACCGCCAGAACCGAAATGGACGCGCAGGGCGAGTTCGACCACGTGGTGGTCAACAACGAAGTCGACTCAGCCGCCCGCCAGTTGGTATCCTTGCTGGTTGGATCCGACAATACAAAGCAGGAGTTCGCGTGAGCACGCAGACCAATTTCGACACCCCCGAGATCGTCGACGCACCGTCGTACGACACACCGCTCGGAATCACCAATCCTCCGATCGACGATCTGCTCGAGCGCGCGTCGTCGAAGTACGCCCTGGTGATCTACGCGGCCAAGCGCGCACGTCAGATCAACGACTACTACAACCAGCTCGGCGACGGCATCCTCGAGTACGTCGGCCCGCTCGTCGAGCCGGGTATGCAGGAGAAGCCGCTGTCGATCGCCATGCGTGAGATCCACTCGGATCTGCTGCAGCACACCGAGGGCGAGTAGTACCCACAGGAGATGACCACTCCGGGCGCCAAGCGGCGCATTCTGGTCGGCGTCGGCGGCGGTATCGCCGCGTACAAGGTGTGCTCGGTCATCCGACACTTCACCGAGGCCGGACACGAGGTGCGGGTCATCCCGACTCGTGCGGCCCTCGAATTCGTCGGCGCGGCGACCCTGGAGGCGCTGTCGGGTCATCCGGTGTCGACCGAGGTCTTCGAGAACGTCGACGAGGTGCCGCACGTCCGATTGGGGCAGGGCGCCGACCTGGTGATCGTCGCGCCTGCCACAGCCGACCTCATGGCGCGCGCCGCGACGGGGCGCGCCGACGACCTGCTGACCGCGTCGCTGCTGACGGTCACGTGTCCGGTGATGTTCGTACCCGCCATGCACACGGAGATGTGGGAGCACCCCGCAACGCAGGCCAACGTCGCCACGTTGCGTGAGCGCGGCGCCACCGTCGTGACACCGGCCTCCGGAAGGCTGACCGGTCGCGACACCGGTGCCGGACGCCTACCCGAGCCGCAGGAGATCGCGCTTCTCGGCGAACTGCTGCTCGACCGCTCCGACGCGCTGCCATACGACCTGGCCGGAGCGCGCATCGTGATCAGCGCCGGAGGCACCCGCGAACCGCTCGACCCCGTGCGCTACCTCGGCAACCGCAGTTCGGGCAAGCAGGGCTTCGCTCTCGCACGCGCCGCAGCGCAGCGCGGAGCCCACGTGACCGTCGTCGCGGGTTCGACCAATGAGGCGGGCGAGCCTGCAGGCGTCGAGGTCGTCCATATCGAGGACGCGCGCCAACTCGCCGACGAGATGACCAAGCGTGCCGCAGACGCTGACGCGGTGATCATGGCCGCTGCCGTCGCCGACTTCCGCCCGGTCACCGTTAACGACACCAAGATCAAGAAAAACGACGACGGCCCCGCACCCATCGAGCTGACGACCAATCCGGACATCCTGCGTGGACTCGTGCAGTCCAGGGAGTCCGGTGCCATCCCGTCCGAGGTGGTGATCGTCGGCTTCGCCGCGGAGACGGGCGACGACCAGGGTGGTGTGCTCGACCACGGCCGCGCGAAGCTGCGCCGGAAGGGCTGCGACCTGCTCGTCGTGAACGCGGTCGGCGACGGCAAGGCGTTCGGCACCGAGGACAATACGGGCTGGTTGCTCGCGGCGAACGGCAACGAGACGTCGCTTCCGTACGGTTCGAAAACACTCATGGCGAGCCGAATACTTGACGAAGTTCGCGCTTTGCTGCCTGATTAGGTTCGCCCTCCACCTCGTCAATCGAATGTCGGGACGAGTGTGTAGGTTTGTAATCCACGAGACCACCAACGGCGACCATTCGAGTTTGCCGTGTGCTCCCACTGGGGGGACACGAGTTTGAGAGGATCAGATGACCAGCTCTGCGTCACGCCTGTTCACCAGTGAGTCGGTCACGGAGGGCCATCCGGACAAGATCTGCGACGCGATCAGCGATTCGGTCCTCGACGCCATCCTCACCGACGACCCGAAGGCCCGCGTTGCCGTCGAGACCCTCGTCACCACAGGGCAGGTTCATGTGGCGGGAGAAGTCACGACCACCGCCTACGTCGACATCCCCGGCATCGTCCGCAGCAAGATTCTCGAGATCGGCTACGACTCGTCGACCAAGGGCTTCGACGGCGCGTCGTGCGGTGTGAACGTAGCGATCGGTGCGCAGTCGCCCGATATCGCGGGTGGTGTCTTCAATTCGCACGAGAGCCGCAGCGGCATTTCCGAGGACGAGATCGACGCGCAGGGCGCGGGCGACCAGGGACTCATGTTCGGGTACGCCACCGACGAGACCCCCGAGCTGATGCCGGTTCCGATCGCGCTCGCTCATCGGCTGTCACGTCGGCTGACCGAGGTTCGTAAGAACGGCACGCTGCCGTACCTGCGACCCGACGGCAAGACCCAGGTCACCATCGAATACGACGGCGACACGCCGGTCCGACTCGACACGGTCGTCGTCTCGACCCAGCACGCAGCCGATATCGACCTCGAGAAGATGCTCACCCCTGACATCAAGTCGCAGGTGATCGATCCGGTCCTCGCCGAGCTGGATCTCCCCGGCTTCACCACCGAGGGCTACCGACTGCTGGTCAACCCCACGGGCAAGTTCGTGCTCGGCGGTCCGATGGGCGACGCAGGCCTGACCGGACGCAAGATCATCGTCGACACCTATGGCGGCATGGCCCGCCACGGCGGCGGTGCCTTCTCGGGCAAGGATCCGTCGAAGGTCGACCGCAGCGCGGCGTACGCGATGCGCTGGGTCGCCAAGAACGCTGTCGCTGCCGGTCTTGCCAGCCGCATCGAGGTGCAGGTCGCCTACGCCATCGGCAAGGCAGCTCCCGTCGGACTCTTCGTCGAGACCTTCGGCACCGAGAAAACCGATCCCGAGGTCATCCGCAAGGCGATCTCCGAGACGTTCGATCTGCGCCCGCTCGCGATCATCCGCGATCTCGACCTGCTGCGCCCCATCTACGGCCCGACCGCGGCCTACGGCCACTTCGGACGCACCGATCTGGACCTGCCCTGGGAGAACACCGACCGGGCCGACAAGCTGCGCTCGGCAGCGGGTCTCTAAGACATAAGCCGCAGTTCTGCCGAAAGAACGTGCAGCGTCGAAGCCGGTCGCGAAGGTCCTGCCCATGCTCGGGCTGGCCCATCTCGACCGGCCTTTCGATTATCTGATCGACGCCGGGCAAGATGCCGATGCCGTCCCGGGCGTCCGCGTGCGGGTGCGGTTCTCCGGCCGACTCGTCGACGGCTTTCTGCTCGACCGCGTCGAAGAATCCGAGCATCCCGGCAAGCTGGGGTGGCTCGAGCGGATTGTCTCGCCCGAGCCGGTGCTCTCACCCGAGATGATGCTCGTCTGCCGTGCGGTGGCCGAGCGCTATGCGGGCACGATGTCCGACGTGATTCGACTCGCGGTGCCGCCACGACACGCGCGCACCGAAAAGGAGGAGACGCCTGCGCCGACGTCGGACGTCGTCGTTCCCGAACGTGACGGGTGGCGTGCGTATCTCAACGCCGAGTCGTTCCTCGACTCGCTCGCCGAAGGTGCTCCGCGGGCGTTGTGGCAGGCGACGCCGGGGGAGGACTGGCCGGCGCGACTCGCCGAGCTCGCGGCGCAGGTCGCCGCGGCGGGGCGCGGTGTGGTCGTCGTGGTACCCGATCAACGTGACCTCGACCGATTGTCGGCGGCGTGCGAGCCGCTGCTCGGCGACCGGTGCGTGACCCTCGCCGCAGGACTCGGCCCGACCGCCAGGTATCGGCGATGGTTGTCTGTGCGTCGAGGCGCGGTCGACGTCGTACTCGGAACCCGCAGTGCGGTGTTCGCCCCCGTGCACGATCTGGGGCTGATGGTCATCTGGGACGACGGCGACGACAGCCTCGATGAGCCGCGAGCGCCGTATCCGCATCCACGCGAGGTCGCGGTGTTGCGGGCGCACATCGAGCGCGCCGGACTCGTGATCGGTGGTTTCGCACGAACCGCCGAGGCGCAGGTGCTCGCCGAGGCCGGCTGGGCCCACGACCTCGTTGCCGCGCGAACGACGGTCCGCGACCGCAGCCCCAGGATCGACGCGATCAGCGACGAGGATGCGCGCGTGGCACGTGATCCGTTGGCGCACAGCGCACGCATACCCGAGGTGGCGTTCGACGCCGCGCGAAAAGCCATCGCCGCCGACACCCCGGTCCTGTTCAGCGTGCCTCGGCGCGGATACATCCCGTCGCTCGCGTGCGCCCGGTGTCGTACCCACGTGCGCTGCAGGTCGTGTCATGGGCCGGTGCAGATGGGCGCCGACCAGCAGCTCACCTGCCGATGGTGTGGCCGGATCGAGCTGCGTTTCCGCTGCGTCGAATGTGGCGGTACCCAGGTCAGGGCGCTCACGACGGGCGCACGCCGTACTGCCGAGGAGTTGGGACGCGCGTTTGCGGGTGTCCCGGTGCTCACCAGCGGCGGCTCGTCGATCCACGACCGAGTCGACGGTGGGGCGCGCGTCGTCGTGTCGACGCCGGGTGCAGAGCCGGTTGCCGACGGCGGTTACGGAGCGGCGATCGTCCTCGACACGTGGGCGCAGCTCGACCGATTCGACCTGCGTGTCGACGAGAACGCGGTCCGCCGCTGGATGGCGATCGGTGCGCTGATCCGTGCGCGCCACGAGGGCGGTGCGATGGTGATCGTTGCCGACGCGTCGCTGAGCCCGGTGCAAGCGGTCATCCGGTGGGATCCGGTGGGTTTCGCCGCGCACGAACTCGGCAATCGGGTCGAGTTGGGTTTTCCGCCCGCGGTGACGATGGCCTCGATCGACGGCGACACCGCGTCGATCAACGCGTTCACCGATCTGATCGAATTGCCCGCCGGCGCAGACGTTCTCGGTCCTGTGCCACTGCCACCGGGCGTCCGGCCCCCCGCTGGTGTTCCCGACGGCGCCGAGATCGAACGCATTCTGGTGCGGACCGATCGCCGACACGGGCGAGAACTGACGGCGGCGCTGACCGAGGCGCAGGTGCGCCGCAACACACATCACGAGACCGGGCCGATCCGTGTGCAGGTCGATCCACCTACCATCGGATGAGCGCAATGTCTGCGCCCAACGACGCCGAAGGAGTCTGACGTGCGGATCGTGTTCGCCGGAACACCCGAGGTCGCGGTGCCCTCATTGCAGCGACTGCTCGAGTCGGCCGACCATGAGGTCGTCGGTGTGATCTCGCGACCCGATGCGGTCGCGGGGCGTGGTCGTAAGGTGTCGCGGTCACCGATCGCCGAACTCGCCGATGTGAACGGCATCGAGGTCATCACTCCGCGTCGGATGTCCGACGCGGAGGTCGCCGACGCACTCGCGCGGTGGCAACCCGACGTCGGAGCCGTGGTCGCCTATGGCGGGCTGATTCCGCCCGACGTTCTCGAGATCCCACCGCACGGGTGGATCAATCTGCACTTCTCGGTGTTGCCCGCATGGCGCGGGGCCGCACCGGTACAGGCCGCGATCGCCGCCGGTGACGAGACCACGGGCGCCAGCACCTTCCTGTTGGAGAAGGGCCTCGACACCGGCCCCGTCTACGGCGTGCTGACCGAGACGATCCGGCCGACCGACACCAGCGGAGAGCTGCTGGAAAGGCTGTCCGACGCAGGGTCGACGCTCCTTCAGTCCACTCTCGACGGGATCGCCGCGGGTGCGTTGTCGCCGGTGCCGCAGCCTGCAGAGGGAGTCAGCCACGCACCCAAGGTCGAGGTCGACGACGCGCGGGTCCGGTGGGATCTGCCCGCGCACCTGCTCGATCGACGTATCCGTGCCCACACTCCCGCACCTGGCGCGTGGACGACACTCGGCGACGCGCGCGTGAAGCTCGGCCCGGTCGGCCTCGTCGGCTCCGACGACCCGTCCGCGCCGAAGGATCTGGCTCCCGGGCGCGTCGTCGTCACCAAGAAGGTGGTGTTCGTCGGTACGGCCACAGATCCCGTGCGGCTCGGGTGGGTGCAGCCGCCGGGCAAGAAGCAGATGCCCGCCACGGATTGGGCGCGTGGTGCGCGACTCGACGACGAGACGGTGCTGTCATGAGTGATCCGAAACTGCGGAAGAAGGCCGCCGATCCGGTACGCGAGGTCGCACGCGACGTCCTGCGCGCGGTCCGTGAGCGCGACGCCTACGCCAACCTCGTACTCCCGAAGCTGTTGCGAGAGCGCAAGATCACCGGACGCGACGCCGCGCTGGCCACGGAACTGACTTACGGCACCGCGCGTGCACTCGGCACTCTCGACGCGATCATCGCCGAGGCGGCGAATCGTCCAGTGTCCGAGATCGACGGCGACGTTCTCGACGTGCTGCGTCTCGGTGCTTACCAGTTGCTGCGTACCCGCATCGGGGCGCACGCGGCGGTCTCGACGTCCGTCGATCTTGTTCGTAGCGAAAAGGGTATGGGCCCTTCGGGTTTCGTGAATGCCGTGCTGCGCAAGATCTCTCAGCGCGATGAGGACCTGTGGGTCGACGAGTTGGCACCGCCGATCTGGGACGACCTCGTCGGGAACCTGGCGTTCCGATACGCGCACCCGCGCTGGATCGCGGAGGTGTTCTCCGACGCTCTCGGTGGCTCCGCGGGCGAACTGCAGGCCGCGCTCGCCGCCGACGACGACCGGCCACCCGTACATCTCGTCGCCCGCCCGGGACTCATCACCGCAGAGGAATTGGCGCTGACGAGCGGTGGCGAGGTCGGTCGTTACTCGCCGTACGCCGTGTACCTGCCGGGTGGCGACCCGGGCGACATAGAGGCCGTGCGACAGGGCTATGCGGGAGTTCAGGACGAGGGGAGTCAGCTCGTTGCGCGAGCCGTCACCGCCGCCGACATCGGTGAGGACGGCGGTCGATGGCTGGACATGTGCGCAGGCCCCGGCGGTAAGGCTGCGTTGATCGGCGCGATCGCCGACATCGACGGTGCGCATCTCGACGCCGTCGAGGTGAGCGAACACCGCGCCGACCTGATCCGGGGTGTCACCCGCGACATGCCTGTCGACGTCCACGTCGGCGACGCGCGCAATCTGACGCCCGAGACTGGCTTGGCCCCCGGCTACGACAGAATTCTGCTCGACGCCCCGTGCTCGGGACTCGGCTCGCTTCGTCGTCGACCGGAGGCCCGCTGGCGGCGAACTCCCGACGACGTCACCGAACTCGTGGGTCTGCAGCGTGAATTGCTCACGGAGGCTTTGCGAATGGTCCGCCCCGGCGGCGTCGTCGTCTATTCGACGTGCTCGCCGCACCCCGCGGAGACGACCGAGCTCGTCGCCTCTGTTCTCGACGACGTCCCGGAGGCTCGCCAACTCGACGCCCGACCACTCGTCGGCACCGAGGAGATCGGCGACGGCCCACACGTACAACTCTGGCCCCATCGGCAGGGCACCGACGCGATGTTCCTGGCCGCGCTGACGAAGGAGTGATCACTGCTCCTCGACGTGCTCGCACCGTCGCCTTCCCGATCGAAAATGCCTGCGACGCCGCCTGATTCGAGGTAGTCTAGAACAAACATTCGACGGCGTCCGGGGGTCTCGTGTTCGCAGAAACCAGCGATCTGGAATCGCTGGTTTCTGCGCTCGGTGAGATGCCTGCCGCCGAGTCCGAAGCCGATGCCGCCGCTCGGCTCACCGTTCTGGAAGAGATCAAATCCGCCTGTGCCGCAGCACAAGCGCGTGAGGCGGCGCGGTTGGATGAACTCCGTCGCGCCGATGAACAGCAGCGTGGAGTACCGAAAACCAGGCAAGGCCGGGGACTGTCGGCTGAGATCGGAATTGCGCGAAAAGCCTCTCCGCAGAAGGGGTCTCAGTATCTCGGGTTCGCGCGGGCGATCGAGCACGAGAATGCCCCACACGCGCGGCGCGCTGGCGTCGGGTCGGCTGACTGAATGGCGTGCCACCATCCTGGTTCGCGAGACGGCCTACCTCACGCGCGAAACGCGCGAGGAAATCGACCGACGAGTCTGTGCAGATCCGGCGACGCTCGACGGCGTCGGTGACCGTCAACTGGAGGCGCTCGCAAAGCAGCACGCGTATGAGTTGGAGCCCCAGGCCGTGGTGGATCGAAAAGCGAAGGCCGAGAAGGATCGTCGAGTGTCGGTGCGTCCGGCGCCGGATCTGATGACTCAGTTGTCCGCGCTGCTGCCGATGAAGCAGGGGATCTCGGTCTACGCCACACTCAAGCGGTACGCCGACTCGGTCGTCGGTGCAGACGACCGCAGCCACGCGCAGATCATGGCCGACACGCTCGTCGAGCGGGTCACGGGACAGAAATCGGCCGACGCCGTGCCTGTCGCCGTCAACCTCGTCATGTCGTCCGACACGATGCTCGGGGGCGTGAAGGCGGCGGAGGTTCCGGGGTATGGGCCGATTCCGGCGTCCATCGCGCGTCAGCTCATCTCAGAAGGCTTCGACTCCGACAGCGAGACAGCGTCTACCCTGCGGCGCCTCTACGTAAGGCCGTCCGACGGCACGTTGGTCTCGATGGACGCCAAGTCGCGGTGCTTTCCTGGGGCGCTGGCGCTCTTCGTCGCCCGGCGTGACAGACGATGTCGCGTTGCCTACTGCAACGGTCACGTCGAGCACATCGATCACATCCTCGCCCACCGCAGCGGTGGAGCAACGACAGCCGAGAACGGCGAGGGGCTGTGCCGCCTTCATAATCTGGTCAAGGAACTACCCGGTTGGAAGTACCGTCGGTGCACCGAGTTCGGCGACATCACCGTGATCGACGTCATCACCCCCTCGGGGTGCGAGCATCGGAGCACCTCACCGCCCACCGTCGGATTCCGGCCGGTGGGGGAGAGCGCGCTCGAGACCGAGTTGGCGGCGCTGATCAACGCGACGTGACATCGGTTGGGTAGCCGACGCCAACGAGGGTTCCGCTGACCTCGTCGTCGACGATGACGCGCGTACATCGCCTATGGCAGATGGGCGAAATGCTGCGCATTCAGAGAGCACAAATATCATCACTTCCGACGGCGCGCTGATTCTCGGTGCGGGAGTTTGAGCGTTGACCACGTATATTGCCCATACGTGAACGATCTTCGCGCAGCCCGGTACGCCGAACACATACGTAGCATGGGCCAGTTTGTCCGTTTCGGCATTGTCGGAGCGTGCGGAGTCGTCGTCAATATGGTCGTCGCGATCCTGCTGAACAAGGCCCACGGCGGTACCACCAAGGCGAACGACGTGGTGTGGCACGTCAGCGGCACCGACTTCAACCTTCGCTTTACGGTTATCGTCTGGATCGTCGGATTTCTCGTGGCGAATTGCGTGAATTTCCAGCTGAACCGCACGTGGACGTTCAAAAGTGCCAAGCATGCGAGCTGGTGGTCGGAGTTTTGGCCATTTCTCGCCGTCGGCAGCGTCGCTGCGATCGTCGGCATGTTCCTGAAGGTCGGCTTCACCAATCCGACGTCGCCGATCTACCTCTCGTCGTCGTTCTTCCACGAGGGTGCAGGCCTGCATTCGCGCGAGTACTGGGCCCAGATCATCACGATCGTGATCACGATGCCCATCAACTTCGCCGTCAACAAGCTGTGGACGTTCCGCGCGGTGCGGACACCGATCGCCGCGCGTGAAGAGCAGGTGCCGCCGGCTGCCTCCGCGGAACCTGCCACATCGTCGGGCCCGGTGGACAGTTAGATTGACTGCCATGACTGACGCCAACACGCCGATGATCGCGCCGTCGATTCTCTCCGCCGATTTCGCCAATCTCGCAGCCGAATCTGCTGCGGTCGCGCATCCGGGCAGCACTCGCGCCGACTGGCTGCACGTCGACGTGATGGACGCACATTTCGTCCCCAACCTCACGCTCGGGCTCCCGGTCGTCGAGAGCCTGCTCAAGGCAACCGACATCCCCCTCGACTGCCACCTGATGATCGACGACCCCAAGCGCTGGGCGCCGCCGTACGCCGAGGCCGGGGCCTACAACGTCACCTTCCACGCGGAGGCGACCTCGGATCCCGTCGACGTTGCGCGCGACATCCGCGCGGCAGGGGCAAAGGCCGGCCTCGCGATCAAGCCGAACACGCCGCTCGAGCCGTATCTGGAGATCCTGCGCGACATCGACACGCTGCTCGTGATGAGTGTCGAGCCGGGCTTCGGCGGACAGAAGTTCATCGCAGAGGTGCTGGAGAAGGTCAAGATCGTGCGCACAATCGTCGACTCGTCGGATCTGCGACTGCTCGTCGAGATCGACGGCGGAATCAACGCCGACACCATCGAGCAGGCCGCCGAAGCGGGCGTCGACTGCTTCGTCGCGGGTTCGGCTGTCTACGGTGCCGACGATCCCGGTAAGGCTGTCGCAGCGTTGCGCGAGCAGGCCGCCACGGCCAGGGCTCGTGTCGACTGACAAACCCCTCGATTCCTCGATGCGGTCAGCCATCGAGGAATCGGTCGGCGCACTGGGGCTCAGCTCTCCCAACCCGCCCGTCGGGGCGGTGATCGTGTCGCCCGATGGCGAGATCATCGCGCGGGGCCACACGCAGCCGCCTGGCGGGCCGCATGCCGAGATCATGGCGCTGCGTGCTGCGGGAGACGCCGCGCGCGGCGCAACCGCGGTGGTGACACTCGAACCGTGCAATCACACCGGCCGCACCGGCCCGTGTTCGCAAGCCCTGATCGACGCGGGGATCGCGCGCGTGGTGTTCGCGGTTGCCGACCCCAACCCCACCGCCAGCGGGGGAGCAGGGCGGCTGCGCGACGCGGGCGTCGACGTCGAATCCGGTCGCCTCGACGTTGAGGCGCGCACCGGCCCACTGCGCCACTGGCTGTTCACGCAGGAGCACGGCAGGCCGTTCGTCACCGCGAAGATCGCGTCGACCGTCGACGGTCGGGTGGCCGCACCCGACGGCACGAGTCGTTGGATCACCGGCCCACAGTCACGGGCGCGCGCACACCGCCAGCGCGGACAGATCGACGCCATCGTCGTCGGCACCGGAACCGTGCTCGCCGACGATCCCTCGCTCACCGCACGCCTGCCCGACGACACTCTCGCGCCACACCAACCGGTCCGGGTGGCGATGGGGTTGCGCGACGTCGAGACCTCGGCCCGCATCCGCGACGACGCCGCGCCGTTTCTGCAGGTGCGCAGCCACGATCCGGCAGATGTCCTCGCCGCGCTACCCGAGGCCACCTGGGTGCTCGTCGAGGGCGGACCGGCGATCATCGGCGCCTTCATCGACGCGGGTCTCGTCGACGAGATCGAGGCCTACGTCGCGCCGACGGTGCTCGGCGCAGGTGCTGCTTCGGTCGATCGGCCAGCGCTCACGACCCTCGCGCAAGCGCAGCGATTTGTCACCACCGACGTCGAGCGACTCGGTGACGACGTCCTCATCCGCATGGCGCGCGACTGAACCCTACTTTCGCTTCAAGCGGTTCCGGCCGATGAACCATCCCGCGATCACGCCCGCGAGCGCGATGATCGTGAGGACGAGCCACAACGACGCTCCGACGTGGATGAACAAGAAATTGATGCGCACGTGCTGCGTGTTCTGCGCGATGAAGATGACGCCCACAACGATGAGCACGAGTGGAATCCAGTTGCGTGCGGCGAGTCCGAGCAACTTCGACGACGTCGTCTGCCCTGTTGAACTGCCCTCGGTGTTCGCGGTCATTGCGACACCGCCTTCCCATGAGTTTGAACCAAAGCGGCTGTACTGAACTTTGCGGTTGTACTGACTCTGCGGTGGGCGATGAACGCCCGCTGATCGGAATTATCACCCGGTGAGGGGCACCGGTGGCGGATTGCGGGTTTCGGGTGAGTGTCGCACCGCTTCACCTGCGTGCTAGCGTCGAATGCAGACGTTCTCGGGGCGGGGTGAAAGTCCCCACCGGCGGTGAGTGGTCGCGATCAGGTCGCGTCGACAAGCCCGCGAGCGCCCGGCCGCCAGGTCGGGGTCAGCAGATCCGGTGTGATTCCGGAGCCGACGGTCATAGTCCGGATGCGAGAGAACAAGACGGCACAGGTGTGCCGCCCTGTCCGCCCCACGCGGGTTGCCCATTGTGTTCGCGCAGAACACGGCGGGTTATCCGGAACGCAGTGGGTCGCCCGCAACGAGGGCAGGACAGGAGCGCATATTGTTCACCGGCATCGTCGAAGAACTCGGCACGATCGTCGCGCGCGACGACCTTTCGGATTCGGCCCGATTCACCATTTCCGGACCGCTGGTCACCTCTGACGCCTCACACGGAGACTCGATCGCGGTCAACGGTGTGTGCCTGACCGTAGTGGAGTTGTCGTCCGACGGCGCGTTCACGGTCGATGTGATGGCCGAATCCCTCAATCGCAGCTCGCTCGACGTCCTCGCGACCGGCAGCCGCGTCAACCTCGAACGCGCCATGGCCGCAGACGGCCGCTTCGGTGGGCACATCGTCCAGGGTCACGTCGACGGAACCGGCACGGTGACCGCGGTGACGCCCTCCGAGCACTGGACCGTCGTGCGGATCGCCGTTCCCGACACACTGTCGCGCTACCTCGTCGAGAAGGGATCGATCACCGTCGACGGTGTGTCCCTCACCGTGTCCGCCATCGGTGGCGACCCCGCTGGGCAGGGGCAGAGCTGGTTCGAAATTTCCCTGATCCCCACCACGTTGAACGAGACGAACTTGGGTACGGCGCAGGTGGGTGCCGTGGTCAACCTCGAAGTCGACGTCATCGCCAAGTACGTCGAACGTCTTGCGTCGGCAAACACCACCGCAACACCCGCGGACGCAGCAGGAGTGAAGTGACACAGATGAGTACCGAAAACACCGTTGCCGACCACACCGTCGCCGACCACACCGTCACCGACAGCACGGCCACGCACACGACGGTCGACTTCGACACCGTCGAGCGCGCCATCGCCGACATCGCTGCCGGCAAGGCAGTCGTTGTGGTCGACGACGAGGACCGCGAGAACGAGGGCGACCTGATCTTCGCCGCCGAGAAGGCAACTCCGGAGCTCGTTGCCTTCATGGTGCGCTACACGTCGGGCTACCTGTGTGTTCCGCTCGACGGCGACACCTGCGACCGACTCGGCCTACCCCCGATGTACTCGGTCAACCAGGACAAGCACGGCACCGCCTACACCGTGACGGTCGACGCGCGTGAGGGCATCGGCACAGGCATCAGCGCGTCCGACCGCGCGACGACTATGCGCAAGCTCTCCGACCCGGCCAGCACGGCCAACGACTTCACCCGACCGGGCCACGTCGTGCCGCTTCGCGCCAAGGACGGGGGAGTCCTTCGACGCCCCGGACACACCGAAGCCGCTGTCGACCTCGCGCGCCTCGCAGGCTTCACCCCGGCGGGCGTGATCTGCGAGATCGTCTCGCAGAAGGACGAGGGTTCGATGGCGCAGACTCCCGAACTGCGGGTCTTCGCCGACGAACACGACCTCGCACTCATCTCGATCGCCGACCTCATCGCGTGGCGTCGTCGGCACGAGAAGCACGTCGTGCGCGTCGCCGACGCACGCATCCCGACCCGGCACGGAGAGTTCCGCGCGGTCGGCTACACGAGCATCCACGACGACGTCGAGCACGTCGCGTTGGTGATGGGCGACATCGCGGGAGACGACGGAACCGGCAGCGACGTGCTGGTCCGCGTGCACTCCGAATGTCTGACCGGTGACGTGTTCGGATCACTTCGCTGTGACTGCGGTCCGCAACTCGACGCCGCGATGGAGATGGTCGCCGCGGAGGGCCGCGGTGTGGTGCTCTACATGCGTGGCCACGAGGGCCGCGGCATCGGGCTGATGCACAAGCTGCAGGCCTATCAGCTGCAGGACGCGGGTTCTGACACCGTCGATGCCAACCTTCAGCTCGGGCTGCCCGCCGACTCGCGCGACTACGGACTCGGCGCACAGATCCTCGCCGACCTCGGCGTCACCTCGATGCGGTTGCTCACCAACAACCCCGCGAAGCGGGTCGGTCTCGACGGATACGGTCTGCAGATCGTCGAACGCGTGCCGATGCCGGTGCGCGCGAACAAGGAGAACCTGCGGTATCTGCGCACCAAGCGCGACCGCATGGGCCACGACATCATCGGACTCGACGAACCGCTCGCCGACGGCGCAGCGGTCGCAGGTGAGGCAGGACAGGCATGAGCGGCGCGGGCGAACCCGAACTCGACCTCGGCGATGCAGGCGATATCTCGCTCGCCATCGTGTCGTCGCAGTGGCACGCAACGATCTGTACCGCGCTCCTCGACGGTGCCGTGCGGGAGGCAGCCAAGCGCGGCGTCGATGACCCGACCATCGTCCAGGTCGCCGGGGCCATCGAGCTGCCGGTCATCGTGCAGGCGCTGGCCCGGACCCACGACGCCGTGGTGGCGCTCGGGGTCGTGATCAAAGGCGAGACGCCACATTTCGAATACGTCTGCGACGCCGTGACCGCGGGACTGACCCGTGTCTCGCTCGACGAGTCGACGCCGGTCGGCAACGGCGTCCTGACCACGCTCAACGAGCAACAGGCACTCGACCGTGCCGGTCTGCCCGACTCCAAAGAGGACAAGGGTGCACAGGCAACGGCCGCGGCGTTGGCGTCGGCGCTCACGCTGCGTGCGTTGAGCACCGCCGGATCGCCCACGTGACCGAGAGCCGTCAGCACATGGCGTCGACCGACACGTCCGAGCGCGGCGATGCCGAGTGGGACATGGTCTACCGACCACGCCGACTCGCGCGGATCGCCGTCGTCGTCGCCGTCGTCGTGCTGGCCATCCACATCGTCTTCGGTGTGCTGCTGACGATCTCCGA
This sequence comes from Gordonia sp. 852002-50395_SCH5434458, assembly GCF_001665905.1. Classification (NCBI taxonomy): domain Bacteria; kingdom Bacillati; phylum Actinomycetota; class Actinomycetes; order Mycobacteriales; family Gordoniaceae; genus Gordonia; species Gordonia sp. 852002-50395_SCH5434458. The sequence goes on from NZ_LZTC01000013.1 coordinate 32,792, forward strand.
CACCGGCCCGGAGAACATCGGGGCGTCGGACCAGGCGGCGATCATCATCATCGGACTGATCATCGCGGCCGCCATTCTGCTGTTCACCCGACCGCGGCTACGCGTCGGAAAGCAGGGCGTATCGGTGCGCAACCTGTGGGGAGACAGACTGTTCGAGTGGGATCGAGTGCGCGGTTTGACCTACCCCGACCGCGGGTTCGGTGCGCAGTTGCTCCTGCCTGCGGACGAGCACATCCCTGTGCTCGCGGTCCAGGCGGGCGACGGGGACAGAGCCGTCGAGGCGATGGATCGCTATCGCGAACTCGCGGCGCGGTACCAGAGCGGTTCGACACCGACCTGACCGGCGGGTGCACCGCTCTGGTCGGTGCCGCGTACTAGCCTGGAATCCGTGGCAGACCCGACTACCTACCGTCCCGCACCGGGGACGATTCCGACCGACCCCGGGGTCTACCGTTTCCGCGATGCACATGGCCGCGTCATCTACGTCGGCAAGGCCAAGAACCTCCGCTCGCGTCTGACGTCGTACTTCGTCGACGTCGCGTCGCTGCATCCACGTACGCGCCGGATGGTCACCACCGCGGCGTCGGTCGAATGGACGGTCGTCGGCACCGAGGTCGAGGCGCTTCAGCTCGAGTACAACTGGATCAAGGAATTCGATCCTCGGTTCAATGTCCGCTATCGCGACGACAAGACCTACCCGATGCTCGCGGTCACCATGAACGAGGAGTATCCGCGGCTGTTCGTCTACCGGGGTCCACGTAAGAAGGGCGTCCGGTACTTCGGTCCCTACTCCCACGCCTGGGCGATCCGCGAGACCGTCGACCTCCTCACCCGCGTCTTCCCGGCCAGAACCTGCTCGGCAGGCGTGTTCAAACGCCACCGCCAGATCGATCGTCCGTGTCTGCTCGGCTACATCGACAAGTGCGCTGCACCGTGCATCGGTCGTGTGAGTGCCGACGAGCACCGTGCAATCGTCAACGACTTCTGCGACTTCCTCGCCGGACGTACCGACCAGATGATTCGACGCCTCGAACGCGAGATGAACACGGCGGCAGAGCAACTCGACTTCGAACGTGCGGCACGGCTGCGCGACGACGTCGGTGCGATGCGACGCGCGATGGAGAAACAAGCCGTTGTGCTCGGTGACGGCACCGACGCCGACGTCGTCGCGATGGTCGGCGACGACCTCGAGGTCTCCGTGCAGATCTTTCACGTCCGCGACGGTCGTGTGCGCGGGCAGCGAGGGTGGGTCGTCGAGAAACCCGACGACGAGTCACCCGCCGAGCAGGTCGCGCAGTTCCTCACACAGTTCTACGGTCGGCAGGACGATCTCGACGGCAGCGAGGCGATCCCGCGAGAAGTACTGGTCCCGGAGCTGCCACCAGACGAGGAGCAACTCACCGCGTGGCTGTCGGGGTTGCGCGGGTCGAAGGTCAGTCTGCGCGTGCCGCAGCGTGGCGACAAGCGCGCACTCTTCGAGACCGTCGAGCGCAATGCGGGCGAGGCGCTCGCCCAGCACAAGCTCAGGCGCGCAGGCGATCTCACCACCAGGTCGGCCGCGCTGACCGAACTACAGGAAGCGCTCGGACTCGACCAGGCACCCTTGCGCATCGAATGCGTCGACATCTCGCACGTCCAGGGAACCGATGTCGTCGCATCGCTCGTCGTGTTCGAGGACGGACTGCCCCGCAAGTCCGACTACCGGCACTACTCGATTCGGCAGGCGGCAGGCGACGGACACTCCGACGACGTGGCATCCATCGCGGAGGTGACCCGCAGGCGGTTTCTGCGGCACCGCGCCGACCAGGACGCCGCCGCGGCGGCCGCGGTGCAGGTGACATCCGGCGAGATCTCCGCGCGTGCGGTCGATTCCGCGCCACCGCCGCCGAAGAAGTTCGCGTATCCGCCCAACTTGTACGTCGTCGACGGCGGCGCGCCTCAGGTCCACGCGGCGGCAGCCGTTCTCGACGAACTCGGCGTCAACGACGTCTCCGTCATCGGCCTCGCCAAGCGTCTCGAAGAGGTGTGGGTGCCCGGCGACGACGACCCGGTCATCCTGCCGCGCAACAGCGAGGCGCTGTTCCTGCTGCAACGCGTACGCGACGAAGCTCACCGGTTCGCGATCACCTTCCACCGCAGCAAGCGCAGCAAACGAATGACCGAATCGGTACTCGACGGCGTCGCCGGTCTCGGGCGCGCACGCCGCACCGCCCTGGTCACCCACTTCGGTTCGGTTGCCCGACTGCGCGAGGCGTCGATCGACGAGATCGCACAGGTTCCCGGCATCGGTGAGGCGACGGCGCGCGCTGTCCACGACGCGCTGGAACCCGTCAACGCGGGCGCTCCGGCCCAGAGTGGTGTTTCAGATCAGAACGGTGTGTCAGATCAGAACGGTGTCCCAAGTGTTCCAACCCAGACGGGAGCAGAGAGTGGCTGAGATCGCCGACGACGATCAACTCGTCGTGCTGTTTGTGGCAGGCATGTCGGGTGCGGGCCGATCGACCGTCGCCAACATCCTGGAGGACGACGGTTGGTACGTCGCCGACAACGTCCCCGCCCCGTTGCTCTCGACGCTGGTCGAGACCGTGCGCGAGTCCGACCCGCCGGTCACCCGGCTGGCGGTGGTGCTGCGGGCTTCCGATCCGTCGATCGGTGCGCAGTTGGAGTCCCTGCGCACCGAACTCGAACTCGCGGGGATCGCCACCAAGGTGTTGTTCCTCGATGCGACCGATTCCGTCCTGGTTCGCAGATTCGAGCAGGTTCGTCGTCGACATCCGTTGCAGGGCAAGGAAACTCTCGTCGAAGGTATCGCTCGCGAGCGTGTCATCCTCGCCCCGATCAAGAACTCCGCCGACCTTGTCGTCGAGACGTCGTCGTTGACGGTGTCGAAGCTGCGTGAGCTCGTCGAAGAGGTTTATCCGCACGACGGCGAGCCACGACTGTCCGTCGCGGTGCAGTCGTTCGGGTTCAAGTACGGGTTGCCCATCGACTCCGACATGGTGGCCGACGTCCGATTCCTGCCCAACCCCTACTGGGTGTCGGAACTGCGCGAGAAGAACGGACGCGACGCACCGGTTCGCGACTACGTGCTCGGGCACGACGAAGCGGGGCATTTCCTCGATCTCTACACCGACCTTGTCGGTGTCGTCGGAAAGGGCTACCTGCGCGAGGGTAAGCGCTACATGACGATCAGCGTCGGCTGCACCGGCGGCAAGCATCGCAGTGTCGCGATCGCCGAGGAACTCGCGTCGCGGTTGAAAGCTGCGGGAGACGACGCCGGTTCGACGCGATACGACGTGCGTGTGATGCACCGCGATCTGGGGCGCGAATGAGCAGCCCGGACCGCATCGTCGCGCTCGGTGGAGGCCACGGCCTGTACGCGACGTTGACGGCGATGAGGTACCTCAGCCCGAACGTCACGGCGGTGGTGACGGTTGCCGACGACGGTGGTTCGTCCGGCAGGCTCCGAAGCGAACTCGACATCATCCCTCCCGGCGATCTGCGGATGGCGATGGTCGCGCTGATGAGCGCACCCGCCGCGCTCGACGATCGAGGCGACAACCCCGAACCGGGCGCGATGGAACGCTCGCGTCACGAACTGTGGGCACGCACGCTGCAGCATCGTTTTGGTGGATACGGCGCACTCGCAGGGCATCCCGTCGGCAACCTGCTCCTCGCGGGCCTGTCCGAGGTTCTCGGCGACCCGGTCGCGGCCCTCGATGAATTGGGCAGACTTTTCGACGTCGACGGCCGGGTGCTTCCGATGTCGACCGGGCCGTTGGAGATCGAAGCGGATGTGTCCGGTCTCGAATCCGATCCACGGATCAGTCGGGTCATCCGGGGACAGGTCGCGGTCGCGACGACGCCGGGCAAGGTGCGTCGCGTGCGTCTGCTGCCGCCCGACCCGCCTGCCTGTGACGATGCTCTCGACGCCATCGCCGCTGCCGACCTCGTCGTACTGGGACCCGGCTCGTGGTTCTCGAGCGTCATCCCACACGTGCTCGTGCCCGCGCAGCGAAAGGCGTTGCGGCAGAGCGCAGCCCGCAAGATGCTGTTCGTCAATCTGGCGCCCGAACCAGGGGAGACGCCGGGCTTCTCGGTCGAGCGTCACCTCCATGTCCTGCACGCGCACGACGACACGTTGTCGATCGACGACGTCGTCGTCGACTCGGCATCTGTACCGTCGGGTGCCGAGCGTGATCACCTGGTGCGGGCGGCGAAGAATTTCGGCGCACAACTGCGCGTCGGGGATCTGGCCGTCCCCGGTCAGCATGTGCACGACCCCGTCAAGGTTGCGTCGCTGGTGAAGCAACTGTGCGAAGGTCAAGGCACCGACTAGGCTGGGTCCATTATCTGAGGCGCGGACGTTGCGAGACTCGGGTGTCTTGAAGTCTCGGGTGTCTTGAAGCATCGCCCGAGCGAGGGGTGTGGGAACCAGGTGACAGGAGGCAAGGGACCGGTGGCAATGACCGCGGCCGTGAAGGACGAGTTGAGCCGGCTCACGGTGACACAGGTGAGTTGCCGCAAGGCCGAGGTGTCTGCGCTGTTGAGGTTCGCAGGGGGCCTGCACATCGTCGCGGGTCGCGTGGTGGTCGAGGCCGAAGTCGACATGGGCAATGTTGCGCGCCGCCTTAGGCGCGACATCCACGACCTCTACGGCTATGCCTCAGAAGTCCACGTGCTCCGTAGCGGGGGCATCCGCAAGAGCGCTCGCTACATCGTGCGGGTCACCAAGGACGGCGAGGGACTCGCGCGTCAGACCGGCCTTCTCGACCTGCGTGGCCGCCCGGTCCGCGGACTGCCCGCGCAGGTGGTCGGTGGCAGCGTCGCCGACGCCGAAGCCGCTTGGCGCGGAGCATTTCTCGCGCACGGATCACTCACCGAACCCGGTCGTTCGTCGGCCCTCGAGGTCAGTTGTCCCGGGCCGGAAGCGGCCCTCGCGCTCGTCGGCGCCGCGCGTCGGCTCGGTGTGTCGGCCAAGGCTCGCGAGGTGCGCGGTGCCGACCGCGTGGTGATCCGCGACGGCGAGGCCATCGGTGCGCTGCTCACCCGCATGGGCGCACATGACACGCGATTGGTGTGGGAGGAACGACGGATGCGACGCGAGGTGCGCGCGACCGCGAACCGCCTCGCGAACTTCGACGACGCCAACCTGCGACGGTCCGCGCGTGCCGCCGTCGCCGCGGCCGCTCGTGTCGAACGGGCATTGGAGATCCTCGGCGACGAAGTCCCCGATCACCTCATCGCGGCAGGGCAACTGCGTGTCACGCACAGGCAGGCGTCGCTGGAGGAGCTCGGTCAACTCGCCGATCCGCCGATGACCAAAGACGCCGTTGCGGGACGGATCCGACGCCTGTTGTCGATGGCCGACAAGAAGGCTCGCACCGAGGGGATTCCCGATACCGAGTCGGCGGTCACGTCGGATCTTCTCGACGACGCCTGACGCTAGCGACCCTAATGGGTGCCGGAGGTGTTCGAGACCACTAGGCTGGACGGTGACTGGGTTCGCGGAGGCGCTTTGGCTCCGCCCCATGACCCGGGCCGTGAGGCCCGAGACCGATGAAACCGCTTAAGGAGCACACAGTGACTGTTCGGGTAGGCGTCAACGGATTCGGCCGAATCGGCCGCAATTTCTTCCGTGCCGTTGAGGCACAAAAGAAGCTGGGCCAGACCGACATCGAGATCGTCGCGGTCAACGACCTGGCCGACAACAAGTCCCTTGCACACCTGCTGAAGTTCGACTCCGTCGGCGGCATCCTCGACGAGGACGTGTCGCTCGAGGGTGAGGACACCATCGTCGTCGGCAACCAGAAGATCAAGGCGCTCGAGGTCCGCGAGGGTCCGGCAGCGCTTCCGTGGGGCGATCTCGGCGTCGACGTCGTCGTCGAATCGACGGGCATCTTCACCAACGCGGAGAAGGCGAAGGGACACCTCGAAGCCGGCGCGAAGAAGGTCGTCATCTCGGCACCCGCGACCGGTGAGGACATCACCATCGTCATGGGCGTCAACGACGACAAGTACGACGGCAGCCAGAACATCATCTCCAACGCGTCGTGCACCACCAACTGCCTCGGCCCGTTCGCGAAGGTGATCAACGACGAGTTCGGCATCATCAAGGGCCTGATGACCACGGTCCACGCCTACACCGCAGACCAGAACCTGCAGGACGGTCCGCACAAGGACCTGCGTCGCGCACGCGCGGCGGCGATCAACATCGTGCCGACCTCGACCGGTGCCGCCAAGGCCATCGGACTCGTGCTCCCCGAGTTGAAGGGCAAGCTCGACGGCTTCGCGCTGCGTGTGCCGATCCCGACCGGCTCGATCACCGACCTCACCGTCGAACTCGAGAAGGGCGTGTCGGTCGACGAGATCAACGCCGCGATGAAGGCTGCCGCCGACGGACCGCTCAAGGGCATCCTGCGTTACTACGACGCACCGATCGTCTCCTCGGACATCGTGGGCGACCCGCACTCGTCGATCTTCGACGCGGGCCTGACCAAGGTCATCGAGGGCAACCTCGCCAAGGTCAGCTCCTGGTACGACAACGAGTGGGGCTACTCCAACCGCCTCGTCGACCTCTCCGATCTGGTGGGTAAGTCGCTGTAATGAGTGTGAAGACTCTGAAAGACCTTCTGGCCGAAGGCGTTTCAGGGCGCGCGGTGCTGGTCCGGTCGGATTTCAACGTTCCGCTCGACGGAACGAAGATCACCGATCCGGGCCGCATCATCGCGTCGCTGCCGACGCTCAACGCACTGATCGACGCGGGCGCCAAGGTTGTCATCGCCGCCCACCTCGGTCGTCCCAAGGGCGAACCGGACCCGAAGTACTCGTTGGCGCCGGTCGCAGAGCGCCTCGGTGAAGAACTCGGACGCAACGTCCAGCTCGCCGCCGACGTCGTCGGACCCGATGCGCTCGCGCGCGCCGAGGGATTGACCGACGGCGACGTGCTGCTGCTCGAGAATGTTCGATTCGATGCCCGCGAGACGTCGAAGGTCAATGCCGAGCGCGAGTCGATGGCCGCCCAGCTCGCCGAGCTCGTGGGCGACGACGGCGCGTTCGTCTCCGATGGTTTCGGTGTGGTCCACCGCAAGCAGGCGTCGGTGTACGACGTCGCCAAGCTGCTGCCGCACTACGCGGGTCAGCTCGTCGAGCGTGAGGTCGACGTGTTGACGACGCTGACGACCGATCCGGCGCGGCCCTATGCCGTCGTGCTCGGTGGCTCGAAGGTGTCGGACAAGCTCGGCGTGATCGAATCGCTGGCCCCCAAGGTCGACACCCTGGTCATCGGCGGCGGTATGGCGTTCACTTTCCTTGCCGCGCAAGGACATTCGGTCGGTAAGTCGCTGCTGCAGGAAGATCAGATCGACGTCTGCAAAGACCTGCTCGACCGGTTCGCCGACGTCATCCACCTTCCGGTCGACGTCGTCGTCGGCGACAAGTTCGCCGCCGATGCCGAGTCCGACACCGTCTCGGTCGAGGACATCCCCGACGAGTGGATGGGCCTCGACATCGGGCCTGAGTCGGTCAACCGCTTCGCCGCGGTGCTGACCGGGGCCAAGACCATCTTCTGGAACGGCCCGATGGGCGTGTTCGAGTTCCCGAAGTTCGCCGCGGGCACCAAGGGTGTGGCCGAGGCGATCATCACCGCGACCAACAACGGCGCGTTCAGCGTCGTCGGCGGTGGCGACTCGGCTGCTGCCGTGCGCACGCTCGGGCTGCCGGAAGAGGGCTTCTCGCACATCTCGACGGGTGGCGGCGCGTCGTTGGAGTTCCTCGAAGGCAAGGAGCTTCCGGGTCTGAAGGTGCTGGAGGACTGATGGCTGCTCGTAAACCGCTCATCGCGGGCAACTGGAAGATGAATCTCAACCATCTCGAGGCCATCGCCCTGGTGCAGAAGATCGCGTTCGCACTGCCGGCGAAGTACTTCGAGAAGGTCGACGTGACGGTGATCCCGCCGTTCACCGACATCCGCAGTGTGCAGACCGTCGTCGACGGCGACAAGCTGCTGCTCACCTACGGGGCGCAGGATCTGTCCGAGCACGACTCGGGCGCCTACACCGGCGAGATCAGCGGAGCCTTCCTCGCGAAGCTCGGCTGCACCTTCGTCATCGTCGGGCACTCCGAGCGTCGGACCATGCACGGTGAGACCGACGAGGTGGTGCTGGCCAAGACCAAGGCGGCGCTGCGTCACGGACTGACCCCCATCGTGTGTATCGGCGAGCACCTCGACGTCCGTGAGGCCGGAAACCAGGTCTCGCACAACGTCGAACAGCTCAAGGCGTCGTTGGCAGGTCTCTCGGCCGAGGAGATCGGCAAGGTCGTCGTCGCCTACGAACCGGTCTGGGCGATCGGCACCGGCCGTGTTGCCAGTGCGCAGGACGCCCAAGAGGTGTGTGGCGCGGTTCGCGGTGCGCTTGCGGAACTGGCCGACGAGGCCACCGCGGCGACGGTCCGTGTGCTCTACGGCGGCTCCGTCAACGCCAAGAATGTCGGCGACCTCGGGGCACAGCCCGACGTCGACGGCGCACTTGTCGGCGGTGCATCGCTGAAGGCCGACGATTTCGCAACGCTCTCGGCCATCGCGGCAGGTGGTCCACTGCCCTGAGGGGTGGTGCCCACACGCCGTGGGTCGCTCGCGGGGTCATAGCTCCCGACGCGTAGACTGTGGCAGGTTGGTTTCGTCATGCGCGCTCATGTGTGCAACGAGGCCAACCTGCCCTCTGCCGTACACGACGAAACAGGAATGCTCACCGGATGAAGCTCGCGCTCGAAATCGGTCTGATCGTGACCAGTGTTCTGCTGGTCGTCCTCGTGCTGCTGCATCGCGGCAAGGGCGGTGGCCTGTCCTCGCTGTTCGGCGGCGGCGTGCAGTCGAGTCTGTCGGGTTCGAGCGTTGTCGAGCGCAATCTCGACCGGTTGACGGTCTTCGTCGGCCTGGTGTGGTTCATCCTCATCATCGGCGTCGAACTCGACATCAAGTACTCCTGACCAAGATCACGTACTTCTGACACTTTCAGCACGGGGGCCGCGCACAGTGCGCGGCCCTTGTGCTGTGTCCGCTCTGTCCTTCTCGGGTTGCGTCGAGATGCCCCGTTCGCTGAATACCTGAATACTTGAGGACATGACCTCAACCGATCCGTCCCACGGTGCCCCGGCCTGGCGTCCATCGACGTCCATCGATGATCTGATCTCCGTTGACGACGAGGGGCGTGCCCTCACCGAACCGCTGCGTGAAGACATCCGGTTGCTTGGCGGTCTTCTCGGCGACGCGATCAGAGAGCACGCGGGCGCCGAGGTTTTCGAACTGGTCGAAGCTGCGCGCGTCGCGGCTTTCAAAATTCGACGCGCCGAGATCGACCGAGATGATCTCGCCGACATGTTCATCGATCTCGACATCGACACCGCGATGCCGGTCATCCGTGCATTCGGTAACTTCGCGCTTCTGGCGAATCTCGCCGAGGACATCCACCGTGAGCGTCGGCGTGCCATTCACGTGCGTGCGGGCGATCCGCCACAGGAGAGCAGCCTCGCGGCCACCTACGCGAAGCTCGCGGCCGCCGACCTGTCCGACGCCCAGGTGGGAGCGGCGCTCGCCGACGCGACGGTCGTCCCGGTGATCACCGCCCATCCGACCGAGACCCGACGCCGCACGGTCTTCGACGCGCAGAACCGCATCACCGAGCTCATGCGCTTTCGCGGACGCACCAACCTCACCTCCGACGAGGACGCCGAGGTCATCGAGGCGATCGAGCGCCAGATCCTGACACTGTGGCAGACGGCACTCATCCGTCTCGAACGTCTCACCATCCAGGACGAGATCCGGTCCGGCCTCCGCTACTACGACGCCTCGTTCTTCGACGTCGTACCGAAGATCAACACGTCGGTGCGGTCGACACTGCAGGCGGCGTACCCCGACGCCGGCCTGTCCGACGAGCCGATCCTGCGGATGGGTTCGTGGATCGGCGGCGACCGTGACGGCAACCCGTATGTGACCGGCGATGTGGTCGCGTTGGCGACGTCCCTCGCGGCGCGCACCGCGATCGGACACCACCTGTCCGAACTTCGGCTGCTCCGTCAGGAGCTGAGCATGTCGGCGCGGTTGATCGAAACCAGCGGGCGGCTCGTCCAACTCGCGGGTGTCGACGCAGACGACCCGGCGACCGACGAGCCATTCCGGTTGGCACTCAAGCACATTCGTGCGCGACTCGTCGCGACGGCTGAAGCGTTGTTCGGCCCGGACGTGCTGCAGAAGGAGGATCTCGACCTCATCGACGGCAAGCCGCCGTATGCCGATTCGGCCGAACTCCTCGCCGATCTCGACGTCGTCGACGAAGCGCTCCGCGAGAATCGTGATGAGGCCATCGCCGACGATCGGCTGCTGCGCCTGCGTGAGGGCGTCCGGACGTTCGGATTCAATCTGTCGGGTCTGGACATGCGGCAGAACTCCGACATGCACGAAGAGGTCATCGCCGAGCTGCTGGCGTGGGCGGGCGCCACACCCGACTACTTGTCGTTGTCCGAGGAGGATCGCGTTGCGGTGCTGTCGGCGGAGCTGCAGGCCCGCCGTCCGCTCACCAGGCCCGATTCGGACCTCTCGGAGCTCGCACGCAAGGAACTCGACATCGTTCGCGCTGCTGCCGCCGCCGTCGCGGCATTCGGCCCGCAGTCCGTACCGAACTACGTCATCTCCATGTGTACGTCGGTCAGCGACATGTTGGAGCCGATGATCCTCCTCAAAGAAGCAGGCCTCATCGACATCGACGACGACGGCAAGCTGGTCTCGACGGTGCGGATCGTCCCGCTGTTCGAGACGATCGAAGATCTCCAGCAGGGCGCCGAAACGCTGCTCGCTGCGCTCGATTTGCCGTTCTACCGCGATCTCGTCGATTCGCAGGCCGGGATGCAGGAGGTCATGCTCGGATACTCGGATTCGAACAAGGACGGCGGGTACATGGCCGCCAACTGGGCGCTCTATCGCGGTGAGCTCGACCTCGTCGAGGCGGCCAAGAAGGCGGGTATCCGCCTGCGTCTGTTCCACGGTCGCGGTGGCACGGTCGGTCGCGGTGGCGGCCCGAGCTACGACGCGATCCTGGCCCAACCGCCGGGGGCGGTGCAGGGTTCGCTGCGTATCACCGAGCAGGGCGAGATCATCGCGGCCAAGTACGCGGAACCCGTTGTCGCCGAACGCAATCTGGAAACGCTACTCGCGGCAACCATCGAGTCGTCGTTGCTCGACGTCGAGGGTCTCGGTGATGAATCGGAACAGGCGTACCAGAATATGGACGAGGTAGCGGCCCTTGCCCGTGCCGCGTACTCGAAGCTCGTGCACGAGACGTCCGGGTTCGTCGAGTACTTCACCACGTCGACACCGCTGTCGGAAATCGGCGCACTCAACATCGGCAGCAGGCCCGCGTCGCGCAAGCAGACCGAGAAGATCTCGGACCTGCGCGCCATTCCGTGGGTGCTGTCGTGGACGCAGTCCCGTGTGATGCTGCCGGGGTGGTACGGCACCGGCACGGCCTTCGAGCAGTGGGTCGGCGACGACCCGCAGCGACTCGAGACCCTCCATCGGTACTACGAGAAGTGGCCGTTCTTCCGCACGGTGATGTCGAACATGGCGCAGGTGCTCGCCAAGTCGGACATGGGTCTCGCGCACCGGTACGCCCAGCTCGTTCCGGATGAAGCGTTGCGCGACAAGGTATTCGGGATGATCGTCGACGAGCACGAGCGCACCCTCGCGATGTACGCGAAGATCACCGGCACCGATGATCTTCTCGCCGACAACGCCGCACTGAAGCGTTCGGTGTACAACCGATTCCCGTATCTCGAGCCGTTGAATCTGCTGCAGGTGGAACTGCTGCGGCGGTTCCGTGCAGGCGACGACAGCCCGCGGGTCCGACGTGGCATCCAGCTCACGATGAACGGTCTGGCGACGGCGCTGCGTAACAGCGGCTAGCGCGGCCGACGGCAGCCGCCGCCGACCGGGGAACTATACCGAGAGTTTTCCGGCGGCGGCGTCGTCGAGGAACCACACGGTCTCCGACGTTCCGTGCGCACCCGCACACGGCCAGTCGTCGCGCGACGCCCCCGAATGTGCGGCGGCCACAGCGTCGGCCTTGTCGGCGCCGGACACCAGGAACCACACCGCCGACGACCGATTCAGCGCGGGGAAGGTCAACGTGATCCGACGCGGCGGTGGCTTCGGCGAGTTCTCGACCGGAACAACTGTCCGCACGTTCTCTGCGGTCGCGTCGGTGTGGGGGAAGAGCGAGTTGATGTGACCTTCGCCGCCCATCCCGAGTAGGTGCAGATCGAACGCTGGGGAGATGCCGTTATCCGCGTTGGCCGCGAGGACGGCCGCGTAATCCTGTGCGGCAGCCTCGATGTCGTCGCCGAACGGTCCGTCCGACGCCGCCACCGGATGCACTCGGGCCGGGTCGACCGGCACATGCGCGAGAAGGGCCTCGGTGGCCTGTCCGACGTTGCGTTCGGGGTCGTCGTTCGGAACGAAACGTTCGTCACCCCAGTAGAAGTCGATCCGCGACCAGTCCAGCGGGCTCGTGTCGACCTCGCCTCCCGGTGCCAGAGCGCGCAGAATGCCGATCCCGTTGCTTCCTCCGGTCAGCACCACCGACGCGACGCCACGCTCCTTCTGCGCACGTGACACTATGTCGACGAATCGTGCTGCCGCCGTGGTGGTCAGCATGTCGCGGTCGTCGAACACGAGGGTTTCCGTCGTCATACCGGCGCTCCCTGTGCCTGTAGCTCCACCGCGCCGCGCAGGGCGAGTTCGTACATGTCATCGGTGTCGAGTCGGCGTAATTCCTCTGCCAGGCAGATCGGCAGGTCGCGGTGCATCATCGCCACACGGCCGTCGGGTTTGCCCGGGGCACTCAGTACGGCGTTGCCGTTCTGGTCGATCGACATGACCGTGGTGCCCTCGTCACGGTGAAGACGTACCTCGAAGCTGCCGATGTACCGCCGTGTCGGAACGCCGAGCGTCGAAAGAAGCCATCCCGCAAGCAGATCGACGCTCGGGGAGGTCGCGGGTCCGGTCACCTCCGCAGCAGTGATGGGGGTGTGCGGAGGCCGCTCGACAGCCGACGCGAGCAGGGCTCGCCACCCGGTGATCTGCGTCCACGCGAGGTCGGTGTCGCCGGGAGCGTACGTGGCCAACCTGCGTTCGAGGACCGTCTCCGGGTTCGCCGACTTCGTCGCGTCGAGAATCCGCCGACGCCCGATCTTGCCCATCGTGTCCTTGGCGGGATCCTCGGGCGCGGCACCGGGCCACCACGTCACGATGGGGGTATCGGGCAGCAGGAACGGCGTCACGACGCTGCGTGGATGATTCGCCAGCTCACCGTGAAGCGTCAGGAGCACGACCTCCGACGCACCCGCATCACCACCGACACGGATCTCCGCGTCGAGTCGTGACTGTTCGCCGCGCGGATCGCACGAGATCACGATCACCCGGCTCGGGTGTTCGCTACTGGCACCGATGGCCGCTTCAATGGCCGCCTCGGTCGGTTCGCCGTGTTCGGCGACGACCACCAGGGTCAGCACGCGTCCGAGGCTGATGGCGCCTCCGGACTCGCGGACCATGACGATCTTCTTGGCGACCTCGTTGGTCGTCGTGTCGGGCAGGGTGACGATCATCAGTGCCTCCTCGGCGCGGGCGGGGGATGCGGCAAAAACCGGACGATCGGGCTCGGCCGGGTCAGGGTCGACGCCACGTTCGTCCGGTGCGGGCCATCATTTCGTCGGCGGAGTCGGGTCCCCAGGTGCCCGACTCGTAGGTGTCGGGACGCCCGGACTGCGCCCAGTGGTCGAGGACGGGATCGAGGATCTTCCACGACAATTCGACCTCGTCGTTGACCGGGAACAGCGACGGCTCACCGAGCAGCACGTCGAGGATCAGCCGCTCGTAGGCCTCGGGAGATGCTTCGGTGAACGCCGTGCGGTAACTGAAGTCCATGTTGACGTCGCGGACCTCCATGCTCGACGCGGGCACCTTCGACCCGAACCGCAGTCTGATGCCCTCGTCCGGCTGCACTCTGATCACGAGTGCGTTCTGCGACAGCTCCTCGGTCATCGTCTTGTCGAACGGAAGGTGCGGTGCACGCTTGAAGACCAGTGCAATCTCGGTCACCCTGCGGCCCAAGCGTTTTCCCGTGCGCAGGTAGAAGGGCACGCCCGCCCAGCGTCGTGAATCCACCTCGAGCGCGATCGCCGCGTAGGTCTCGGTGATGGAGTCGGCGCTGAACCCTTCCTCCTCCAGGAGTCCCGGGACCTTCTGGCTGCCCTGCCAGCCCGGCCCGTACTGGCCGCGCGCAGTGTTCTCGTCGAGAGGCAGGATGTTGCTCGTCGCCGAGAGCACCTTGATCTTCTCGGCCTGTAATTGCTTGGGCTCGAACGAGATCGGCTCCTCCATCGCGACCAGTGCCATGAGTTGGAGCAAATGGTTCTGGATCACATCGCGCGCGGCACCGATGCCGTCGTAATAGCCGGCACGTCCGCCGAGGCCGATGTCCTCGGCCATGGTGATCTGGACGTGGTCGACGTAGTGCGAACTCCACAGCGGATCGAACAGTTGGTTCGCGAAGCGCAGCGCGAGAATGTTCTGCACCGTCTCCTTGCCGAGGTAGTGGTCGATGCGGAACACCGACGACTCCGGGAACACGGCATTGACGATGGCATTGAGTTCCTTGGCCGACTGCAGATCGTGCCCGAAGGGTTTCTCGATCACCACGCGACGCCAGTTGTCGCCTTCCTCGGCGGCCAGCCCACTGCGTTCGAGTTGCTCGCAGACCGTGGGGAACGCGTTGGGCGGAATCGAGAGATAGAAGGCGTGATTACCGTCCGTGCCGCGCTCCTTGTCGAGCCGCAGGAGCGTCTCGTGCAGGCGGTCGAATGCTGCATCGTCGTCGAAGGAACCCTGGACGAACCGAAATCCCTCCGACAAACGTTCCCAGACCTCCTCGCGGAAGCCTGTCCTTGCGTGCTCGCGAACGGCGTCGTGGACGACTTTCGCGAAATCCTCGTCGTCCCAATCCCGTCGGGCGAAACCGACGAGCGCGAACCACGGCGGCAACAACCCCCGATTGGCGAGGTCGTACACCGCCGGCATCAACTTCTTGCGTGCGAGATCTCCGGTGACGCCGAAGATGACGAGGCTGCACGGGCCTGCGATACGAGGGAGACGTTTGTCACGTGGGTCGCGCAGCGGGTTCTTCCATCCCGCGGTGTCTGCCACCTACGTCAGCTCTTCTTCGCAGCGGAGAGCTGCTCCTCGGTTGCGCCGAGGAGGTCGGTCCACGCGTCGACGAACTTGGTCACGCCCTCGTCCTCGAGCACCTTGAACACGTCCGAGAAGTCGACGCCGACAGCCGAAATGGCGTCGAAGACCTCACGCGACTCCTTGGCGCGACCCACGATCGACTTGGTGTCGACCCAGCCGTGGTCGGCAAACGCGTCCATCGTCTTTCTCGGCATGGTGTTGACCGTGTTGGGAGCGACGAGTTCGCTGACATAGAGCGTGTCGGCGTAGTCGGGGTTCTTGGTACCGGTCGATGCCCAGAGTGCGCGTTGCGGCAACGCGCCCTGCTCTCGCAGAGCGGGGAAGCGGGAGTCGATCTCGAACGCCTGCTGGTAGGCGTGGTAGGCCAGGCGAGCGTTCGCGAGTGCGGCAGAGCCCTTGAGCTGCACGGCCTGTGGCGTGCCGATCGCGTCGAGGCGCTTGTCGACCTCGGTGTCGACGCGGGAGACGAAGAACGACGCAACCGAGTGGATCTTCGAGATGTCGTGTCCCGCAGCGAGTGCGGCGTCGAGTCCGTTCAGGTAAGCGTCGATGACCTCCTGGTAGCGCTCGACCGAGAAGATCAGGGTGACGTTCACGCTGATGCCCTCCGCGAGGGTGCGGGAGATCGCGGGCAGGCCCTCCTTGGTCGCCGGGATCTTGATCAGCGCGTTGGGACGGTCGACGATCTTCCACAACTCCACGGCCTGCGCGGCGGTGTTGTCGGTGTCGTGTGCAAGACGCGGATCGACCTCGATCGACACCCGACCGTCGAGTCCGTTCGTGCTGTCGAAGACGGGCTTGAGGACGTCGCAGGCGTTACGGACGTCGTCGGTGGTCAGCGTCCGGACCGCACTGTCGACGTCGGTGTCGCGCGCGGCCAGTTCGTTGATCTGGTCGTCGTACGCGGTGCCCTTCGACAATGCGGCCTGGAAGATCGACGGGTTGGTCGTCACACCGACCACCGACTTGGTGTCGATCAGTTCCTGGAGCTGTCCCGAGCTGATCAGATCTCGGGACAGGTCGTCCAGCCACACCGAAACCCCGGCTGCGGACAATTCTGCGAGCTTCTCGTTCTGTGTCACGGTTCTCTCCTCCGGCAGTGCGTTCCTTGTGGGAGCGCCTCTAGTGGGTGTGCCTCGGTTGGGATTTCGATGTTTAGTTGTGGATCTCGTCCGGTGATCAGCCCGCCACTGCGCGTAGCGACGCCGCGACGACGGCTTCGGCGGTGATGCCGAACTTCTCGTAGAGGACCTTGTAGTCGGCCGATGCGCCGTAGTGCTCGAGCGACACGATCTGATCGCCGTTGCCCACCCAGCGGTACCACGGCATCGCGATACCAGCCTCGACCGATACCCGTGGCACTGCGGGAGGCAGCACCGAGTCGCGGTAACCCTGTGGCTGTTCGTCGAACCACTCCATGCTCGGCATGGACACCACGCGGGCCGCGATTCCCTTCTCGGCCAAAGTCTTCTGTGCCTCGAGTGCCAACTGCACCTCGGAGCCGGTGCCGATGATGACGACCTGCGGGTCGTCGTCGGAGTCGCTGAGCACGTAGGCGCCCGCGGCGACTCCCTCGACCGACGTTCCCTCGAGGACCGGGACGTTCTGTCGGGTGAGCACCAGGCCGACGGGATGGTTTCGACGCGTCAGGAGATGCGCCCATGCCGCTGCGGTCTCGTTGGCATCAGCGGGACGTACGACGTCGAGGTGGGGGATGGCACGCAGCGCGGCGAGATGTTCGACGGGCTGATGGGTCGGGCCGTCTTCGCCGAGTCCGATCGAATCGTGCGTCCACACGTAAATCGGATCGATCTCCATGAGTGACGCCAGCCGGACCGACGGACGCATGTAGTCGGCGAACTGGAGGAACGTACCGCCGTATGCCCGTGTCGGTCCGTGGAGCACGATCCCGGAGAGCACGGCGCCCATCGCATGCTCGCGAATGCCGAAGTGCAGTGTGCGGCCGTACGGATTGGCCGACCACTTCTTCGTGGAGATCGCGGTCGGGCCGAACGACGCCGCCCCGTCCATGGTGGTGTTGTTCGAGCCTGCGAGGTCGGCCGAACCGCCCCACAGCTCGGGCAGGATGCCGCCGAGTGCTGAGAGCACCTTGCCCGACGCCGCGCGGGTCGCGAGGTCTTTGTCGCCGGGAGCCCACGTCGGGATCACATCGCGCCAGCCCTCGGGCAGCTCATGTGCATACAGGCGGTCGAACAGCTTCTTGTTCTCGGGGTTGGCGCCTGCCCAGGCGTCGAACGCCTTGGTCCACGATTCCTTGGCCTCGATCCCGCGCTCGACGAGTTTGCGGGTGTGGCTGATGACCTCTTCGGAGACGTCGAAGTTCTTGTCCGGATCGAATCCGAGAGCTTCCTTGGTCTTGGCGACCTCGTCGGCGCCGAGAGCCGAGCCGTGGACGGCGCCCGTGTTCATCTTGTCGGGAGCGGGGTAGCCGATGATGGTGCGCACGCAGATCAGCGACGGCTTGTCGGTGACCTTCTTGGCCGCCTCGATTGCCGCCTCGATCGCGACGACGTCCTCGCCGCTCTCGACCGTCTGCACGTGCCAGCCGTATGCCTCGTAGCGCAGCGCGGTGTTCTCGCCGAGCGCGATGGTGGTGTCGTCCTCGATCGAGATCTGGTTCTGGTCGTAGAACACGATCAGGTTGCCCAGCTCCTGGGTGCCCGCGAGCGACGACGCCTCGGACGTCACGCCCTCTTCGATGTCGCCGTCGGAGGCGATGACGTAGATGAAGTGATCGAAGGGGCTGGCTCCTGGCGCGGCGTCGGGGTCGAAGAGGCCACGCTCGTAGCGCGACGCCATGCTCATGCCCACGGCTGACGCGAGTCCCTGACCCAGCGGACCCGTCGTGATCTCGATGCCCTTGGTGTGACGGAACTCGGGGTGTCCCGGCGTCAGCGAATCCCAGGTGCGGAGCGCTTCGAGGTCGCCGAGTTCGAGTCCGAATCCGCCGAGGTAGAGCTGGATGTACTGCGTGAGGCTCGAGTGTCCACACGACAGGACGAAGCGGTCACGACCGACCCAGGTGGTGTCGACCGGGTCGTGACGCATGACGCGCTGGTAGAGCGTGTAAGCCAGTGGAGCGAGACTCATCGCGGTGCCGGGGTGTCCGTTGCCGACCTTCTGGACGGCGTCGGCAGCAAGAATGCGAGCCGTGTTGACCGCGCGCGTGTCCACGTCGGACCAGTCCTCGGGGTAGGCCGCCTCGGTGCGTTCGCGGATCTCGTCGGTATCAGCCACGTGTGCCGTCTCCTGTACGTGTTGGGGTGCCTGCGTGATGCGTGTGGTGCTGGTGCGTCGGGCGAACGCCAACTCGCGGGCGTTACGTCCGAGTGCTGATGCAGGGCCTTTCGACCCACGATGACCAGAGTAATCGGCCGGTGCCGTCGGTGTGGGGGGTGGCCGGTAACGATCGTCATGTCAGCCGGTCTTCGCAGGTCGGCTACGGCGCGGAGCCTCAATTCTTTGATCGAACACCCCAGCGTCTACCATGCTGAGTAGTAGTCGGAAATGCCCGCGAGCCGAATCGTCGGCGGGGCAGGGGAGTTGACGTGAGGATCGGTGAGCGTGTGAGCGGAGATGGTTCCGCCACTTCTCGCGGCACGTCCGAGGTGGATTCTGACCGCCCCGTCAGCGAATCGAACACGACCGCCGACACGAGTTTCGTTGCTCGCGTACGCGGCACGGTGATGGCGTACATCGCGCTCACCAAGCCTCGTGTCATCGAATTGCTGCTGGTGGCGACCATCCCGGTCATGCTGCAGGCAGATCGTGGACACGTCGACCTCAGAATCATCGCGTTCACGCTGCTCGGTGGTTGGTTGGGTGCGGCGAGCGCCAATACGCTCAACATGGTCGTCGACGCCGACATCGACAAGAAGATGCGACGCACCGCCAAGCGTCCGCTCGCCCGTCACGCGGTGACGAGAACCAATGCGTTGATCTTCGGATTGCTGCTCTGGGTGGCGTCGTTCGCTGTCCTGTGGTGGTCGGCGAACCTTCTGAGTGCGCTTCTCGTATCCGCCACGATCATCTTCTACGTCGGGGTCTACACCCTGATCCTCAAGCGCCGCACCTGGCAGAACGTGGTGTGGGGCGGTGCAGCCGGATGCATGCCGACGCTGGTCGGCTGGGCGGCGGTCACGGGTTCGCTCAGTTGGCAGCCGATCGTGCTGTTCGGTGTGATCTTCTTCTGGACGCCGCCGCATACCTGGGCACTGGCGATGCGCTACCGCGAGGATTACAAGGCCGCAGGCGTGCCGATGCTGCCGGTGATCGCCACCGAGGAGCACGTCACCCGCCAGATCTTCATCTACACGTGGCTCACCGTGATCTGCTCGTTCCTGCTCATCGGAGCTGCGAGCTGGATCTACGCCGGCGTCGCGGTGTTGGCAGGCGTGTGGTTCCTCAACCGTGTGCACAAGCTCTACCGCGACACTCGACGCGGCGTCGAGGTGGCACCGTTGAAGGTGTTCCTGCAGTCGAACGAATACCTCGCGGCGCTGTTCTGCGGACTCGCCATCGACGCCGTCGTCAACCTGCCGACCATCGCCAGCTACTTCTGACGAGTGGCCGCAGGTTTCGTGACCGCCTCACGGAATGAGTGCGGTTGCTCCCGTGGTGATCCGGTTCTCCAGGTCGGTTTGGGCCTGCGCGGCGTCGGCAAGGCGATATTCCTGGCCGACTCGGGCATCGAGGCCGTCGAGAACGGCGTCGAAATATTCACCCGAACGCCACCGCAATTCGTCCGTGTTCGCGATGAAATGGCCGAGCGTCGGGCGCGTCACCGACAGTGAGCCCGCCGGGTTGAGCCGCTGGATATCGAACGGCGGGACAGGTCCGCTCGCCGCCCCGAACACGACGACGATCCCGCGCACCGCGGTCGAGGCCAGTGACTGTTCGAAGGTGTCGGCTCCGACGCCGTCGTACACCACCGGCACGCCCTTGCCGTCGGTGAGTTCACGGACCTGTCCGACGAGGTCGTCACCGTATCGCAGGACGTGGTCGGCGCCTGCCTGCGTCGACAACGCTGCCTTCTCGTCTGTCGACACCGTGGTGATCACCGTGATGCCGCGACGCTTGGCGAGCTGCGTCAGGATCAGGCCGACGCCGCCGGCGCCCGCGTGGAGCAGGATCGTGTCACCGGAAACCGGGTGTGCGCTGCCGTCGAGCAGATAGTGGGCGGTGAGGCCGCGCAGCATCGTCGAGCCTGCAACGACGTCGGGAACGCCGTCGGGGACCGGGATCGCGCGGGCGGCGCGCACCGCGACGAGTTCGGCGTACGAACCGGGCGCGTCGACCCACGCGATTCGTTGGCCCGGCTCGAGGTCGGTGACCTCGCTGCCGACCGCGATAATCTCTCCCGCACCCTCGGTGCCCGGGACGTAGGGCGGGGTCGACGGGTACATGCCGCGTCGTAGATAGGTATCGATGAAGTTGACCCCGATCGCGCTGGTCCGCGCGATCACCTCGTCGGGAGCGGGGATGGGGTCGTCGACCGTCCCGTAGTTGAGCACCTCGGGACCGCCATGATGTGTCACCTGAATTGCGCGCATGAGTCGTTTCTACACGGCGCCGAATTCTGGCCGTCGCCGGTACCGAACGCCGCGCTAGGGGTTTGATTCGCTGCTGGAGTTCCGCGTGCCGACGACCGGCGGGTCGACCGACCACGGGAAGTTGATCCACTTGTCCGTGGTGCGCCAGCAATAGTCGGGAGTCGTGATGGTGTGCGGCTTCTGGTAGATCACCGCATTGCGGACCTCGGCGACGCGACCCTGCTGCTCGCAGAAGTCGTCGACAAGTTTGAGCGTCTTTCCGGTGTCTGCGACGTCGTCGACGACCAGCACCCGCTGATCGTGCAGGCCGCTGCTCTCGAGCAGCGAGGGGAGCATCACGGGCTCGGACAGCGTCTCACCGATGCCGGTGTAGAACTCGACGTTGAGCGAGAGCATCAGCTTGCAGTCGAGGGCATATGCCATTGCTCCGGCGGGGATGAGACCGCCGCGGGCTATCCCGATGATGATGTCGGGGACGTAGCCGTCGTCGGCGACCGTCTGAGCAAGCTCGCGGCAGGCGACGCCGTTGAGTTCCCAGGTGAGGATTTCGCGCTCCTGCGCGGGCGAGTTCATAGATGACAACTCTGCCAAGTCTGCGGCTGCCGCACACCTCGGATGGGCCACCGGCCGCCGGTCGGTATGCTCTACAGACCATGAGCGACGAGCAGAACACCGAAACCGCCGAGAGTGACAGCGTCGAGAGCTCGGCAGCGCCGGTTAAGGCGCCTGCCGCGGTCGTCGCGTCGATCAAGAAGTTCGTCGCCACCGAAGGTGGGGCCGCGAAAGCCGTCCTGCAGCCCATCGGCACCGCCGGGGTGCGCATCACGCTCGTCGGGGAGTCCAACGGATACCTCGGCGACCGGGTCGTCGACGACGTCGCGACCGCGCATGCCGTCGTCGACGCCGTGCCCGGCCTTGAAATCGGGGAGTGGGATCGGGAACTGACGTCGAAGGCGACCGTGTCGCCCGAGCACTATCGCAAGATGGCCGGCTGGGTTGCCCACTCCGAGCACTTCCCCAAGGCGCGCAACAGCGCGATCATCTGACGGTTCGGCGGGGCGGTCCCGATCAGTTGACGGGTGCGTCGCCGCGTTCGCGCTGGCCGACCTGGTCGGTTTGATCCCCGCCCGATAGTTGAGCACTGTCCGCTCGCTGATCACTGCCGAACCACAGCACGAGCCACGTGGCGCCGATCATCAGCAGCGCGCTACCGAGCATGTGCGCGATGACCAACGCCATCGGAAGGTAGGTGGCGTACTGGATGCCGCCGATCACGCCCTGCAGTGCAAGCAGCCCGACGTAGATGAGCGCGGCACGGGTCTGCGGCAGTTGGAGAACCCGTGCGGTGACGGCCACCGCCAACGCCAGACCCACCAGCACGAACACGAAGTCGGCGTGCAGCTGCGTCATCGCGCCCGGGTCGAGTCCGTTGCGCGGCGCGTCGGCGTCACCCGCGTGAGGGCCCGATCCCGTGACGACGGTCCCTACGTAGATGGTCGCCCAGGTGAGGACATAAATCAGCCACGACAGGGCGCTGCCGAGGCGGGCCGCCACGATGTTCGTCGTCTTGTCACGCTCGTGCGGCGAGGTCCGGAACACCAGAACGGTTGCCAACGACACCAACGCCATCGACAAGACGAAGTGCAGCGAGACGACCCACGGATTCAGATCGGTGAGCACCGAGATGCCGCCGATGACTGCCTGGAACGGGATGCCGAGCGCGATGAGTGTTGCCAGCCAGCGGTCGCCGCGCGTCGAGCCGCGTCGACGGAACACCGCGAGCCACGTCCCGATGGCCACGACGACCAGGACCCAGGTGAGCATCCGGTTGCCGAACTCGATGGCTCCGTGCATCCCCAGCGCCTGATGTGGAACGAAGGAACCGTCGGTGCACTGGGGCCACGTCGGGCAGCCGAGACCGGAACCGGTGAGGCGTACCGCGCCGCCGGTGACGACGATGCCGACATTGACGACCAACTGTGCGATGGCCCAGCCATAGACCGAACGCGCCGTCGGGTCTGCGAATCCGGGGACGCGGCCGAACAGGCCACGACGCCGGGTCGTGGTGTCCTGCGATGCGGCATCTGGGGATTCGGGGGAGCGCTCGGTACGCGTATCTGACGTCGTCATTGGAATCGGAACCACCTCACCGCCAGCGCAGAGCCGATGGCGGCCCAGGCCAGCAAAACCACTACGCCGAAGACGTCGACACGCCCATCGGCAGCTTGTTGCAGCGCTTCGGTCAACGCGCCGGATGGCACCACGCGAGCCACCCACCAGACCGAGTCGGGTACACGCGACGACATCACGACGAGGCTGCCGATGCCCAGCATCGCGAACCACAGAAGATTGGCCAGCGCCAGGACGATCTCTGCCTTGAGTGTTCCGCCGAGCAGCAATCCGAGAGCGGAGAACGCAGCCGTGCCCAGCGCGATGATCAGCGCGCCGATCAGCAGGCCGACGGGTTCGGGACGCCATCCGAATGCGACGCCGATCAATCCGAGCAGGATCGCCTGTGCGATGACGACGATGACGACTGCCATCGCTTTGCCCGCGATGATGCCCCACCGCGGAATCGGCGTCGCCCCAAGCCTTTTCAGTGCGCCGTACCGTCGGTCGAACCCGACGGCGATGGCCTGTCCGGTGAATGCGGTCGACATGACCGCGACGGTCAGGATGGCTGGCACGAAGGTCGCCGCGCGTTCGGCGTTGGTCGTGCCGAGGTCGGTGTCGAGGGGTAGCAGACACAATCCGATCAGCAGGGTGATCGGGATGAACATCGTCAGCAGCAACTGCTCGCCGTTGCGCAGCAGCAGGGTCAACTCGAGCCGCGTCTGCGCGGCGAGCATCGCGGGAAGCGACGCGGGTTGCGGGTGCGGGGCGAAGGTTCCCGGCGGGAACTGCGACGTCGACCGTGTGCGTGCGGCGGTCATCGACGTAACTCCCGTCCGGTGAGGTCGAGGAAGACGTCCTCGAGGCTGCGGGTCTCGACGCGCAGATCGGTGGCGAGAACGTTGATCTTGGCGCACCACGCGGTCACCGTCGCCAACACCTGTGGTGTCACGTCGCCGCTGACCAGGTAATTGCCCGGCAGTGGTTCGGTACAGCGATAGTCCTCGGGCAGCGCGAGTTCGAGCATCGTCAGGTCGAGCCCGCGCGGTGCGGTGAACCGCAGTTCGTTCTCGGCCCCGCGACTCGTCAGCTCCGCCGGGGTGCCGTTCGCCACGACCTTGCCGTGGTCGATGATCACGACCTGGTCGGCGAGTTCTTCTGCTTCGTCCATGAGGTGGGTGGTGAGCAACACCGAGACGCCGTCTCCGCGCAGACGGTCGATGATCTCCCAGACCACCAGGCGTGCCTGGGCGTCGAGTCCTGCGGTGGGTTCGTCGAGGAAGACCAGTTCGGGTCGGCCGACGATGGCACACGCGAGCGAGAGCCGCTGCTGCTGACCACCGGAGAGGCGTCGGAACGGGGTACGCGCGGCCGATTCGAGACCGAGAGCGTCGAGCAGCCAATCGGGATCGATGGGGTCGGCTGAGTACGCGGCGCACAGCCGCAGCATTTCCTCGGCGCGAGCACCGGGATAGGCGCCGCCACCCTGCAGCATGACGCCGATCCGCGTGCGGAGTCTGTCGTTGTCGCGCCAGGGGTCGAGGCCGAGCACCGACACGCTGCCCTCATCGGCGTGCAGGAACCCCTCACAGATCTCCACCGTCGTGGTCTTGCCCGCTCCGTTGGGGCCGAGGAGCGCGAGGACGGTTCCGGACTCCAGATCGAGGTCGAGCCCATCGACGGCGGCCCGGTCGTCGTAGCGTTTCACCAGTCCGCGAACGCGCACCGCGGCGTCGGGTTTTGTCGTCGAGCCCGTCGAGACGGATCCGCGAGAGCGACGATCGGTCATCGGATCGTCTGCCGGCGATGGTGAAGGTGAAGCCGTGCTGCGCACACGCCAAGACTATGCGGTGAGGGGTGCTGGAGAGAAAACGGTGCTGCTCCCGACGCCCCCGTGCCCGACGTCGTCACGCGTCGGTGTTCGACGTCGAGCGGCTGCGTCTGTGCCGGGTGAACGGCAGATCCTCGAAGAACAGCGCCGTCAGTATCGCGACCATGATCACACCGGCGAGCAGGCCCTGCGCGAGCACGACGCCGCTCGTGTTGGAACTTGTCGGCATGACCACGATCGCGATGATCGCCGACGCCGCGATGCTCAATACGCGGAACCATGGACCGGTCGCCCACGCGGCGAGGGGAATGACGGCCCACAGCAGGTACCAGGCCTGCACGAACGGGAAGAACAAGACGACGGTGGCCATCGCGATGCCGAGCCCGCCGAGCGGGTGGAGTCGTCCGGCGAGCGTCGCCAGCATCCAGCGGACGACGAAAATCGCGGCGATGAGCTGCCCGATCGGGCGCGCGACGTCGAGGATGGCCTGCGTCTGATCACCGAGACCGAGCCACACGCCGACTCTGCCGGTACTCACCGACATCAACGTCGGCATCGACATCCAGGATCGGACGATCTCGCCCGTCGACAGCGTCGTCGTCCACCCGAAACCGAGTCCTGTGCCGGCACAGATACCCACGACGACTATGGCGAGAATCACGAAGAGGAAGGCTGCAGACGCCGCGAGAGCGCGCACCGAATCCCGCGACCGCGACCACCAGGTACTCACCGGAGCATGACGAAGTGCGGGCAGCGTGGCGCCCCACCGTCTCGCGAGGGCGACGCCGACGAATCCGAGGGCGAGCATCGATGTGACTTTCACCATGGACGACGCCGCGATCACCGCCGTGCCCGCGATGAGCAACCAACCCGCCTGGGTCGGCCAGAATCCGGAGCCTCGCAGCCTCCCGCTGCTGTAGATCCCCGCGAAACACAGCTCCAGTCCGACGAGCATCAGGCCGAGCATGAGCGCCTCGTTGTGGATGCCTCCGACGAGGTGCAGGATCACGAGCGGATTCATCGCGCCGAGCCACAGCGCGGCAACTCCCGACACCCCGCAGCGCCGTGCGAGGCGGGGCAGCGCCCAGACGATCAAGCCAACCCCGAGCAATGCCACGAGTCGATGCAGGAAGATCGCCGCGGTGATGTTGTCGCCGGTGATCTTGGTGATGCCCTCACCGATCCAGATGAAGAACGGACCATACGGCGCGGGGGTGTCACGCCAGAGATTGGGTACGGATCGCGTGAGGACGTCGTCGACGCCGAGTCCGCGAACAGGACTCACCGAGTACGGATCCATGCCGCGTTCGGCGATGGCGCTCTGTGCCAGATAGGAGTAGATGTCCTTGCTGAGCAGGGGTGGAGCGACGAGGATCGGGGCGATCCAGAGCAGCAGCGTGCAGTCGGCCTGGCGTCGGGTCATGCGCCGCTGCGGGCTTCGACCCTCCAGCACCTCGACGCTGAACCGGCCGACCGCGAAGCGTCCGATCATCAGCCACGCGACGACGAGCATCAGCGTTCCGCCGATCGACATCGTCAGCGCCGTGCTCCACATCCGGGACGGCAGCGACAGGAGGCGCATCCCCGCGACGGGGTTCTGCAGCACGGGGATCTGACCGGTACCCAGCGAACCGATCAGCAGGAGCACCGAACCGGTGGCTCCGAAGATCTTGATCCGGAAGAGTCGCCGATTTTCCTCCGCGTTGAGTGGGCCGACTTCCTGCTCGGTCTCGTGCAGTGTTGCCACCGACCGGCCGTAGTCGCCCGTCGTGTCCGAATCCGTGTCGGCTTCTCGCGCAGACTTCAGCCCGAGGTACGTCGCAGCACGACGCAGGACACTGGTTTCTGACACGAGACGACTGTAATGGTTGCCTCGTCGTGTCCTTCCGACGCCGCACCCGAGTCACCGCTTAGGTCACCCTTGCTGGAAGCGGGGAAGTAATTACGTCACACTGGCGTTGTGAAAACCATGCGGAGTGATGCAGTGCTGTCTGCCGACAGCGCCCGTCCCGGTGTGGTCGCCGATCCAGGAGCCATGCACGCCGACGGGCAGACGCGTGCTGCCGTGGTGTCGCTGCTCGTCGAAGACGGGCCACTGACCGCGGGAGAGATCGCCGAGCGGTTGGGTATCAGTCCAGCAGGCGTGCGTCGTCATCTCGACGCGCTCGTCGATGCCGGTGATGCCGAACACGCCTCGCCCGGTTTCGGCCGGGGCGGTGAGCGCGGTCGGGGCAGGCCTGCGAAGTGGTTCCAATTGACGGCGACCGGTCGCGGAAAGCTTCAACACGCATACGACGACCTCGCCGGGGCAGCCATGCGCAAGCTCCGCGAGATCGCCGGTGAGGAAGCGATCGGCGAGTTCGCACGTGACCGGATCGAGGGCATCGTCGACGGGGTACGTCCCGTAGCGGAGTCCGGCTCGGTCGCCGACACCGTCGAAGAGATCGCCGACGCTCTCACCAGCGCCGGTTACGCCGCCAACACCAGATTGGTCGGCTCCGGCGTCCAGATTTGCCAACATCACTGCCCCGTGGCACATGTCGCGGCTGAGTTCCCCGAACTCTGTGAGGCAGAAACCGCGGCGTTCACCGAGCTTCTCGGTACGCACGTACAACGTCTCGCGACGATCGCCAACGGCGATTGCGCGTGTACAACGCATGTCCCCCTGATGATCGGCGACAACCAGCCCGGCAATGACGCCGTCGCCGACCCGAAGCAGACGAGTCGAAAGGCCCAGCGATGACAGTTACAGATGGACAGGCTCCATTGACCCAAGAGGAGACCATCGCCTCACTCGGCACGTACGGATACGGGTGGGCCGATTCCGACGTCGCAGGAGCGAGCGCGCAGCGTGGACTCTCAGACGCCGTGGTCGCCGACATCTCGTCGAAAAAGAGCGAACCGGACTGGATGCTCGAGAACCGCCTCAAGGCGCTGCGCATCTTCGACCGCAAGCCCATGCCGCACTGGGGTGCCGAGCTCGACGGCATCGACTTCGACAACATCAAGTACTTCGTGCGCTCGACCGAGAAGCAGGCCGCTTCCTGGGACGACCTGCCCGAAGACATCAAGAACACCTACGACAGGCTCGGCATCCCCGAAGCCGAGAAGCAGCGTCTCGTCGCAGGCGTCGCGGCGCAGTACGAGTCCGAGGTGGTCTATCACCAGATCCGTGAGGACCTCGAGCAGCAGGGCGTGATCTTCCTCGACACCGACACCGGTCTCAAGGAGCATCCCGAGCTCTTCCGCGAGTACTTCGGATCGGTCATCCCGGCGGGCGACAACAAGTTCTCCGCGCTGAACACCGCGGTCTGGTCGGGCGGTTCGTTCATCTACGTGCCCCCGGGCGTGCACGTCGACATCCCGCTGCAGGCCTACTTCCGGATCAACACCGAGAACATGGGCCAGTTCGAGCGCACGCTGATCATCGTCGACGAGGGTGCCTACGTGCACTACGTCGAGGGCTGCACCGCACCGATCTACAAGACCGACTCACTGCACTCCGCCGTCGTCGAGATCATCGTGAAGAAGGGTGGACGCTGCCGCTACACCACCATCCAGAACTGGTCGAACAACGTCTACAACCTGGTCACCAAGCGTGCCAAGGCCGAGGCGGGCGCCACGATGGAGTGGATCGACGGCAACATCGGCTCGAAGGTCACGATGAAGTACCCGGCAGTCTGGCTGACGGGCGAGTACGCCAAGGGCGAGGTGCTCTCCGTCGCATTCGCCGGTGAGGGTCAGCATCAGGACACCGGATCGAAGATGGTCCACCTCGCGCCGCACACCTCGAGCAACATCGTCTCCAAGTCGGTGGCACGCGGCGGCGGACGAGCGTCGTACCGCGGTCTGATCAAGGTCAACAACGGTGCGCACGGCAGCCGTTCGACGGTGAAGTGCGACGCACTGCTCGTCGACACCATCAGTCGTAGCGACACCTACCCGTACGTCGACATCCGCGAGGACGACGTCACGATGGGTCACGAGGCCACCGTCTCCAAGGTCAGCGACGATCAGCTCTTCTACCTGATGAGTCGCGGACTGACCGAGGACGAGGCGATGGCCATGGTCGTGCGCGGATTCGTCGAGCCCATCGCGAAGGAACTCCCGATGGAGTACGCGCTCGAACTCAACCGCCTCATCGAACTCCAGATGGAAGGAGCCGTCGGCTGATGGCTGATCCGACAATCCCGGTCTCGGTTCCGGGCAGCACAGTCGCGCCCGTCAACAAGGGTGAGTTGTTCACCTCATTCGACGTCGAGGCGTTCGAGGTTCCCAGCTCACGTGAAGAGGCGTGGCGATTCACCCCGTTCCGACGCTTGCGCGGTCTGCACGACGGCAGCGCGACGGCCGACGGACAGGCAACTGTCTCGGTCACCGGCGCAGGTGACGGCGTCACCGTCGAGACCGTCGGACGCGACGACAAGCGACTCGGTCAGGGTGGAGTGCCGTTCGATCGCATTGCGGCGCAGGCGTATTCGTCGTTCACCGAGGCTACGGTCATCACCGTCGCCCGCGAGGTCGAGGTCGGCGAGCCGATCGTGATCACACTCGAGGGCCCCGGCGTCGACAAGACGGCGTTCGGTCACGTGCAGATCCGCCTCGAGCCCTTCGCGCGTGCGGTCGTCGTCCTCGACCAGAAGGGCAGCGGAACCTACGCGGAGAACGTCGAATTCATCGTCGACGACCAGGCAGCGTTGACCGTCGTCAACGTCCACGACTGGGCCGACGACGCCGTGCATGTCGCAACGCACCACATCAAGGTGGGTCGCGATGCCGTGCTGCGTCACTTCGCGATCAGCCTCGGCGGCGACCTCGTCCGCCTCTCACCGCTGGTCCGCTACGCGGCGCCGGGCGGCGACGTCGAACTCTGGGGTCTGTACTTCGCCGATGCCGGACAGCATCTCGAACAGCGACTCCTCATCGACCACAACCAGCCGAACTGCCGCTCCAACGTGGTGTACAAGGGTGCGCTGCAAGGAGATCCGTCCGGCGACCGCAGTCGTGAGGCGCACACGGTCTGGATCGGCGACGTGCTGATCCGTCCGGAAGCCGAGGGCACCGACACGTTCGAGCTCAACCGCAACCTGCTGCTCACCGACAACGCGCGTGCCGACTCGGTGCCGAACCTCGAGATCGAGACCGGCGAGATCGTCGGCGCAGGCCACGCCAGCGCCACCGGCCGATTCGACGACGAGCAGCTGTTCTACCTGCAGGCCCGCGGCATCCCGGAAGACCAGGCCCGACGCCTCGTCATCCGTGGATTCTTCGGCGAGGTCATCGCCAAGATCACGGTGCCCGAACTGCGCGAACGTCTCTCCGCCGCCATCGAACACGAACTCGAGATCTCCGGCGCCTGATCGCGCGTGGACCGCTGATCGAGCTTCAACCCGCTGATCGAGACCGAACCCGCCGATCGAGACCGAACCCGCTGATCGAGACCGAACCCGCTGATCGAGACCGAACCCGCTGATCGAGCTTGTCGAGATCACCGAACCCGCCGATCGAGCCCCGAACCCGCTGATCGAGCTTGTCGAGATCACCCAGCCCCAGAAAGAAAGCCACATGAGCACACTCGAAATCCGTGACCTGCACGTCGACGTCGCGCAGTCCGACACCGACGCCGAGCCGATCCACATCCTCAAAGGCGTCGACCTGACGGTGAAGTCGGGGGAGACCCACGCACTGATGGGCCCCAACGGCTCCGGCAAGTCGACGCTCTCCTACGCGATCGCAGGCCACCCGAAGTACAAGGTCACCAGCGGCACCATCACCCTCGACGGCGAGGACGTGCTGGAGATGAGCGTCGACGAGCGCGCCCGCGCAGGTCTGTTCCTCGCGATGCAGTACCCCGTCGAGGTTCCCGGCGTCTCGATGTCGAACTTCCTGCGCACCGCGGCGACCGCCGTCCGTGGCGAGGCTCCCAAGCTGCGCCACTGGGTCAAGGAGACCAAGGAGGCGATGACCGCACTCGAGATCGATCCGTCGTTCGCCGAGCGCTCGGTCAACGAGGGCTTCTCCGGTGGCGAGAAGAAGCGTCACGAGATCCTGCAGCTAGACCTGCTCAAGCCGAAGTTCGCAATCCTCGACGAGACCGACTCCGGCCTCGACGTCGACGCTCTGCGCGTCGTCAGCGAGGGCGTGAACACGTACAAGGCCGAGGAAAACGGCGGCATCCTGCTGATCACGCACTACACGCGAATCCTGCGCTACATCAAGCCGGACTTCGTGCACGTGTTCGTCAACGGTCGGGTCGTCGAATCCGGTGGGCCCGAGCTGGCCGACGAGCTCGAAGAGAACGGTTACGTCCGCTTCACGACGGCTGCTGCGGCGGGCTGAGCCATGTCGACGGAGACCGTGGCCGACAAGGCTTCGACGCTCGACGTCGACGCCATCCGTGCCGATTTCCCGATTCTGTCCCGCACGGTGCGCGACGGAAAGCCGTTGGTCTACCTCGATTCCGGTGCGACCTCGCAGCGTCCGGTCCAGGTGCTCGATGCCGAGCGTGAGTTCCTGACGACCCACAACGCCGCGGTGCATCGTGGCGCGCATCAGCTCGCAGAGGAGGCCACCGACGACTACGAGGGCGCCCGCGAGAAGATCGCCGCCTTCGTGGGTGTCACCGCACCCGAGACGGTGTTCACCAAGAACGCGACCGAGTCGCTGAACCTGGTCACCTACACGCTCGGCGACGACCGCAGCGCACCGCTGTTCGGTGGTCGACAACTCGGCGAGGGCGACACAGTCGTCATCACCGAACTCGAGCATCACGCGAATCTCGTTCCGTGGCAGGAGCTATGCCGACGTACCGGCGCGACCCTGCGCTGGTACGGCGTGACCGACGACGGCCGCATCGACCTCGATTCACTCGAGCTCGACGACACCGTGAAGGTCGTCGCGTTCACGCACCAGTCCAACGTGACCGGTGCCGTGGCCGACGTCGACGAGTTGGTTCGCCGAGCTCGTGCTGTCGGTGCGCTCGTCGTGCTCGACGCCTGCCAGTCGGTTCCGCACATGCCAGTCGATTTCCGTGCGCTCGACGTCGATTTCGCGGCGTTCTCCGGGCACAAGATGCTCGGACCGTCGGGTGTCGGTGTGCTGTACGGCAAGGCAGAGCTTCTTGCTGCGCTGCCTCCGTTCATCACCGGCGGATCGATGATCGAGACCGTCACGATGGAGGCAACCACCTACGCCGATCCGCCTCAGCGGTTCGAAGCAGGCGTGCCGATGACCTCGCAGGTCGTCGGATTGGGTGCGGCCGTCGACTATCTGTCGGCAATCGGGATGGATGCTGTTGCCGCGCATGAGCATTCGCTCGTCGAGCACGCACTGCATTCGCTCGGAGAGATCGAGGGACTGCGCATCGTCGGACCCACGACGACCGAAAACCGCGGTGGTGCAGTCTCGTTCGTCGTCGACGGCATTCACGCACACGACCTCGGGCAGATCCTCGACGACGAGGGTGTCGCGATCCGCGTCGGACATCATTGCGCATGGCCGCTGCACCGACGTTTCGATGTTGCGGCGACGGCCCGTGCGTCGTTCGCGGTCTACAACACGCATGACGAGGTCGACGCTCTCGCCGCGGCAATCGTCAAGGCGCAGAAGTTCTTCGGAGTCGCCTGACATGCGTATGGAGCAGATGTATCAGGACGTGATCTTCGATCACTACAAGCACCCGCACGGGCGCGGGCTGCGCGAGCCGTTCGGCGCCGAGGTCCATCACGTCAACCCGACGTGTGGTGACGAGGTGACCCTGCGCGTCGCGCTCTCCGACGACGGCAATACCGTCACCGACATCTCCTACGACGGGCAGGGTTGCTCGATCTCGCAGGCGTCGACATCGGTGCTGTTCGACCAGCTCGAGGGCGCCAGCGTCGACGACGCCTTGGCGACGGTCGCATCGTTCAACGCGATGATGACCTCCCGCGGCTCCGACGAGGGCGACGAAGACGTCATCGGCGACGGCATCGCGTTTGCCGGAGTGAGCAAGTATCCGGCACGCGTCAAATGTGCACTGCTGGGCTGGATGGCGTTCAAGGACGCCCTGGCGCAGTCGGTGGAAGAACGTGAATCAGAACAGGTGGAAGCCCCATGACCGAACAGCCTTTGGCAGAGACTCCGGCAGTCGAGACGCCCCCGGTCGAGACCCCCGCAGCTCAGACACCCGCAGCTCAGTCACCCGTGAGTGCACCGAGCACCTCGCTGCCCCAACTCGAGGACGTCGAGGAGGCGATGCGCGACGTCGTCGACCCGGAGCTCGGTATCAACGTCGTCGATCTCGGACTCGTCTACGGCATCGAGATCACCGACGACGCCGTCGCCAAGATCGACATGACACTGACGTCGGCGGCGTGTCCGCTGACCGACGTCATCGAGGACCAGTCACGCGCAGCGCTCATCGGCAGCGGCTTGTGCACCGAGTTGGAGATCAACTGGGTGTGGCTGCCGCCGTGGGGCCCCGACAAGATCACCGACGACGGCCGCGAGCAGCTGCGCGCGTTGGGATTCACTGTCTGAGCCGTCGGAGACACGGAGACGCGGGGACACGGTGACTGGACATATGGACGAACCCGAAGGACGGTTTCGTCGTGTCCGCCGCTGGAAGCCGCCCACGTACGAAACGCGCGTGGAGAAGATGATCCGCGAGGCCACCGAGCGCGGCGAGTTCGACAACCTGCCGGGCATGGGCAAGCCGCTCGACCTCTCCGATACCGACGACCCCGACTGGTGGGTCAAGCGCAAGATCCGCGACGAAGGACTCGATTCGACGGCCCTGCTGCCCGCTTCGCTGCAACTCCGCAAGGAGGCGCAAGGCTTTCCCGATTCCCTGGCCGACATCGCCGACGAATCAGCAGTGCGCGAGATCCTGGCCGACTTCAATCGCCGTGTGCGCGAAGCACATCTGACCACGCGGGCGGGGCTGCCGTCGGTCGTCACTGCCCACGTCGTCGACGTTGACGAGATCGTCGAGCAGTGGCGGTCGCTCAGGCGGGGGAGTCGGTGATTCGGTGCCCGGCGACCGGCTGCACGATGATGGAGCGGTCGAACATGGCCGACTCGAATCCGTCTGCCGGATCCGTGTAGATCTGAATCGTCATGCCATCCGGTGTGGAGAGGCGAACGACCTGCCCGATGTAGCCGGTGATCGGTGGGCTGTGCGGCACTCCGAGTCGGTCGAGGTGTTCGATCCATTGCTGCAGCGCGGCATTGTCGACCACGCCGAAGGTGACCGGATCGAAGCCCGCGATTCCCTGCGCCGCAGCGGGATCAAGTCGCAGTTCGATTAGTTCCGCGATACCGGGAATCGAGATCACGACGGCGTAGCGATGACCGGTCCTATCGTAATGGTCGAATCTCGTGATGTGGGTGGCGTCGAAAACCCTTGTGTACCAGTCGATACTCAGCTCGAGGTTGGTGACCGGGAACTTGAGGTGGTGCAGTCCGGTGAGTGTCGTCGCCATGATCACGCCACGAGCTCTGCCATGTGCAACGCCATCTGCTTTCGGGCGGGTGGCAGATGCCCGATCGCATTCATGGCGAGGTCTCGGATCTTCATCGCCACCGGATTCTCGGCAACCGATGCGGTCGTCATCAGGTTGGTCAGCAGCACGGTCGACGCAGCGATCGGACGCCTCCGGTGTTCGTACGTGTCGAGATGCACTGTGGGAGTGGGCGAGAGCGCTGCCGCGAGCACCAGGCCGAGTTCGTAGGCATCCTGGATGCCGAGGTTCATGCCCTGTCCGCCGGCAGGGCTGTGCACATGTGCGGCGTCACCCGCGAGGAAGATGTGGCCCTTCCGGAAGTGCTCGGCGATGCGGTGATGAACGTGGAATTGGGATCCCCAAGCGATGCGCGAGACTCTCGCTCCCCGTGGACCGCGAGTGTCGAGCACGTTCTGCACGAGGGCAACGTCGACGTCGTCGACCTCCTCCGGCCACGTGAACAGCACCCTACGGCGGCCCTCGGGCAAAGGACCACTCACGACGATTCCGTTGGGGGAGAAGAAGTTCTGCACCTCGTCGAAGCGCAGCGGCCACTCGTCGAACTCGGCGTCGGCGAGTACGAAAGACTGTGGATAGTCGCCTCCGACGAACTCGATGCCAGCCGATTCGCGGACCACCGAATGCGTGCCGTCGGCTCCGACGACGAACCGGGCTCGTACGGTCTCGAGGCCGTCAGGTCCATCGACATGGACGTCGATGCCGGACGCTGTCTCGTCGAGTCCGGTGACCCTGTATCCGCGGGTGATGTGACCACCGAGTCGGTGCAGGTTCTCGGTGAGTACTTCTTCGGTCCGCCACTGCTGGATCGTGGTCACGTGCGGATACCGCGTGTCGAGATCGGCGAATCGCAGTCCGTTGAGCAGCTTCTCGCGGTTGCGGAACGTGAAGTAGGGGACCACGACGCCCTCGTCCACGAGAGTGTCGGCGACGCCGAGCTCCTGCAGGATCTCCATTGTCCGTGCCTGAATGGCCGCGGCCCGGGAGGCGTTGTGCCCTTCGGGTTGTTCGTCGAGGGTGAGTACGTCGCGTCCCGCGCGTGTCAGGACTGTCGAGGCGACAAGTCCGGTCGGGCCTCCGCCCACGATCAGCACGTCGATGTTCTCGGGCAACATGACCTTCTCCTTGATGGTGTGAGGATCTGTGCGAGAGCTGGTCAACACCTGTTGGCCAACACGTGTTGATCATAACTCGCTAGACTGGGGATCATGCAACCCCCGACGGCGACCAACAGGGAGCGGCCGACCAAGAAGGAGCGAGCGCAGCGCTCCCGTGCCGCGATTCTCGCCTCGGCACAAGAACACTTCGCGCGCAGCGGATTTGCCGGTGCCACCGTGCGGGCCATCGCGCAGGATGCAGACATAGACCCGTCCATGGTGATTCGTTATTTCGGCGACAAGCGGGGCCTGTTCACCGCCGCGACCACCGTCGACGTCGAGGTCCCGGACCTATCGGTGTTGCCCGAAGAGCAACGCGGTCGAGCAGTTGTCGAACACTTCCTGCGCATCTGGGACGACGGTGCTTCGAGCGATCTGCTCAGCGTGTTGCTCCGCAGTGCAATGACGGACCCGGTGGCGCGGGATCGGGTGGTGGAGATCGTCGAGGCGCATATGCTGCCCATGGTTACTGCCGTGGTTTCCGATGAGGACGAGGCGCCGACACGCACGGGTTTGATTGCCGGTCAGGTCCTCGGTTTGGCGTTGAGCCGCAAGGTTCTCGAGCTTCCACTGACCACAGACATTCCCGCGCAGGTCCTGGTGAACAGCGTCGGAGCGACGATTCAGCAGTACCTGACGGCACCGCTCGACTGACAGCTCAGACGTCGGACCAGCTGTGGCCGGTCGCCGCACCGCGCGCGATGGCCATCCCGGTTCGCATACCGACGCCCTTCACCACGCGGCCCATCGCCTCGAGTGTGCCCGGGAGGTTGTCACGCTCGCTGAGGTAACTGCGTTGGGCGTCGATCGGCATGGTGAAGAAGGCGTCGAAGAAGTCGAGGGTCTGCTCGGCCGAGAGATCCAGCAGCGCCGACAGACCGCGGATTCGGAGTTCGTGCACCGAACGTGCCGACGTCGGCCACAGGGCCGCTGCGGGGTCGGCGCCGTCCGCAATCGCGGTCGCGACGTCGTCGGCACAGGCCAGCGAGGTGGCGACGCTGTAGCCCGTCGTCGGATTCTTCATCCCGCCCGCCGCGCCGAACCGGAAAACCGAGTCTCTCCACGGCGTCGTCGACGCGCCGACGAGCGGGAAGTTCACCACCTCGGTGCGGAGCGCGGTCGGCTCATGGTCGCCCAACCGCACCCGGAGACGATGTTCGAGCTCTGGGATCGACAGCGCGGGATGCCCTGCGAGACAGGTCTCTTCGAGCAGCACAGTCCCATCAGCGAGCGGCACGGCGTAGAGAAACGACGGAAGTGGTGAGCCTGCGGCACCGAGTCGGCGGGGACTCGCCCACTCCATCAGTAGCGTGTCGGCGCCGTCGAGTACCGCCGCCGCGTCCTTCGCGTCGACGACGATTCCGAACGCGGTTTGGTACGGGGCGTCATGCGGCAGCGCACCGCGACAGTCGATGATCTGATCGGCCTGCACGACCGAGCCGTCAGCGCACACCACCCGATCAGCGGACACCGACGTCGCTGCCGATGTCACGAGAGATATCCCGCCGAGGTCCAATTCGGTTGCGAGAGCGACATTGTCGAGAACTGTGTATCCGCGCGCGATGTGGTGACGGGTCCGCGCAGACACCTGCACGGCGTCGGTCTGCGCTGCTATGGCGTTGTCGCTCAACCAGTTCGGCAGTTCGTCGGTCCATGCCGCATAGGTGGCGTGCCACGCCCTGTCCGGGTGGGGATCGACGAGAGTGGTATCCACCCCGTGGTGGCGCAGGCGATGGGCCAGGCCTCTGCCCGCCGGACCGCCACCCACGACCACCGCCGAACGGGACACGGTCACATCGATCCGGTGGCCAACAGTCCGCCGTCGACCTGCAAGGTCTGACCGGTGATCCACGACGCGTTGTCGCTGACGAGGAAGGCGGCAGCCTGCGCGATGTCTTCCGGGTTACCGAGTCGCCGCAGCGGATAGCCGGCAATCGCGCGCTCTTCGTTGTCGCCCGCGATGAGTGCGTCGGCGAACTTCGTCTTGACGATGGCAGGCGCGATCGCGTTGACGCGGATCTGCTTGGGTCCGAGTTCCCACGCGAGCTCCGCGGTCAGGCGGATCAACGCGGCTTTCGACGCGCCGTAGGCGGCGATGACCCCGGTGGAGCGGATTCCGGCGACCGAGGCGATGTTGAGCACAGCTCCTCCTGATTCGGCCATGCCCGCCCGATAGGCCTCCTGCACGAACCCGAGGGCGGCGACCACGTTCGTGTCGAAGATCTTGCGTACCGCGTCGAGATCGGCGTCGACGAGCGGCCCATACGTCGGGTTGATTCCCGTGTTGTTGACCAGTATGTCGATTCCGCCCCCGAGCCGCACCACGGTCGCAACGGCGTCGGCCCGATGAGCGGCGTCGCCGGTGTTGCCGGGACAGATGTCGACCTTCGCCCCGTCAACCGCAGTCCGGATCGACTCGGCTGCCTGCTGCAGCGGTTCGGGTTTACGGCCGGTGATGACCACCGTGGCGCCTCGACGGGCGAGTTCGGTGGCGATGGCCAATCCAATGCCGCGGCTCGCGCCGGTGACGAGTGCGGATCGCCCGGTGAGATCGGGTGTCGGCAACATTCCGGTGGGTTCAGCTGTGCGTTCGGTCACCCTGCCACCGTATCGAGCGACGTGAGGAAGTCGCGGCCGCCCGGGGAGGAAAAACCACGGGCCGGCGCACAGTAGACTGGACCGTCGTGATCACCGCGACCGACCTGGAAGTTCGAGCGGGCGCTCGGACCCTGCTGTCGGCGCCCGGCTCAGCTCTGCGTATTCAACCCGGCGACCGGATCGGCCTCGTCGGCCGCAATGGTGCAGGTAAGACGACCTCGCTGCGCATTCTCGCGGGCGAGACCGAACCCTACGCCGGGACGGTGACCAGGACCGGCGATCTCGGCTATCTGCCGCAGGACCCCAAAGAAGGCGACCTCGACGTCGTCGCCCGCGATCGAGTGCTGTCGGCGCGTGGCCTCGACGACATCATGCATCAGATGGAGAAGCAGCAGGCGTTGATGGCCGAGGCCGCCGACGACAAGGTGCGCGACAAGGCTGTCGCACGCTACGGGCGTCTGGAAGAGCGCTTCTCCGACCTCGGCGGCTACGTCGCCGAGTCCGAGGCCGCGCGCATCTGTAACAGCCTCGGATTGCCCGATCGCGTACTCGGCCAGCCGCTGCGCACGCTCTCGGGCGGACAGCGCCGTCGCATCGAGCTCGCCCGCATCCTGTTCGCAGCCTCCGACGGTTCGGGCAAATCTGCGACGACGCTGCTCCTCGACGAGC
Organism: Gordonia sp. 852002-50395_SCH5434458; assembly: GCF_001665905.1. Lineage (NCBI taxonomy): Bacteria > Bacillati > Actinomycetota > Actinomycetes > Mycobacteriales > Gordoniaceae > Gordonia > Gordonia sp. 852002-50395_SCH5434458. The sequence continues at coordinate 71,533 of NZ_LZTC01000013.1, forward strand.
CGACCAACCACCTCGACGCCGACTCGATCACCTGGCTGCGCAGCTTCCTGCAGAACCACGAGGGTGGACTCGTGGTGATCAGCCACGACGTCGACCTGCTGGCCGACGTGGTCAACAAGGTGTGGTTCCTCGACGCCGTCCGCGGCGAGGCCGACGTCTACAACATGGGCTGGAAGCGCTACCTCGACGCACGCGCAACCGACGAGCAGCGTCGTAAGCGTGAGCGCGCCAATGCGGAGAAGAAGGCGTCCGCGCTGCGCGCACAGGCTGCAAAGCTCGGCGCCAAGGCCACGAAAGCCACTGCGGCACAACAGATGCTCAAGCGTGCCGATCGGATGATCGATTCCCTCGACGAGGAGCAGGTGGCCGACCGCACCGCCCGGATTCGCTTCCCGGAGCCTGCGGCGTGTGGCAAGACTCCGCTGATGGCGTCGGGACTGAGCAAGTCCTACGGCTCGCTCGAGATCTTCACCGGCGTCGACCTCGCGATCGACAAGGGCAGTCGTGTGGTCGTGCTCGGACTCAACGGTGCGGGTAAGACCACCCTGCTCAAGGTGCTCGCCGGTGTCGAGGCGTCGGATACGGGTTCGCTGGAGCCTGGCTACGGACTCAAGATCGGCTACTTCGCGCAGGAGCACGACACCCTCGACGACATGGCGACGGTGTGGGAGAACATTCGGCACGCCGCGCCCGACGCAGGCGAACAGGATCTTCGTAGCCTGCTCGGTGCCTTCATGTTCACCGGACCTCAGCTCGACCAACCCGCAGGCACGCTGTCCGGTGGCGAGAAGACGCGACTGTCGCTGGCAGGACTCGTGTCGTCGGCGGCCAACGTGCTGCTGCTCGACGAGCCGACCAACAACCTCGACCCGATCTCGCGCGAGCAGGTGCTCGACGCCCTGCGCAGCTACACCGGCGCCGTGGTCCTCGTTACTCACGACCCCGGTGCCGCGGCGGCGCTCGATCCGCAACGCGTGATTCTGCTGCCCGACGGCACCGAAGACCACTGGAGCGACGAGTACCAGGAGCTCATCGAGCTCGCGTGACGCGCAGATCACTTCCTCTTGCTCGTCGTGATTGCGCTCCCATCTCTGCTGTGAGGTGAATCGCTGCCCAAGCGGCGTGGACGCACTGCCAATCTTCATTAGCCGTGCGAGGTTTGTCTGAGCGTCACGAATCATTCATGTGAGCGCCCGGCATCCACCTCACCTAGGAGTACTGCGTCCGTGCGGCAACCTTTGCGATCGCTCATCCTTTTCCTCGCTGCACGGTTCGGGGAGGTCCGGTGACGGCGGCGCATCGTCGCCGTTCGTGGCTCGTCGCGGCGATCGCCGCGCTGACTGTGTCCGCAGGGTTCGTGGTGCCGACCGGAGCCGCCCAGGCGGCCCCAATGCAGTCCGAGAATGTCGCCTGGGCGCCGGGGGCGCATTGGTCGCAGGCCTACATCCCCGAGAAGGACGGCACCGTCCTTCACGCCGACATCTTGCGGCCCGCGCACCTGTCCGCAAGCGCGAAGACGCCCGTAATCCTCAGTGTCAGTCCGTATTTCAATCATTCGGGCTCCGGTGGCGTCGCCGGTGCGCTTGACGGATTCACCTATAAGCCCCTTCCGCCCGCACAGCCGAACGACAGATTCTCCGATCTGGTCACCCAGGGTGACCTCATGCGCAAGGGGTATACCTACGTGATGGTCGACCTCCGAGGATTCGGAGGGAGTACGGGATGCCTGGATTATGACGGGCCGGGTGAGCAGGCCGACGTGCGCGCAGCGGTGGAGTGGGCAGCGAGTCAGCCGTGGTCGACCGGCGCTGTGGGCATGTACGGCAAGTCCTACGATGGCAACACCGGGATTATGGGAACGGCACTGGCCCCGAAGGGGCTGCGTGCGGTGGTCGCGCAAGAGCCGATGTACGACGGCTATCGCTACCTGTATCAAAACGGTGTGCGCTACCTGAACTCGCTCTACATGGGGATCTGGTACGACCAGATTGCCTCGGCGTCGGGGGTGCCGTTCGGCGACGACGCGCGCTACATGAAGTCCTCGCTGTATGAGCTCCAGCATCCGGAGTGCTTGTCGCGCAACGCATCAGCGCAGATGGCCGATTCGGATCACAACTCGTCGTACTGGCGGGAGCGGGGCTTCGCCGAGGCCGCCCACGACTCGCCGGTGCCGCTGTTTCTCACCCAGGGCCTGATCGAGAACAACACGTGGCCCGACGGGTTGTACGAGACGATCGCCGGGCGCAAGGCTCCGACGAGGGCGTGGCTGGGCATGTGGGACCACGTGCGCGGCAACGAGACCGCCGCCGACGGGCGACTGGCGATGGGGCGACCCGGATGGTTCGCCGAGGTGATGCGCTGGTACGACAGGTATCTCAAGGGCACTGACGTCGCAAGCGATCCGTCCATCGTCGTGGAGGACAACACCGGGTCGTGGCGTGCGCAGCCGTCGTGGCCGATGCAGACGTCCACGCAGACGGTCGCACTTCCGACCGGAAGCTATCGTGACGGCGTCACAGCAGTCGGCTCATACGGAACCCAGGCTTCAGCGATCTCGGCGCCGTCGGGACTCGATCGCAACCGGGGACTGTGGCGGGTCAGCGCGCCGGTCAGCAGGGCCGTCCGCATCTCGGGTGCGCCGCAGGTGTCGGTGCGCACAACGACTGCTCAGGCGGGCGCGCATCTGGTTGTCGACCTCTACGATCTCCCCCCATCCGGGCAGGCGACTCGGATCACCCGTGCCGCATCGGTTCTCGAACGCGGCGCCGCGACGACGACATTCCGGTTGCTCCCCAACGACTGGGTGTTGGCGCCCGGGCACCGACTCGGCATCCGCATCGTGAACACCAACTCCGAGCTCTATCTGCCGTCGGGCAGCAGTGCGACGGTCACGGTGACCGGTGGAACGTTGTCTCTGCCCATCGATGCCCACAGGTGGCCACCAACCGCGGGTGGCCGATCGGTGTTCCTCGACGACTACCTGGCCGGGGCGGGCCGCTACACGCTGCCCGCCGGCACACCGACGGATCAGTGGGTGATCAAGTAGGCGAGGCCTCGGCAGCATCAGGGCCGCTCCGTCGGTCCAGCCACGATGCCCGACAACTGCACGCGCTTGCCGACGTCCCGCGTGCTGACGTGACCGACGGGAGTGGCCAGAATCTCGTGATGGTCGGTGGCATTGGACTCGACGTGCATCGTTCCCGACGCCTCGTTCGCGATGTATCCGCTGGGAGCTGCTACCTCGCGAGCGCGGTAGCAGCCCGTCGGCAGCGAACGAATCAGCAGTCCCTGTGCATCGGTGACACCTGACCCACGGGATTGCCCGGCGCACGTCGTGATCGCGAACCGCGCGCCCGGCAGCGGGTGGCCGTCGATGCGGTCGCGCACTGCGATCCGCAGTTGGCCAGACCCGTCGTCGAATCCGCCGTTGCGTTCGACGCCGGTTCCGATGGATCGACTCGGTTGCTGGTCTCGCGTCGTCACGGTGAACGTTCCCGAACCGGGTGTGGCCGAGGCGGCCGCCGACGCTCCGACGATTCCGGCGAGCGCCATTGCGCCGACAACCGTGAGAGTCGTTGTCACACGGACGAATCGGCCGTTCATGCTCGCGTCGCCCACGCGATGATGTTGTCGGCGTAACCGAGCGGGGGACCGACGAACGCCCCGCCACACGTGACGAGGGCGAGGGTTTCCGGACCGTCGAGGCGGTTGAGTTCCTCTGCGGGAAAGCCCTTCTCCTTATCGGCCTTCTGGACGTTACGCACCCGGTAGTGGACGGTCTCACCCTTCGCTGTGGTGACCGCGACATCGGTTCCCGGTGCGAGAGAACTGAACCGGGCGGCGAAGCCACGCCCCTGCGAGGCCTCGTCGACGTGCCCGGTCACGACGATTGTGCCCTTGCCCGATCCGGGTAACGCCGAATCGACCCACCAGCCGAGACGATGGACGTCCTGTGGCGGCAGGAGCGCACCGGTCGTATCCGTCGCAACCGCATCGGTGACAGCGGAATCACCGCCGACCTCAATACTTTTCGGTGCGGCCGGCTCGTCGGTGCGTGCGGCAACGGGTGCGGGTAGCTGGGTCTGCGCAGACGGTGTTGCCACGGACGATTCGCTCGTGCGTGTCGAGCAGCCGACGAGAAGCGTCAGACTCAGAGTCAGCAGGCAGAACAGTGTGCGTATCGGCGTGGTCTTCATGGTCGATCCACCGGTCCCGACGGAATCGACGACAGCGATGTCCTGCCCGACGGATTGCGGTCGGTCACGTGGTCGACGGGGGTGTTGTAGACCGTCACCGTCGACACCTTGTCGGTGGACACGTCGACGGAGTACGAGCGGCCCTCGGACACATAGCCTTTCGGTGCCGCCGTCTCCTTGACGCGGTAGCAGCCCGGTGCCACCTCACGGTTGACCACGCCGCCTTCGCCGGTGGTTTCCCACCCCAGCACGTCTCCGGAGCATGTGGACACGATGAAGCTCGCCCCCGGCAGCTTGGCGCCGGTGACTCTGTCGGCCTTGACCACCTGCAGGGTTCCGGTGCGATCTCCGCCGTCGTCGATGCGTGCGAAGGAAATCTGGATGTGGTTGCCGAGCAGTCCGAGTTCGACTGTGCCGCTTCCCGAAATCAGCCTCAACCCGTCGGGCCAGCTGATCGTCTCGTAGCTGTAGGTTCCCACGTTCAGGGTCAGATCGGCGGGGGCGGTCACCATCGTCACCGCGCCGGTTTCGTTGTTGGTGAGACGTACCCGAGCGCCCTGCACCGGCGTGATCCCGCCGGGATATGGGATGAACGATGTGACATAGAGATGTGCGGTCCCGGACTCCGGAGGAATGGTCGGAGAACTCGGGGTTGTCGATGTCGGCGCTTCGACGGTCGTCGACGGCCCGGGCGCGGAGGTGCTCGGTGCCGACGAACTCGGGAGTGACGGATCGGTGGTGGCGGGTGTCGTGGTTGGGGGCGCCTGCGTCGTCGGCTGGTCAGCGGTCGTGGCGGGTGCCACGGTGGTCGACGACGTTGACGGGGTATCCGCCCAGCCGACCGCGGGAGCCATCGCAAGGCTGAGAAGCATCCCCGTTGCGAGGGCTGCGGTGCGTGTCCGCGGAGTGCGGAACCTGGTGTGGTGCTTGGGTGATCGATTCGACATGGGAGTGAGCCTTTCGGTGGGGTGGACGGCCCCGACACCCGTGAAGTCGGGTAGGCCAATCGATTCGTTATCGCGAGGGGCCCGCGGAGGGCGGAAATCATTCATGTGTCGTACGGCCTGAGAACGTGTGGCTCAGGGCCGGTCGACTGGCCCTGAGGGAATCGAGCTCAGCGGAGTGCGTGCGCCCGGATCACGGCCGGGAGCCACGGTTCCCGGACCCGACGTTCCCGTTGCGGTGAGGTGAATCGTGTAGATCGTGTCCCGACCGCGCTCGAGCGCGATATCGAACGACGACGGCCCGACGAGCGTCAGTCCCGCAGGCACCTGCAGCACAAGAACACTCACCGTCCCGGTCGGGGACTGCACGGTCGCGGGCAGGGTCGTGACGTACGGATTGACCGCGACCAGACGCACCGACACACCGTTGACCCCGTCGTGGGCGCCGTCGAGCACAGCGTTGATCGTCACGGACCCGTAAGCGACAGGGCTTGTGGGCGCGGAGGTTTCGGTGCTCGCGGGTGTACTCGGGGGTGTTGAGGACGAAGGTGGGGTGGTCGTCGGCGGTGTTGTTGTTGGCGGTGTCGTCGGCGGCGTTGTTGTCGTCGGTGCTGTGGTGGATGGGGTGGTTACCGACGGCGCGGACGTGCCGACGTCGGCGTGGGCACCACCCACCCCGAGAGACAGGCACGCCGCGACGACGGCGACCGTACTCGAGAATGAACGGAAATACGTGACGGTACGCATGAGCGGACTCGTGTTCTCCCCGACCCGGTTCGGATCACTGTGTGACCCCCGATGTCTGATGAGTCCGAATCGGGAGGGGGATTGTTAGCACACGTGAAGAACCGTTATCGACGCGTTACCCGGTGTCATTCACGTATTCGACGGTGAGCACTGCTCACCTCGACGCCGCATACCGCTTGGTGAGTTCACCCTTCACCAGCTTGCCCGTGGGTGTGCGAGGTAGATCTGCAACGAAATCGACCGAGCGTGGAACCTTGTACCGTGCAAGCGATTCGCCCGCGAAGTCGAGCAGGTCGTCGGCAAGCGCCTGTGAGGCCTCGTAGGCCGGATCGAGTTGCACGAGCGCCTTGGCGACCTCGCCGAGATCCTCGTCGGGTACACCGATCACTGCGACGTCGTAGACGGCCGGGTGGTTGATGAGAACGTTCTCCGCCTCTTGCGGATAGATGTTGACGCCACCGGAGATGATCATGAACGCCTTGCGGTCGGTGAGATACAGAAATCCCTCGTCGTCGACGTAGCCCATGTCGCCTGTCGTGGCCCAGGTCGGGTGCTGTGGGTGATAAGCCGACGCTGTCTTTCCCGGGTCGTTGTGATACTCGAACGCAGGCGTCTCGCGCTCGAAGTACACGAGGCCGACATCGCCGACGGGCACCTCGTCGCCGGCGTCGTCGCAGATTCTGATCACGCCCATACCTGCTCGCCCGACGGAACCGGGATGTGTCAACGCGTCCTCGGGGCCGATGAACGTCGCGCCCGCGGCTTCGGTCGATGCGTAGTATTCGTGGATCACCGGACCCCACCATTCGATCATTGCGCGCTTGACCTCGGCGGGGCACGGAGCTGCGGCGTGGATCGCCACCTTCAGGCTCGACACGTCGTACTTGTCGCGAATATCCGTGGGCAGCTTGAGCATCCGGATGAACATCGTCGGCACCCATTGGCTGTGCGTCGCGCGATACTCCTCGACGAGTCTCAGCGCTTCCTCCGGCTCGGAGTGGTCCATGAACACCACCGTGCCCCCGACAGAATTGGTGACGCCGCAAAAGCGCAGTGGCGCAGCGTGATACAGCGGCGCAGGGGATAGGTAGACGCTCTCGGCGTCGAATCCGTACAGCGGGCCGAAGACTGCGGTGTACGCATCGGGGATCTCCGCGACCAACCCGTCCGGTAGTGGTGTGCGAATCCCCTTGGGGCGTCCCGTGGTTCCCGACGAATAGAGCATGTCGGTCCCTCGGGGTTCGTCGGTGCGCGGTGTGTCCGGTGCTGCTGCAAGCACGTCGTCGTAGTCATCGAAGCCGTTGATAACCCCACCCCAGGCGATGCGATGACCTGGCTCGGCAAGTGCTTCGATGGTGCCGCTCGTCGAGACCGCTTCTGCCACAGCGGCATCGGCGAACAGTACCTTCGCCGCGCTATCGGTGAGGATGTAGCTGGTTTCGTCAGCGGTCAGGTGGTGATTGATCGCGGTGACGTAGAGCCCACTGCGCAGCGCTGCCCAATACACCTCGAACATGTGAAGGTTGTTGCGCGACACCATCGCGATGGTGTCGCCCGGGCGTAGGCCGAGTTCGTCGAGATGGTTCGCCAACCGCGCGGAGTTGTCATCGAGTTCGCGGTACGTCAGGGTGGTTCCGGTCGCGGCGTCGACGACGGCGGCTTTGTCAGGGGTGCTTGCGGCGATGGTTCCTGGGAACACGACGATCTCCTCGATGACGCGGGGTGCGAACGATGCCGAGTGTGATCGGCATCTCATGCGAGATCGTAGACCGAGCGATAGTTCGGTGGGCCGAGATTGCCACAATGGCAGATGCCTACCTCATGACTCCGCCGTGGCGCGCGAGCGCACCGACGCCTCCACGAGGTCGAGGACGGCCGACAGGTCGTCGGTAGGTCGTCCCGATGCCAATCGCGTGATCAGCCCGTCGAGGACGAGGTCGAGGTAGTCGAGCAGAACGTCGGTGGGGACGTCGTCTCGCAGTCGGCCGGTCTCACGGCCGCGTTCGAGTCGATCGAGAGTGGCCTTCTCGAGCTCAGCCGAGCGTTCCAGCCAGGCCGACCGGAACGTCGGATCGGTGCGGAGCTTCCGCGCGATTTCCAGCCGCGTGCCCAACCAATCGAAATCCTGTGGGCGCGCGAGCATGTCGCGCATGACCTGAACGAGACCCTGCTCTGCCGCGACGTCGGCCATACGCTCGGCGTCTTCTCGCGCGAGGGCGAGGAAGAGCGCCTCCTTGTCGCGGAAATGATGAAAGATCGCACCGCGAGAGAGTCCTGTCGACTCCTCGATGCGTTTGACCGTTGCTCCGTCGTAGCCGTACTCGGCGAAGCAATGCCGCGCGCCGTCGAGAATTTCCCGACGACGCGCGGCAAGGCGGTCATCACTGACCTTGGGCACTGCTATCGCCCTGTCAGCTCTTGATCATGTTGCGGAGCACGTACTGCAGGATGCCGCCGTTGCGGTAGTAGTCGGCTTCACCGGGTGTGTCGATGCGCACCTTGGCGTCGAACTCGACCTTCGAGCCGTCTTCCTTGGTGGCGGTGACGTGCACCGTCTTCGGCGTGGTGCCGTTGTTCAGCTCCTCGATGCCGGTGATGTCGAAGGTCTCCGTGCCGTCGAGGCCCAGCGACTTGTGCGACTCGCCCTCGGGGAACTGCAGCGGGATGACGCCCATGCCGATGAGGTTCGAGCGGTGGATGCGCTCGAAGCTCTCGGTGATGACGGCCTTGACGCCCAGCAGGCTGGTGCCCTTGGCGGCCCAGTCACGCGAGCTACCGGTGCCGTACTCCTTGCCGCCGAGCACGACCAGCGGGGTGCCCTCCTTCGCGTAGTTCTGCGCGGCGTCGTAGATGAACGACTGCGGAGCACCCTCCTGTGTGAAGTCGCGGGTGTAGCCACCGGTGACGTCGACGAGCTGGTTGGCCAGACGGATGTTGCCGAAGGTCGACCGGATCATCACCTCGTGGTTGCCGCGACGGGCGCCCAGCGAGTTGTAGTCCTTGCGGGCCACACCGTGTGCGTCGAGGTACTGCGCGGCAGGGGTGCCGGGCTTGATCGTCGACGCGGGGGAGATGTGGTCGGTCGTGACCGAGTCGCCGAGCTTCGCGAGTACACGGGCACCCTTGATGTCGGAGACCGGGTCCGCCTCGAGCTTCATGCCCTCGAAGTACGGAGGCTTGCGCACGTAGGTCGATTCGTCGTCCCAGTCGAAGGTCTTGCCCTCGGGGGTGGGCAGGCTCCGCCACCGCTCGTCACCCTTGAACACGTCGGCGTAGTCCGCCGCGTACTGCTCGGGGCTGATCGAGCTGGCGATGGTCTGCGCGATCTCCTCGTTCGACGGCCAGATGTCCTTCAGGAAGACGTCGTTGCCGTCCTGGTCCTGGCCGAGCGGGTCGTTCTCGAAGTCGAAGTCCATCGTGCCCGCGAGTGCGTAGGCGATGACCAGCGGCGGCGACGCGAGGTAGTTCATCTTCACGTCGGGGTTGATACGACCCTCGAAGTTGCGGTTACCCGAGAGCACCGCGGTGGCGGTCAGATCGTTGTCGTTGATCGCCTTCGAGATCTCCTCGGGCAGCGGTCCCGAGTTGCCGATGCAGGTGGTGCAGCCGTAACCGACCAGGTAGAAGCCCAGCTTCTCGAGGTACGGCCACAGACCGGCCTTCTCGTAGTAGCCGGTGACAACCTGTGACCCGGGGGCCATCGAGGTCTTCACCCACGGCTTCTGCGTGAGGCCCTTCTCGACAGCCTTCTTCGCGAGCAGACCCGCGCCGAGCATGACCGACGGGTTCGAGGTGTTGGTGCAACTCGTGATCGACGCGATGGTGACGATGCCGTGGTCGAGAATCATGTCACCGCGTTCGGGCGAGGAGATCTTGACCGGCTTCGACGGCCGTCCCTCTGCGCCCTTGCTCGCGTTGTGGGCGGGCTCGTAGTCGTCGTCGGCGAACGACAGCTTCGCGCCGTTCGGGTCGAGTGCGGGCGCATCCGACGCCGGGAAGCTCTCGGCGATCGACTCGTCGACGCCGTTGTAGGCGGGGGTGTTGCCCTCTTCGACGTAGTTGTGGATGTCCTTGCGGAACGCGTTCTTGGCGTCCCAGAGCTCGATGCGGTCCTGCGGACGCTTCGGGCCGGCGATCGACGGGACGACCGTCGAGAGATCGAGCTCCATGTACTCGGAGTACTGCGGCTCGGTGGCGTCCTTCTCCAGCCACATGCCCTGTTCCTTGGCGTATGCCTCGACGAGGGCCAGCGTCTCCGCGCTGCGGCCGGTGAGCTTCAGGTAGTTGATGGTCTCGCTGTCGATCGGGAAGATCGCACAGGTCGAGCCGAACTCGGGGCTCATGTTGCCGATGGTGGCGCGGTTGGCCAGCGGGACCTCGGCGACACCGTTGCCGTAGAACTCGACGAACTTGCCGACGACGCCGTGCTTGCGCAGCATGTCGGTGATGGTCAGCACGACGTCGGTCGCGGTGACGCCGGGCTTGGTCGCACCCGTCAGCTTGAAGCCGACGACGCGCGGGATCAACATCGAGACGGGCTGTCCGAGCATTGCCGCCTCGGCCTCGATACCGCCGACGCCCCAGCCGAGCACGCCGAGACCGTTCTGCATAGTGGTGTGCGAGTCGGTGCCGATGCAGGTGTCGGGGTAGGCGACCTCGGTGCCCTCGGAGTTGGGGCGAACCATGATCGAGCGGGCGAGGTGCTCGATGTTGACCTGGTGCACGATGCCGGTGCCCGGCGGGACGACGCGGAAGTCGTCGAATGCGCCCTGGCCCCAGCGGAGGAACTTGTAGCGCTCTTCGTTGCGCTGGTACTCGATCTCGACGTTGCGCTCGAATGCCTGCGCGTTGCCGAATGCCTCGATGATGACGGAGTGGTCGATGACCATCTCGGCGGGTGCGAGCGGGTTGACCTTGTCGGGATCGCCGCCGAGTTCCTTGACCGCGTCGCGCATGGTGGTCAGGTCGACCACACAGGGAACGCCGGTGAAGTCCTGCATGATGACGCGAGCCGGGGTGAACTGGATCTCGATGCTCGGCTCGGCCGAGGGATCCCAGTTGGCGATCGCTTTGATGTGGTCCTTGGTGACGTTCGCGCCGTCTTCGGTGCGAAGCAGGTTCTCGGCGAGGACCTTGAGTGCGTAAGGGAGCTTCTCGGTTCCCTTGACAGCGCTCAGCCGGTAGATCTCATACGACTTGTCGCCCACCTCTAGGGTGCCTTGGGCGCCAAAGGAATTGATACTCACGACTTAATCCACTCTCCTCGTGCCGACGGGCTGCGTCGGCGTCGTTCGACATCTCACGTGTGCGCACGTGGACTGCGTGGCCGGCTCGTCGACGAACGCCGCTCGTCGACTCCGACCGTGACCCGACGGGCTGCGCCGGGTGTTCGAGTGCTGTCGGTGGCGCCGGTGGGTGGTACCGATGCCTCCCTGCCCTCGCGGGGCGGCCACGGGGCCGCCGTGGTCACCATGTCATCTTAACAGTACGGCTGTACTGTTTACAACACGCGACACGCCCGCTTACCGCCTACCTCCAGCATCCTCCATTCTGGCGCATGCCACGAGGCGAGGGTCACGCGGTCGTGTGCGCGTCGGCGACATTTAATGGCTGCGAAACCTTCTTAGGTGACACGCGGGGGTGGGTCCCCGACCGCGATCGGCCATTGGGCAGGATTGGCGTGGCAGCGCGCATGCCTTCCGGGTATGGGGTTCTACTGCAGAGCAGAAAGTTGGGTACAGCTGATGAGTCCAGGTCCACAGGGCTACCCCGCGATCATCCCTGCGAACGTCGACATGACAGGCCTGCGGCAGGAACTGCTCGCCGACCACGTTGCCGCACCCGCCGATCAGGAACCCGCGCTTCGCGCCCTGGTGGCCCGCGCACAGTCCGACGGGCACGACCTCAACGTGGTCGTCCTGACCGAGCCACAGCCGAACTTCACCTACTACCGCGACATCGCCACCCAATTGCAGTCCGAGGTCGGCGGGACCGTCCTCGTCATCGGCCCCAACTCGGTCGGTAGCTCCTCGGCCGACTTCAGTCGTGTGGTGCAGGAGCAGGCCATGGACGACCTGACGCTGCAGAATCCGTCCGTCGCCGCCACACAGATGTACGAAGAACTGACGTCACCGCAGATCGACTGGACGCTCGTCACCATTCTGCTGATCGTCGTCACGATCATCGGAGCCGTACTCGCGCGGGCGCGCACCATACGTGCACGTCGACGGCGCGGCGAGGTCGCACAACCGGTCACACAGTCGTCGCCATCGGCTGCATCTGCGTCGGGCGAGGACGTGGCGTCGGCGACGTCGTCGTCCACTCATTGACACCCGTCTGAAAATCTCACGTCGCCAACCGCCGACCCCCGCTCGTAGGGCACAACCGGGTCTCGTCGTCGTTCGACGCTCTGTTGCCAATTCGATACCTGGCGAGTCATCTCGCCCTTTGGGCTGTTCACGGCATTTTCCCAGGTAATCACCTGTATGTAATTCGTTGCAGCGGTTTTCTCGTGTGTCCGATGTGACGTACGGTTCTCATGTCACTTGTGTTGCTGTTGGTATCCAATGCACCACATGTGGTAGGTGATGCACGTTGGATGGTTGGGGAAGACGTGCACCCTGTGTTCGGACATGGAGATGCGTGCGACTCGAGGCAGCGCGACTTGAGGCATGACATCGCCGGCGAGGGCGAGGAGTTTCACGTGAGGCGAGTGACCACCGGTGTGGCTCGTGGTACCCCCAGGCGGGGCACACCGCGATTTGCACGTCTAGGGGCCGTACTTGCGGTCGCGATGCTCAGCGGAATGGGTGCGGGACAGGCACTGGCCGCCCCGGGCGTGACCGCGCCGAAGAAGCCGACGAGCGCGGTGTCGACGTTGATCAATCAGATCGCGACGGCCAACCAGAACATCAAGGATCTCGACGGTGCGGTGGCCGTTCGCCAGGAGAACGCCAACAGGTCGCTTGCCGACTACCAGAACTCGATCGCCGCACAGCAGTTGGCCACACAGGCCGCGTCCGGCGCCGAGAACTCGCTCACAAAGGCCAACGGTGCTGCCAAAGATGCGCAGAAGTCCTTCGACGCACTGATCCGCGACGTCTATCGGAACGGCACCACGTCGAGCTCGATGACCAAGTACGTGTCCTCGGATAACCCCGATCGGGTGCTCGAGCGGATGTCGACTCTCGACCGTGTCGCCCGCAACCAGCAGGACACGATCCGTCGTCTGCAGGTGGCCCGCAACCAACAGGCCAACAGGGTCTCTGCGCTGCAGGCTCTCAAACGTCAGGCAGCGCTTGCCACGTCCGGCGCGGAGCAACGCAAGAACGACGCGCTCGCCGCGGTACGCGAAGCGCGGTCGGCGATGGTCGACGAGCAGCAGCGTCGCAACTCGCTCGTGGCGCAACGCGATACGGTCCAGCAGCAGCTCGACAAGCTGCGCGGCACGGTCACGACGCCCAAGAAGGTAGACGCTCCCGCGCCGACCGATCTGTTGTCGGGGCTTTTCCCCGGAATCCCGGGACTGCCGGGACCTCGTCCGAGCGCGCCCGGCGCAACTCAGGTCGACGGGACGAGTGACAACCAGGCACTGCAGGTAGCCGCGGAGGCCGCCGCTCGACTCGCGGGAGACCTGGGACAGAAGGCGCTCGCGGCGATGGTCGGTCAGGCGCAGATCCCGCACTCGGAGCTCTTGGATGAACTCGGACTCGGGGGAGCCTCGCTGGGATCGTCCGGTGCGGACAGCATCGCCAGCAGGCTCGGTTCCGGCAGCCTCGGCACTTTGTTCGGCAGTTCGTCGGGTGGCGGCGGCGGGCCGGTACGTCCGGGCCTGCGTGGCCCGCAGGCCGTGGAGATCGTCGTGAACCGTGCGCTCTCGCAGCTCAACGTGCCCTATGCGTGGGGTGGCGGCGACGCCAACGGCCCCACCCTCGGTATTCGCGACGGCGGTGTCGCCGACAGTTACGGCGACTACAACAAGGTCGGCTTCGATTGCTCGGGTCTCATGATGTACGCGTTCGGCGGCGTCGGCATCCAGCTCCCGCACTACACGGGCTACCAGTACACATCGGGTCCCCAGGTGCCGCTGGCGCAGATGCAGCGTGGCGACATGATCTTCTACGGACCCAATGCGAGTGAGCACGTCGCGCTCTACCTCGGCGACAACAAGATGGTCGAGGCGCCGCAGTCCGGCGACGTCGTGAAGGTGTCTCCGCTGCGCACGGCTGGTGCGATGCCCAACGTGGTGCGGCTGCTCTGACCGTCCCGGTACTGAGCTGACAACGGTGTGCCACGCCATCCGAACGACCTTCTTGGCGCGTTTTCAGGACGCACGGCTACGCTGGCTTGCAATCATGTCGGCAACCGATTCTGCGCGGACATAACCCGGCCGGGCCGGGATCCGGACGAACCTTAGGAGTACGGGTTGACCTCTTCGCATCCGAACACTGAGCAGGCGCAGGCTGCGTCGAACTCAGCCGGGGGAGCGGTGACGCTCAGCGACGACGACGTGAAGCTCGTGGAACGCGCGATCTATGAGGTCAAGCGTGTGATCGTCGGCCAGGATCAGCTCGTCGAGCGCATCCTCGTCGGACTGCTGGCTCGCGGGCACATCCTTCTCGAGGGTGTCCCCGGTGTCGCCAAGACGCTCGCGGTCGAGACGTTCGCCAAGGTCATCGGCGGCAGCTTCTCCCGAGTTCAGTTCACGCCGGATCTCGTGCCCACCGACCTCCTGGGAACCCGCATCTATCGGCAGGGTCGCGAAGAGTTCGACACCGAGCTCGGCCCCGTCGTCGCGAACTTCCTCCTCGCCGACGAGATCAACCGCGCGCCTGCAAAGGTCCAGTCGGCGCTCCTCGAGGTCATGGCCGAGCGGCACGTCTCGATCGGTGGCACCACCTACCCGATGCCGAGTCCGTTCCTCGTCATGGCGACGCAGAACCCCATCGAGAACGAGGGCGTCTATCCGCTGCCGGAGGCGCAGCGCGATCGCTTCCTGTTCAAGATCCTCGTCGACTACCCGTCGGTCGAGGAGGAGCGCGAGATCGTCTACCGGATGGGCAATGTCCCACCGAGTGCGTCGCAGATCCTCGATCCGGAGACGACGATCCGGCTGCAGGAGACCGCGGCCAACGTGTTCGTCCACCACGCGCTCGTCGACTACGTCGTCCGTGTCATCAACGCGACCCGACGTCCCGCTGAGCTCGGCCTCCACGATGTCGACTCCTGGTTGTCCTACGGAGCCTCGCCGCGCGCGACGCTCGGCATCGTCGCAGCTGCGCGCGCGCTGGCACTGGTCCGCGGCCGTGACTACGTGATCCCCGCCGACATTGTCGAGCTGATCCCCGACGTCCTGCGTCACCGTCTGGTGCTGAGCTACGACGCTCTCGCCGACGAGGTCACCGCCGATCAGATCATCAACCGCATCCTGCAGACCATCGGACTGCCGCAGGTGGGTACCCAGCCGGTGCAGCAGCAGGGGCCGCCGGTCCAGGCAGTGCCCGGTCAGCCGATGCCGGGTCAGCCCGCAGGGCCCCAGGCCCCGGGCGTGAACGGTGCACCCGGTCAGAACCCGCAGCAGCCGCAACAGGTACAGCCGGTGAACGGGGCGCAGGGCCGCTACCCGGCGGGACCGGCCAACCAGACGTCAGCGCGGTATGGCGGCTAACAGCACACTGCCATCGCTCGAATCAGGCCTGCTCGACGAACCTCAGCTCTCGGCAGCGCTGAAGTCGCTCGAACTGACGGTGCGCCGCAAGCTCGACGGCGTGCTGCAGGGCGAACACCAGGGACTGATTCCGGGACCGGGCTCCGAACCCGGAGAAGCACGGCCCTACCAGCCCGGCGACGACATCCGGCGGATGGAGTGGTCGGTCACCGCGCGCACGACCCAACCTCACGTCCGTCAGATGATCGCCGACCGTGAGCTGGAGACCTGGCTCGTCGTCGACGCATCCGCGAGCCTCGACTTCGGCACCGTCGCCCACACGAAACGAGAACTCGCGGTGGCGGCGTCGTCGGCCATCGTGCATCTCACCTCGGGTGGCGGTAATCGCCACGGGGCGGTGGTCTGTACCGGCGACAAGATCGTCCGCGTACCCGCCCACGCCGGGCGTGCCCACGATCTGAGCCTGCTGAAGACGATCGCGACCACCCGTCGCGCAGCACCCGGCGTGCGTGGCGATCTGAAGGCCGGGCTCGAAGCGTTGCGTCGACCGCAGCGCCGCCGTGGCCTTGCGGTCGTGATCAGCGACTTCCTCGGTCCGATCGACTGGGAACGTTCGTTGCGCGCCATCGGCGCGCATCACGAACTCCTGGCGATCGAGGTCCTCGATCCCCGCGATCTCGAGTTGCCACCCATCGGTGACGTCACACTCGCCGACGCCGAGTCCGGCGAGATCAGACAGGTCACGATCACCGAGTCGCTGCGACGCGACTTCGCCGACGCCGCCCGAGCTCACCAGCAGAAGGTGCATCGCACCATCCGTGGCTGTGGCGGACCCGTGTTGTCGCTGCGTACCGATCGGGACTGGATCAACGACATGGTCAAGTTCGTGGGGCGTCGTCGCCGCGGACTCGCCGCCGGGGTGGGGTGAGGACGACAGTGTTCTCGCACCCCTGGTGGTTGCTCGCGCTCGTCCTCGTCGCCGCTCTCGGCGCAGGCTACTGGTACATGCTCCGCATGCGGCGTCAGCGGGCGTTGCAGTTCGCCAACACCGAGATGCTCGACCGCATCGTGCCCGCAGAGCCGCGGTGGAAGCGTTGGCTGCGCCACGCACCTATGGTCGCGCTGCTCCTGGCGTTGGTGCTGCTCGTCGTCGCAGTCGCCGGACCGCAGGCCAACCGCAAGATCCCGCGGAACAAGGCGACGGTGATCCTGGTGATGGACGTGTCGCGCTCGATGAACGCCACCGACGTCGCACCGTCGAGAATCAAGGCGGCACAGGCGGCGGCGAAACAGTTTGCCGACAACCTCACCGACGGCATCAACCTCGGACTGATCTCCTTCGCGGGTACGGCGTCGACCCTGGTGACCCCGACGCCCAACCACGATGCCACCAAGCAGGCGGTCGACAAGTTGCAGCTCGCCGACAAGACGGCGACCGGTGAGGGAATCTTCGCCGCTCTGCAGCAGATCCAGACGCTCAACGCGGTGCTCGGCGGAGACGAGGGCGCGCCACCCGCGCGCATCGTGCTGCTCTCCGACGGTAAAGAGACCGTGCCAGACGACCCGGACGATCCGCGCGGAGCCTTCACCGCCGCCCGCAAGGCGAAAGAGGAGAAGATCCCGGTGTCCACGATCTCGTTCGGTACCTCGACAGGAACCGTCGATCTCGAGGGCGATCAGGTTCCGGTTCCCGTCGACGACGAGTCGCTGCGCAAGATCGCCAACCTCAGCGGTGGCCGGTTCTTCACGGCGTCGAGTCTCGATGAGCTGAACAAGGTCTACAGCACCCTGCAGGAGGAGATCGGCTACGAGTACCGCAAGGGTGACGATTCGTGGCCCTGGCTGCTCGCCGGCACGATTTTCGTCATCCTCGCCGCGGGTGGGGCGATGCTCATCAACCAGCGATTACCCTGATCGGCGCCGAGCATCCCGGCATCGACCCTGCCGACGGCACACGTACCCGCAACGGATAGGTTTGTTACCCATGTCGCAGAGCAATGAATCTCCCAGCCGTGTCTCGCGTTCGGTTCTCGTGACCGGCGGCAACCGCGGCATCGGTCTCGCGGTTGCTCGTCGTCTCTCCGCGGACGGCCACAAGGTTGCGGTCACCCACCGTGGCTCCGGCGCTCCCGAGGGGCTGTTCGGCGTCACGTGCGACGTCACCGACACCGCGTCCGTCGACGCCGCGTTCAAAGAGGTCGCCGAGCACCAGGGTCCGGTCGAGGTGGTCGTGTCGAATGCGGGCATCACCGCAGACACTCTCTTGATGCGGATGAGCGTCGACAGCTTCGAGGACGTCGTCGATGCCAACCTGACGGGCGCATTCCGCGTGACCAAGGCCGCGACGCGCGACATGCTGCGCAAGCGGTGGGGTCGATTCATCTACCTCGGTTCGGTCGTTGCGCTGATGGGTACCCCGGGGCAGGCCAACTACGCGGCGTCGAAGGCCGGATTGGTTGGCCTCGCCCGCTCGGTCACCCGCGAGCTCGGCGGACGCAACATCACCGCTAACGTCGTCGCGCCCGGCCTGATCGACACCGACATGACCCGTTCGCTGCCCGAGGAGTACACCAAGACGGCCGTCGACCAGGCGATCCCCGCCAAGCGCATGGGACAGCCGGAGGAGGTGGCCGCGGTGGTCAGCTTCCTCGCGTCCGACGACTCGGCCTATGTCACCGGAAACGTCATCAACGTCGACGGCGGCCTCGGCATGGGCCACTAGCCGTATCAGCCGCATACCCACAGACACCATCCACAGACACGCCTACCCGCAGAGGAGCCCAGCACTGTGAGCGGAATCCTGGACGGAAAAACCGTCCTCATCACCGGCATCATCACCGACGCGTCGATCGCGTTCAGCACGGCAAAGGTCGCACAGGAGCAGGGTGCGAAGGTGATCATCACCGGCATCCCCGAACGACTGCGACTGATCGACCGCATCGCCAAGCGACTCCCGCAAGAGGTGCCGCCCGCGATTCCGCTCGACGTCACCGACGAGCAGAGCCTCGGCGAGCTCGCCGACAAGGTGCGCGAACTCGCGCCTGAGGGTGTCGACGGCCTCGTCCACTCGATCGCGTTCGCGCCGAAGACGCTGATGGGCCCCGACGCCGTGCCCTTCCTCGACGGTCCGGGTCCCGACGTCGCGAAGTCGTTCGAGATCTCGGCGTGGAGCTACGCCTCGCTCGCTCGTGCGGCGCTGCCCGTGATGAACGAGGGCGGATCGATCGTCGGCATGGACTTCGACCCGCGCACCGCACTGCCGGACTACAACTGGATGGGCGTGGCCAAGGCCGCACTCGAGTCGGTCAACCGCTACGTCGCACGCGAAGTGGGTTACGCGAAGAAGATCCGCTCGAACCTCGTCGCCGCTGGTCCGATCAAAACCCTTGCAGCCAAGGCTATTTCGGGTACGGCAACCGACGATGCCAAGAAGCTCACCATGCTCAACACCTATTGGGACGGCGCGTCGCCCATCGGTTGGGACGTCAACGACCCGGTCGTGGTCGGCAAGAGTGTGTGCACCCTGCTCAGCGACTGGCTGCCCGGCACAACCGGCTCGATCGTGTACGTCGACGGCGGAGCCAGCCACAACACCTGGTTCCCGGAGAACTTCCTCAGCCAGTGACATCGCAGAGCTCGAGCACGCAGAACAGCACGGCATTCGACGCCGTGCTGTTCCTCTCGTTCGGCGGACCCAACGGGCACGACGAGGTGATGCCGTTTCTCGAGAACGTCACACGCGGTCGAGGCATCCCGCGCGAGCGTTTGGAAGCCGTCGCCGAGCACTATCACCACTTCGGTGGGGTCTCGCCGATCAACCGGCTCAATCTCGACATGATCGAGTCGTTGCGTGCCGAGCTCGCGCGACGGGGGCGCGACCTTCCGGTCTACTTCGGAAACCGCAACTGGGAGCCGATGGTCGAGGACACCGTCGAGCAGATGTACGCCGACGGCCACCGGCGTGTGCTCGTGTTCCCGACCTCCGCCTGGGGCGGATACTCGGGATGCCGCCAGTATCACGAGGACATCGCCCGCGCCCTCGACGCTCTCGCCGAACGCGTCGCCGATTCCGCCGACGACCCGTTGTTGCTCCGCAAACTTCCGCAGTACTGGGCCGAGCCTTCTTTCGTCGACGCCGGCGCAGATGCCGTGCGACGCGCAGTGTCTGCGCTGCCCGCATCGGATACGCCGGCGCGTCTAGTCTTCACCGCGCACTCCGTACCGATGACAGCCGACGCAGCGTCAGGGCCGGTCGACGAGACCGCTGAGCGCACCGGCGACACCACGAACGGGGCGAGTATCCCGGCCGGCGGTGGCCGGCTGTACTCACGGCAGGTGCGCGCGGCGTCGAACGCTGTGGCCGGGGCGGTCGGTGGCCCTGCACCGTCAGATGTCGATCAGGTCTGGCAGTCGAGGTCGGGCCCACCGCAGATCCCGTGGCTCGAGCCCGACATCTGCGACCACCTCGAATCTCTTTCCGCGGCAGGCATATCCAGAGTGGTGGTGAGTCCCATCGGATTCATCTCCGACCACCTCGAGGTGGTGTGGGACCTCGACAACGAGGCCGCAGAAGTCGCCGAGAAACTGGGGATGGAATACGTGCGTGCCGACAGCGTGGGCACCGATCCACGCTTCATCACGCTGATCGCCGATCTCATCGATCGCTACGCCGACGGCGGCGGTGATCTGCGGGCTCTCGGGTGCGCTGACAACGGCGCGACGTGCCGCCCGAACTGTTGCGTCCCCGCGCGCCGACCCCAGCGCGCCTAGCAGTGGGATCGGGGTCGGAAGCCGAGGACGAGGCCGTCGCCCCCTCGTTCGACGATCTCATGGCCGAGGGCGCTGCCGCCGACGTGTCGGGTTGGGATTTCTCGTGGTTGGACGGGCGTGCAACCGAGGAACGCCCTCCGTGGGGTTACGCGCGTGCGATGGCGGACCGTCTCGCCACCGCGTCGGCATCGTTGGATCTTCAAACCGGCGGTGGCGAAGTGCTGGCGGAGGCGGGGGGCTTCCCGCCGACGGCGGTAGCGACGGAGTCGTGGCCACCCAATGTCGCGCGCGCGACAAACCTGTATCCGCGCGGGGTTGTGGTGGTCGGCTGTGCCGATGAGCCACCATTTCCGTTCGCCGACAACGCTTTCGACCTTGTGACAAGTAGGCATCCCGCAACGATCTGGTGGGATGAGATCGCTCGCGTACTCGCACCCGGTGGCACCTACTTCGCCCAGCACGTAGGTCCTGCGAGTGCTTTCGAATTGATCGAGTTCTTCCTGGGACCTCAGCCCTCGGGACGCAGGGACCGGCGTCCCGAGGACGAGGTGCGGGCTGCCGAATCGGCGGGATTCGAGATCGTCGATCTTCGCACAGCCCGACTCCGCATCGAGATCTTCGACGTCGCCGCGGCGATCTATCTGCTGAGAAAAGTCGTGTGGTGGGTCCCCGGATTCACAGTGGACGGATATCGGGGCCGACTTCGCGAACTTCACGAGCAGATCCAGCGGGAGGGGCCGTTTGTCGCCCACTCCACACGCCACCTCATCGAGGCACGGCGACGCTGACGACGGCGTTACGGAATCGTTGGCACGTATTCCGAGATCACCCGGTTGACCGCGGCGCCACGTGCGGCGCGTGCAAGCGAGAGCAGTCGACGCAATTCGCCGTCGCCGGAGAGCAATTCGTTCGACGTTGCGCCGAACGTGACGTCACCTCGACCGGCGACGGTGACGATGGCCTCGATCTGAGCGGCCGTATCGATCACTCTGCTGGCGCGGGAGTCGTCGTGGGGCGGGAGATCGACCTGATTTCGCAGCGTCAGCGCGCGGACGGAGCCACGGAGATCGGCGGGCGGATTGCCCGCACGCGATCCGACCCTGGTCGCCAGGGCTGCTGCCTCCGAGACCGATTGCCGCAGTTGATATTCCACTTCTCCGACGGGCGCGGACGGATCTGCGGGCAGCGGTCCGGCGTAGCGGTGGACAGACCAGCGGCAGACGTCGGCGTCGAGGTGTGGGACGAGCGCAAGGGGACCGGCGCGCTTTCCGATCTCATCGTCGACCAGCAACACTTCACCCGCTGCGAAAGACGCAGAGGTGGCAGGTCCCGGGGGCAGTCCGTGCGGGTCGCCCGCTGACGGCAGTCGCACCGACATCGCCGTGGCACCACGGAGGAGGGCGAGGAGTCCGAGAACGCCGTCGTCGCCGACGCGTGGGTGGTCGGTATGGTCGTCAATCAGATGGTGATCGGCGAAGATCGCGAGTGTGTCAGCCACATCGTCGGGTGAGCATCGGCCTGCCAGCCACGCCGCGGCCCAGCCACCGAGCGCGCATGCGGGCCACGCTCGCGTCACGGTGTGGTCGGTACTGGTCACGAGGAATCACGATACCGATGGCTGCTCACGCGCGCTGCGCGCACCGACCTCACACGCGTAGGTCGCGTCGACTCCAACACGTCCACGGGGTGCCCGGCGTGGCGACGCCCAGCGAGTCCGGTCTGCCCTTAGCGTGTCCGGGGTGAGCGACGATCGATATGGACGAGACGTGCTGGCGACGCCGCGCCGGGCCAAGCCGCGACCACCCGAGGTGGCGGCCGAACGTGACCTGGTCGTCGAGGACGCCGCAACAGGCTTCTGCGGTGCCGTCATCGGACTGGAGAAGAGCTACTCCGGAGATCTCGTGCGACTCGAGGACCGTCATGGACAGTCGCGCGTGTTCCTGATGCTGCCGGGGGCGTTTCTCATCGACGGCAAGCCGGTGACGCTCGTGCGGCCACGGACCCGCGGGCCGCAGGCCCCATCACGCACCGCGTCCGGATCGCGGGCGCTGCCGCAACAACGTGCACGGCAAGCCAGGGCGAGTCGACTCTTCGTCGAGGGTGTGCACGACGCCACGCTCATCGAGCGCGTATGGGGCGCCGACCTCCGCGCCGAAGGCGTCGTCGTGGAGAGCCTCGACGGACTCGACAATCTCGAATCCGCGCTGTCGGAGTTCGGTCCGGCACCGCATCGGCGGGTCGGCGTCCTCGTCGATCATCTCGTTGCCGGCTCCAAAGAAGAACGGCTGACGGCAGAAGTCGGTGACAACGTGCTGGTGTGCGGACATCCCTACATCGACGTCTGGCAGGCGGTGAAACCGTCGTCGGTACGCATCGCCGCGTGGCCCGATGTCCCGCGCGGTGAAGACTGGAAAAGCGGCATCTGCGCCCGCCTGCGGTGGGGAACTCCGCAGGATGGTTGGCGTCGAGTTCTGGCCGGCGTCAACGACTTTCGCGATCTCGAGGTTCCGTTGCTGCGGTCCGTGGAAGAGCTGATCGACTTCGTGACACTCGCGCCTGACGACGACTGATCGGACTATGTAGTTCTGCTCGACGTCCGGTTTGTCGGATTCGTTCTGGCACAATGAATATATGAGCGCACTGATCTGGCTTGCCGCCGCGGTCGTGCTGCTGATCGGAGAGATCTTCAGTGGCGATCTCGTCCTTCTCATGCTCGGCGGCGGGGCTCTCGCGACCGCGGGAGTCGACGCCGCGTTCGACCCGCCGATATGGGTCGACGGCGTGGTCTTCGCCGTGGTGTCGATCCTCCTCGTCGCTCTGGTGCGGCCGATTGCCAAGCGCCACATGTTGAGTCGCCCACGGGTGCTGACCAATACCGAGGCGCTCGAGGGCAAGCGCGGCATCGTGACCGAGCAGGTCGACGGCAGCGACGGCCGGGTCAAGATCGGCGGCGAGATCTGGTCGGCGCGCTCGATGGATCCGGCCGAGACCATCGAGCCGGGCGAGCACGTGACAATCGTGCAGATCGACGGCGCAACTGCCGTCGTCTGGAGAGGGTGAGTTCCATGGAATACATTGGCCTGGCTGTAGTGATCCTCCTGGTTCTCTTCGTCGTGGTGGTTCTCGCGAAATCGGTGGCGCTCATCCCGCAGGCCGAGGCAGCGGTGATCGAGCGGCTCGGTCGCTACACGCGGACCGTCTCGGGTCAGCTGACGCTCCTGCTGCCGTTCATCGACCGGATCCGAGCACGGGTCGACATCCGTGAACGTGTCGTGTCGTTTCCTCCGCAACCGGTGATCACCGAGGACAACCTGACCCTCTCCATCGACACGGTCGTGTACTTCCAGGTCACCAATCCCCGCTCGGCGGTATACGAGATCGACGACTACATCGCGGGTGTCGAGCAGCTCACCATCACCACGCTGCGCAACGTCGTCGGCGGCATGACGTTGGAGGAGACACTGACCTCGCGTGACTCGATCAATGGGCAGTTGCGCGGAGTTCTCGACGAGGCGACCGGCAGGTGGGGTCTGCGGGTGGCCCGTGTCGAGCTGAAGTCGATCATGCCGCCACCGTCGATCCAGGAGTCGATGGAGAAGCAGATGAAGGCCGACCGGGAGAAGCGCGCGACAATCCTCGCGGCAGAGGGCCAGCGCGAGTCGGCGATCAAGACGGCAGAGGGCAACAAGCAGAGCCAGATCCTCGCCGCCGAGGGAGCGAAGCAGGCCGCGATCCTCGCCGCGGAGGCCGACCGGCAGTCCCGGATCCTGCGCGCGCAGGGCGATCGCGCGGCGGTCTACCTGCAGGCGCAGGGCGAGGCGAAGGCCATCGAGAAGACCTTCGCGGCGGTGAAGTCGAGCAAGCCGACGCCCGAGGTTCTCGCCTATCAGTACCTTCAGCAGATTCCGGAGATGGCCAAGGGTGAGGCGAACAAGGTCTGGGTGCTGCCCACCGATTTCGGGTCGGCGCTGCAGGGATTCGCGAGGTCGTTCGCCCAGCAGGGTGATGACGGAGTGTTCCGGTACGAGCCCAACCACGACGAATCAACCCCGGAGGTCGACGACGCCGAGACGGAGGACTGGTTCTCCCTCGCATCAGACCCCAAGGTCGCGCAGGCGGTTGCGGAGGCCGAGGCTGTCGCGCGTACGCCGGTCGCCCCCGAGGTGAGCACACGGCCCGCGCGATCGTCGCTGCCATATTCCGGCGCCCAACCGGCTGCGAGCGAGCTGACCGACACGGCGGCTCCCACGACGACAGCCGACGATGAGGCGCTGCGCGCCGAGTGAGGCGCGTTTACGCGGCAGTCGACTGTTCGCGTACCGGTAGTCGAACGTCGACGATGAGCCCGATCACGCCGATGGCGAAAAATGTGGCACTCACCAGTATGAGCAGCGGACTCCGGTGGCCGGTCAGTGCATTGCCGAGCAGGACGACGGCGACGGTGCCCGGCGCCGAGGCGACGATCGTTGCGACCAGATAGGGGAGCAGTCGTACCGACGAGAGTCCGGCACACCAGTTCAACAACCAGAATGGGCACACGGGGATCAGCCGGAGTGATCCGACCGCCAGCCAACCCCTGGCGGCGAATCTTTTGTCGATTGTCATGACGACAGGACGATGCAGAAACGGCGTGATCCGATTACGTCCGGCCCACCGTGCGAGCAGAAATCCCAGCGTCGCGGCCACTGCGGTCGAGATTAGTGCGCCGATGAGTCCCACAACCGGTCCGAACAACACTC
This sequence comes from Gordonia sp. 852002-50395_SCH5434458, assembly GCF_001665905.1. NCBI lineage: Bacteria > Bacillati > Actinomycetota > Actinomycetes > Mycobacteriales > Gordoniaceae > Gordonia > Gordonia sp. 852002-50395_SCH5434458. The sequence goes on from NZ_LZTC01000013.1 coordinate 96,596, forward strand.
CGGCGGACACGGTGAACACGGTGCGGGGGATGGGGAACACGGTGATGACTGCGTACGCGATGAAGAAGACCCATACGAACGCGGGGCCGAGACCATGGCCCCAGCCGCGCACGCTCGAGACCGCTGGCAAAGGCATCAGATACGACACGACAAGCAGAATGCACACTGCGGCGAATCCGATCACCGCGTGACGGATCATCTTTCTACGTTCCGTCCGCTCCCCGAAGTCTTGCTGCAGCGTCGACGAATCAGGCTGCGGAGACACCCAATCACTCTACTCGGCGTGCGCGGAGCTCCCGGCCGTGTGAGCTGTCGTCGCGTCGAATCAGTGAGGCTGGTCTACCCCGGGCTTCTCGTCCCTCGGATGTTGGGAGCGTGCTGGGACACCCCCTTCAGGGATCGACTGATCGACCGAGCGAGCGATCGGCTAAGGTTCGGTTACGCATCCGACAGGAGCATCACGGAGGTTAGCCAGACCACATGAATGATCAGCCTGTGCAGTCAGAGCTTGCAGCACTCGACGAGGCCTACCAACGGTGGTCGGAGTCGGCGGCTGCGGTACTAGCCAAGTCGCGGCGGGTTGACGTCGCCGATCTTCCCGATACTCCAGAAGCCCTGTTGTCGACCTCGACGGCCGATGGCCTCACGGTTCGGCCGCTCTACACCCGCAAAGACGAAACCCCCGAGCCCGGCCTGCCCGGCGCGTTTCCCTACGTTCGTGGTGCGGATCCCGCGCGCGATGTGACGGCCGGGTGGCGAGTCACCGAGCGCTTCGGCGACGATCCGGCGGTTGGCGTGGCGGCGGTCAACACCGAGATCCTCGAGGCCATGAACAACGGCACCAGCGGCCTGTGGATCGCGGTCGGTGGGGCAGTGTCGGCTGACGACCTCGCCACGGTGCTCGACGGCGTCTACCTCGATCTCGCGCCGGTAACGCTCGACGCCGGGAAAAACGGGATCGCTGCGGCAGAGGCGTTCGCCGCGATCCGTGCAGGTGCGCCCGAGCCGCCTGTGACCATCGCGCCCACAATCGGCACGACACATTCGCTGGGACTCTCGCCGTTGACGGCGGCATTCAGCGGCCGATCGACCGTCGATGCGGCAGAGGCGACCGCGCTGGCCGTCGCGAATCCCGATCCCGCCCTACGAACGTTCCGCGTCGACGGTGCCGACTTCGCGACCGCCGGTGCCGACAACGGGCTCGAGATAGCGCTCGTCGTCGGCGCTGCCCTCACACATCTGCGTGATCTCACCGACGCCGGATTGTCTCCGGCGCAGGCACTGACCCAGGTGTCGTTCGGTGTATCGGTCGACGACGACCAGTTCGCATCCATCGCGAAACTGCGTGCGCTGCGCAAGATCTGGGCGCGCGTCGCCAGTGTCCTCGGCGCGCCGGAGGTCGGTGGTGCGCTCACCCACGCGGTCACCGCGCTCGCGATGTACTCGCAGCGAGACCCCTGGGTGAACATGCTGCGCAGCACGGTTGCTGCTTTCGGTGCGGGTGTCGGCGGAGCCGACCAGGTGAGCGTCCTGCCCTACGATGCCGCGCTGCCGGCGTCGAAGCGCACGTCGGGGCCGACGTTCACCCGACGCATCGCCCGCAACACCCAACTGTTGCTTCTCGAGGAGTCCAACGTCGGCCGCGTCCTCGACCCGGCGGGCGGCTCGTGGTTTGTCGAAAGCCTCACCGACGACCTCGCATCCAACGCGTGGGCGGTCTTCACCGACATCGAGGCCGCCGGTGGCTACCGGTCCGCGCTCTCGTCGGGGTGGATCGCCGACCGTATCGGCGAATCCCTGGCTCGACGCGACGTCGAGGTGGCGCATCGTCGTAAGCCGGTCACCGGGGTCAGTGAATTCCCCAACCTCGACGAGAAGCCGCTCGGCCCGGACACCGCCGACACGACCGGCCTCGCCACCGGCGGTCCGCGGCTCGCACGGGTCGGACGCGCATTCGAGGCATTGCGCGATCGATCCGACGCCGTCCTCGCCGATACCGGACGACGTCCGACGGTGCTGTTGCTACCGCTGGGAAGCGTCGCAGAGCACAACGGCCGTACCACTTTCGTGGCGAATCTCCTTGCCGCAGGAGGAATCGCGGTCATCAACCCCGGACCGGTGACCGCCGACGACATCGCCGACCTCGCAACCGCGGCCGACACCCCGATCGCGGTCATCTGCGGAACCAAGCAGCGATACGCCGACGACGGGCCCGCCGCGCTGGCGGCGGCACGTGCGGCCGGACTCGGCACCGTGCTTCTCGCCGGACCCGAAAGAGAATGGCCTGCAACGGAATCCGACGGTCAGGCGAAGCCCGACGGCTCGCTGCGCGTCGGCATCGACGCGGTCGCCACCCTGCAGGATCTTTTTGACACGCTGACCACATCGACCCCGGTCGGGGCGGACACCTCGGGAGCCTCGGCATGACGGATACACACCAGGCGCAGCTGGCGGGCACGGACCACGCGGGAACCATCGGGAGTTTCGCCGACGTCGACCTCGACGGCGCAGGCGATTTCGCCGCCACCGCAGCATCGTCGGATGCCGCCGACGCGATCGATGCGCTCGCCTCGGCGAACGGCTATTCGACCGAGCAGGTCGTCTGGAGCACACCCGAGCAGATCGACGTCAAGCCCATCTACACGCGCGCCGACCGTGACGCCGTCACCCGCGACGCCGAGCACCCCTATCCGCTCGACTCGATCCCCGGCGCCGCCCCCTTCATCCGCGGTCCATACCCGACGATGTATGTGAACCAGCCGTGGACAATTCGTCAGTACGCGGGCTTCTCGACGGCTGCGGAGTCGAACGCCTTCTACCGACGCAATCTGGCGGCCGGGCAGAAGGGCCTGTCGGTCGCCTTCGATCTCGCAACCCACCGCGGCTACGACTCCGACCATCCGCGCGTCGCAGGTGACGTCGGTATGGCGGGCGTCGCGATCGACTCGATCCTCGACATGCGTCAGCTCTTCGACGGTATCGACCTGGGCGCCGTCTCGGTGTCGATGACGATGAACGGCGCCGTGTTGCCCATCCTGGCGTTGTATGTCGTTGCCGCCGAAGAGCAGGGCGTGCCGCCCGAGAAGCTGGCCGGGACCATCCAGAACGACATACTCAAAGAGTTCATGGTCCGCAACACCTACATCTATCCGCCCAAGCCCTCCATGCGGATCATCTCCGACATCTTTGCCTACACCAGCGCGAAGATGCCGAAGTTCAACTCGATATCGATCTCCGGCTATCACATCCAGGAGGCCGGAGCGACCGCCGATCTCGAGCTGGCCTACACGCTCGCCGACGGCGTCGAGTACATCCGCGCCGGTATTGAGGCGGGCCTCGACATCGACAAGTTCGCCCCCCGACTTTCCTTCTTCTGGGGTATCGGCATGAACTTCTTCATGGAGGTCGCCAAGCTCCGTGCCGCACGGCTGCTGTGGAGTGAACTGGTCGCACAGTTCAGCCCGAAGAACCCGAAATCGCTGTCGCTGCGCACACATTCGCAGACGTCCGGATGGTCACTGACGGCGCAGGACGTCTTCAACAACGTGGCACGCACCTGCGTCGAGGCAATGGCTGCGACGCAGGGGCACACGCAGTCGCTGCACACCAACGCGCTCGATGAGGCCATCGCTCTGCCGACCGACTTCTCGGCAAGAATCGCCCGCAACACGCAGCTACTGCTCCAACAGGAGTCGGGCACCACGCGTCCCATCGATCCGTGGGCGGGGTCGAACTACGTCGAGTGGCTCACCGCGCAACTCGCCGAGAAGGCTCGTCGCCACATTGCGGAGGTCGAGGAGACCGGCGGCATGACGCAGGCCATCAACGAGGGTTTGCCGAAACTCCGCATCGAGGAGGCTGCCGCCCGCACCCAGGCGCGCATCGACTCGGGCCAGCAACCACTCATCGGCGTGAACAAGTACCGAGTCGACGACGACGAAGAGATCGAGGTTCTCAAGGTCGAGAACTCCAAGGTGCGGGCCGAACAACTCGAGAAGCTCGAAAGGCTTCGGGCACAACGTGATCAGGCGGCCGTCGATGCGGCACTGGCCGATCTCACCCGCGCCGCCGCGTCGACCGACACCTCGGGTGGCCTGGACAACAACCTGATGGCGCTTGCGATCGAGGCGGCACGTCATCAGGCGACAGTCGGCGAGATCTCGGCCGCGCTGGAAAAGGTCTATGGTCGCCACCAGGCGCAGATCAAGACCATCAGCGGGGTGTACCGGCATGAGGCAGGCGACGTGAGCAACATCGACGCGGCGACCGACATCGTTCGACGTTTCGCGGAGGCGGAGGGTCGACGACCCCGCGTGCTCGTGGCGAAAATGGGTCAGGACGGCCACGATCGCGGCCAGAAGGTGATCGCGACCGCATTCGCCGACCTCGGATTCGACGTCGACGTCGGCCCACTGTTCGCCACGCCGGAGGAGGTCGCCGCGCAGGCGGCCGACAACGACGTCCACGTCGTCGGGGTGTCATCGTTGGCAGCCGGTCACCTCACGCTGGTACCGGCACTGCGTCAGGCGCTGGCTGACGTCGGCCGCGAGGACATCATGATCGTCGTCGGCGGCGTCATCCCACCGGGTGATTTCGACGAGCTCTACGAGGCAGGCGCCGCGGCGATCTTCCCGCCCGGCAGCGTGATCGCCGATTCCGCCGTCGAGTTGATCTCCAAGCTCGCAGACAGTCTCGAGATCGAGTTGCCAGAGGTGGCTGCCGGTTAATGGGTGTGCAACGTCGGGTTGATGTTCAGGCGCTGACCGACGGTGTGCTCGGTGATCGCCGCGCCGATCTCGCGAGGGCGATCACCCTGGTCGAGTCGACGCGACCGGATCACCGTGCGGCGGCTCAGGAGTTGCTGTTGGCGCTCACCCCGCATGCCGGAAAGTCGTTTCGCGTGGGGATCACCGGCGTGCCCGGCGTCGGCAAGTCGACGACGATCGAAGCGCTCGGGATGCATCTGATCGAGCAGGGTCACCGCGTGGCGGTGCTGGCTGTCGACCCGTCGTCGACGCGCACGGGTGGTTCGATACTCGGCGACAAGACACGCATGGGCACCCTGGCCGTGCATCCCGACGCCTACATCCGGCCGTCTCCGACGTCGGGCACGCTCGGTGGCGTCGCGAAGGCAACCCGCGAGAGCATCGTGCTCGTCGAGGCCGCCGGGTTCGACGTGGTGCTCGTCGAAACGGTTGGCGTCGGTCAGTCGGAGGTGACCGTCGCCAACATGGTCGACACGTTCACGTTCCTCACCCTCGCGCGGACCGGCGATTCACTGCAGGGCATCAAAAAGGGTGTGCTCGAGCTTGCCGACGTCATCGTCGTGAACAAGGCAGACGGCTCGCATCTCACCGAGGCCAAAGGTGCTGCGCGCGAACTGAAGAATGCGCTGAAGCTGATCTATCCACACGACGCGCTGTGGGTGCCGCCCGTCCTGACGATGAGCGCGCTCGAGAACACCGGCGTCGACGACTTCTGGCGGGCCGTCGAGCGCCATCATTCCGTGCTGGTCGACGCAGGCGAGTTCGACGCCAGGCGCAGCCGCCAGCAGATCGACTGGACATGGACGATGGTGCGCGACGAGTTGCTCAGCCGTCTGGCCGCCAGCCCCGAGGTCGCCGGGATCCGCGGCGACGTCGAAGCGCGTGTCGGCTCCGGCGACCTGACGCCTGCCCTGGCTGCCCAGGAAATCCTCGCCTCCTTCGATCGTCGGTGACCGACGGGGCACCGACCGTGAGACCCCGATGGCCTGCTAGGTTGCTTAGGGTCGCCTAATGTCGGGCGCCGTGTCTGTAAGGAAGGCGGTCTCATGCGTTCTCTGGCCAGGATCCCGCGGCGTCGTTTCGCCGTGATGCTTGGGTCGGTGGTATCGATACTCCTGGCGGTGGTGATCGGGTTGGTGCCCACACTCACCGCGACTCCCGCCGCGGCAGCGCCCGCCAAGGCAGGCACCGTACTCAGCGCTGAAGACATCACGGACAGGCCCGACGCGAAAGTGGCGGGAGCGGGCAAAGTCGTTGCCGTTACCTACCTTTCGCCGCAGAGTGACGGCACGCTCGTGCCCGTGCGTGCCACGATCATGATTCCCGCCGTCGCCGCACCGAAGGATGGCTATCGCGTACTGGCTTACGGTCATGGCACCGCGGGGCTCGGCGACGACTGCACCGTCACCGATCGCATGGGGCATCAGGGGCGCTACGACTCCTGGCTTGGTCCGTGGCTCAAGAAGGGCTACGTCATCGCGGCGACCGAGTACGCAGGTATCGGCGGCCCCGGCGTGCACGCCTACCTCGACGGCGACGTCGCCGGGAAGAACATCCTCGATTCCGTTCGCGCGGCGCGTGTGGTGACCCCACAGTTCGCCGGCGCGCAGACGTCGAAGGGCTTTGTGTCCACGGGCGGTTCGCAGGGTGGACACGCTGCGCTGTGGGCCGGTCACCTCACGCCGTCGTACGCGCCCGAGCTGACCAATGTCGGTGTCGCCGCGACCTCACCGCCCGTCGACATCGCCGACTACTTCTCGGCGATCCGACCGGGCGTTCCCCCGGTCGAGGTGCCTGACTACGTCACCTACTTCTCGTATGTGCTCGCAGGACTCAAGGTCGCGCGTCCCGATGTGGACGTCGATTCGTACCTGACCCCGCGGGGGCGCAAGGTTGTGAAGGATGCCCAGACGCTGTGCTACCCGAATCAGGGTCGCGCGACAAAGGGCATGACCGTCGGGCAACTCGTTGCGAAGCCATTCAACGAGGGGCCGCTGATCCCGGCTTTGCGTTCGGTGACCTACGTGCCCGAAAAGGGTTACCCCGCACCGATTCTGCTCCAGCAGGGCGCACTCGATCCGGTGGCGTTCGCGCCACTGACGACGCAGTGGGTCGATCGCGCGAAGGCCAACGGCGTCGATGTCGATCTTCGCACCTACCAGGCGGGCCACGGCGTCGGCGTCTACGCCGAGACCAACGCGCTGGCCTGGTCTGAAAAGCAACGCTGGCCGACGGCCTGATACCACAAGAACTGCGTCCCGCTCACCGATTGCTCGGTGAGCGGGACGCAGTCGTTATGGGGTGTTCTCCCTGGAACTGGCGCCGTGAGAACTTGGCTGACTCAGAACTTGGCAGCCACGGGGTCGAGAGTGTTGATCACGAATCCGACCGACGGTGCGCTGGGCACGCTGAAGGCGGGCTGCGTCTTGTCGTCGAGGAACACCACGGTGCCCTTCTTGACCGCGGGGAGCGACGACCAACCCGGAACGCGTTCTGCGACAGCAGGGTCGCCGCCCGGCGTGTAGACCACGAGTAGATCCGAGTCGAGCAGGTCGATTCGCTCGGCAGAGATCAGTGAGCGCGTCGAACCCTCCTTGTGCTCGGCGGCGACCTTCGGGTTCAGGGTGAATCCGAGCTGGGCGATCAGCCCTGCGGCGGCGTCGTCGGTGGTGTTGATAGCGCCGACCTGACCGGTCGGGCCAACCTGTGCGAAGGTGAACGTCTTGCCAACGGCCGCAGGGTACTTTGCCTTGAAGTCAGCGATCTTCTTGTTCGTCGAGTCGACGAGTTCGGATGCCTGCTGCTGCTTGCCGAAGATCTGCCCGGTGGTGGTGGTGATCTTCTCCCAGGTGTCGACCGTCGCACCCTTGGTCAGGACGGGAATGGTCGGTGCGATCTCGGACAGCTTGTCGTAGCGACTCTTGTCGCCGACGTAGCCCGCCAGGATCAGATCCGGCTGGTACTTGGCAATCTCGCCGACGCTGACCTGCGAGATGTCTGCGACCTGCACCACCTCGGAGTCGTGCTTCGGAGTCCACTCGAAGCTCGGGGTGCCCTGCGGAACGAACTCAGCGGTGATCGGGATATTCAGCGCCGCAAGGGTGTCGGTCCAGTCGGTGAGCAAGCTGACGACCTTGGTCGGCTTCTTGTCGATCTTGGTGCTGCCGTACTCGTGGTCGATCGTCACGGGGGCGAACGATTCCGAGGACGACGACGATGCGTCGTCTTCCGAGGACGAGCAAGCGGCCAGGAAACCGATGAGTCCTGCTGTCAGCAGAACCGCGAGTGCCCGCGTCGCGCGCGTTTTCTTCACTTCAATCCAATCGTCGGTGTCGGTTATGTCAGTTTCGGACGGTACATCGCACATCACATGTCCAACGTCGCACCTCCGTCGACACGAAGGTCGTGCATGGTGATGTGGCGTGCGGCGCTCGACGCGAGGAACACCACTGTCGAGGCGACATCTTCGGGACTTGCTATGCGTCCCAACGGTATTCCGAGTCGATACGCGTCCGGATCTCCGGCCAGTACCCGGTCTCGATCAGCGTCGTCGGTCCACATGCCCCGCAGCATCGGCGTGTCGGTGGAACCGGGGGAGACGATGTTGACGCGGACACCGTATGGCGCGACCCGGAGTCCGAGGCTGCGTGCGTACGACGTCGCGGCGGCTTTCGATGCGGCGTATGCCGCCAGTCCCGATCGCGGTGTGGCTCCGGCGTTGCTCGAGACGACCACGACGGATCCGCTTCGTCGCGCGGTGAGGTCGTCGAGTGAGACGTCGAGCAGATTGCGCACCCCGCCCGCGTTCACGGCCATGCAGGTATCCCAGTCGTCGGCCATCACGCCCGCGGCCGAGACGACGATGTCGACGGGGCCCGCCTGCGTCGCCGCCTTCCATGCATCGCCGACCGCCTGCCGATCGGTGACGTCGACACTACGAATACCGGTGTCGTGCATCAGATCCCACGCGTCAACCGATGCCCCATGCGCGCGTAGCAACGCGGCGACGGCTGCCCCGATACCCCCCGCGGCACCGGTGACCACCGCACGCGTTCCCGCGAGCGAGCCGGGTTCAGGTAGGACGGGTTCAGGGAAGGCGGGCTCAGGCAGGTCAGGATCAGGCAGGTCAGGATCAGGCATGGCTGCGCGCCCCGCGCGCGGGGGTGTCCGATTCTGACGTTGCGCCTTTCCGCAGCGCCTCGACAACGTCGTCGGTGGTGAGGACCCGGCCCGCACGCTTGCCGACGTACTCGCACGCCATCGTGTGTTCGTCACGGGTGAAGTCGGCGACGGCGTCGGCAACGAAGAACGGTTCGACGTCCATCATGAACGCCTCCGTGGCGCTGATCATGCAGCCCATGTGGGCATACACGCCGATCACGATGAGCTGATCACGCCCGTGGCGTGCCAGCAGGTGTCTCAGATCGGTGCGCTGGAATCCGGAGTACCGCCACTTGGTGACGGTGATGTCGCCGCTGCGCGGCGCCAGTGCGGGGATGATGTTCTCGTCGCGGCCGGAATCTAGTCCACGGCCCCAGAAATCGGCGAGGATTCCTCGACGTGAGGGATGCTGGTCGCCGGGCTGGGCCGTGTAGACGACCGGTATGCCCGCGGCGGTGGCGGCCGCGCGGATGGCGACCATGTTCGGGAGCGCGGTAGCCATCGGTTCGGCCTGCGTGGCGTAGGCGTCGATGAAGTAGTTCTGCATGTCGTGGATCAGCAGTGCGGCGCGCGAGGGTTCCAACTTCCAGTCGACGCGCTGCGGGAACGGTCCGTCGGGAATCTGGTACGGGGTGATCGTCGGGATAGCCACGCCATTAGGGTAGCCTCACCTTTATGCTCGTGTCTCCATGGCCCCCGGAACTGGAAGCGAAATATCGAGCCGACGGACTGTGGGTGGGGGAGACGTTCGACGACGTCCTGCGCTCTCGTGCCGCCGACCCGGCGTCCGCCGACCATACCGCTGTCGTCGACATCCACCGAAGGCTCAGTTACGCGGAGCTGGACGATCGCGTCGGCCGGGTCGCGGCGGGCATGGTCGAACTCGGTATCGCACCCGATGACCGAGTGTTGGTCCAGATCCCGAACCGGGTCTGCTACGTCGAAGCCGTTTTTGCGCTGTTCCGACTCCGTGCGATTCCGGTTTTCACCCTTCCCGCTCATCGAGCGGGCGAACTCGTGGGTATCGCGCGCGCTGCCGGCGCCACCACAATCATCTCGCCACGCGAGGACTCGGGGTTCGACTATCGCGGACTCGCCGACACCATTGCGGCACAGGTTGATTCGATCACCCGGTGGATCGACGCCGACGACCTCGACGCCTTGTCTACGGAACCAATCGAGCACGACCGCGCGAACCCCGCCGAGCTCGCCTTCCTACAGCTCTCGGGTGGAAGTACGGGCATCCCCAAGCTCATTCCGCGCACACATGACGACTACCTCTACAGCGTGCGTCGCAGTAACGAACTCTGCGGAGTCACCGCCGACACGGTCTATCTCGCGACGCTGCCCGTCGCACACAACTTCCCGATGAGTTCGCCAGGCATTCTCGGCGCGATGTGTGCCGGCGGGACGATCGCCCTCACCGCGTCGCCCGCGCCGTCCGTCGCATGGGAGATGGTGGCGCGCGAGGGCGTGACGATGACCGGCCTCGTGCCGCCCCTTGCGCGGCTGTGGACCGAAACCGCCGAGGCCGGAACATCTTTCGACCTCTCGTCTCTCGACGTCATCCAGGTAGGAGGTGCGCGCTGCCCGGACGAACTCGCACGCCGCATCGGCCCGGCACTCGGCGTGCGCTTGCAGCAGGTGTTCGGCATGGCTGAGGGCCTGGTCTGCTACACGCGACTCGACGACCCGATCGACGTGATCACCACGACGCAGGGCCGTCCGATGTCGGCCGACGACCAGATCAGACTCGTCGACGAGGACGGCGTCGACGTCGGTTCCGGGCCGGGCTTTCTGGAGACGCAGGGGCCGTACACGATTCGTTCGTATTGGCAGAACGCGAGTGCGTCGTCATTCGCGTCCGACGGCTGGTACCGCACGGGCGACGTCGTCGAGCTGACGGCGGACGGCAACGTCGTGGTGCGGGGTCGTGGCGGCGATCGTGTCAATCGCGGTGGCGAGAAGGTGTCTGCCGAGCAACTCGAAGAACAGTTGCTGACACACCCTGCGGTGCGCGACGCCATCGTGGTGGCGGTAGCCGACCCCTATCTCGGTGAGCGCACCTGCGCCTATCTGATCCCCGACGACGCCGACAATCCGCCGAATCTCGCTGGTATCCGACGCTTTGTCCGCGAGAACGGCCTCGCCGAGTGGAAGCTCCCCGACGTCGTCAAGATCATCGACGAGTTCCCCGAGACCGGCGTCGGCAAGGTGAGCCGCAAGAAGCTTCGCGAGATCCTCGCGGGCTGAACCTTCTGACCGCGCAGGCCGCTCAGGCCGCTCAGGACAGCGTGCTCTCCACCGGGTGATCGTTACGCACCGCGACGACCGCCCGCAGCGCGAAGGCCGCGATGATCGACAGGACGAGCAGCGCCAGTCCGTAGTAGACGATGGCATCCGATGCGGTCCAGATCGTGCCGAAGACGCCTGCGACGAGCGCACCGATCGTCACGCCGCCGACCTCTTGGGCCATCCAGATGCCGTTCACCCGTCCCAACAGCGGACCGGGAGTGTCGTGCTGGATGAGGGAGTACCGCAGCACCTCCTGCGTCGCCTCGAGATATCCGACGATGCACAGCAGGACAATCGCCAGCCAAGCCACCGGTGCGAATCCGAAGAGGACCTGGACGAGCGACGCGCCGGCGAGTGCGCCGAGCAACACGACGCCCGGACGCCGCACGCCTGCCAACCAGCCACTGGTGAGGGCACCGAGCATCGCACCGCACGCGACGGCCGCATACAGCAGACCGGTGGCCCTGGCGTCGCCACCGAACCGCTGCGCCACAAGCGCGGGAAGGAGTGCGACGAGGCCAGCGCCCAACATCGCCAGGACGCCGACGATCATCACGCCGAGCACGACGCGTTGCGAGGTGAGGAATTCGAGGAGTGATTGCGGCGACTCGCTGTGTGCCGCGTCCGCGGCGTTGACCTGAGCTCCTCCGGAGGCCGACTCCGACTCTGCGCCAAGGGTTGCCGCGGTCGGTGGCATCGACGGGAGACCCAGCAGGATCAGTACGGTGAGCGTCGCCAGGATCGCGGCGATGGTGTAGGCCCACTCGACGCCGGCAGCCGCGATGATCAATCCGGCGATGGCAGGCGAGATCGCGGTCCCCACCCGCACGGTCAGTGAACTGAGTGCGCCGACGGCCACGAGCTTGTCTCGTGGGATCAGCGTCGGCACCGCAGCCATCAGCGCCGACGTCGAGAGCGAACCGATCAGCCCGTCGACGCCCGCAAGAACGTAGAGAGCCACCACCGACGTCGTGCCGAATACACCGAAGGCGTTCAGCGCGAGGCCTGCGAAGCTCAGTGCCGCGCCCGTGCGTCCGAGAAGAATGAGCTTCTTGCGATCGAACCGGTCGGCGAGAACGCCACCAACCAGCATGCCGACGAACGTCGTGATGCCCGTGACGGCTGTCGCCGCGCCGACCTGTGCCGACGACCCGGTGAGGTCGTACATCTGGATCGGCACCGACACCATGAGGAGTCCGATGCCGATGATCGAGATGAGTCGGGCGCAGAAGATGCGGCGGAAGGCCGCGCTCTCGCGCAGGGGACTGATATCGATCAGGACCCCAGTTACCTTGCCGCTCATCGACCACCTTCCGTCTCGCCGGTATGCACGCTCGCCAGTTCTGCAGTGTCAATTTTCGCCAACTCAGCGAGGGCAGCCAGCCATCGTTCTGCCAGACGCGCAATGGCGTGCGCGTCGATCATTCCCGGCTGATAGCTCCACGTTGCCGACAGTCGTGGCCCGTCAGGACCGTCGACCGTCGCGACGTCGACGATGAGTCCGTAGCCTGCGGACATCTCGTCGTCGGGTCCGATGTCGACCGACTCGGGCGCCATCGACCACCCGTCGAACGCGAAATCGCGATATCGGCCAACATAATTGAACTCGATGGCCGCACTCGGCAGGTCGGTGACCGCCCGAGCGGTGCTTCCGTCTTCGCCCGCAGAACCGTACCGGAGCAGACCGTACCCCACGCCACCATCCGGGATCGTCGCCCGTTGCGCCGCGAGGCTCCTCGCCTGTGTCGCCGCGTCGTCGGTACCGCCGACCCGGATCGGATGGACGGCAGTGAACCAGCCGACGGTGCCGGTGAGATCGGCACCGGGAACCAGATGTTCGACGCGGCCGTGTCCCTCGGAGTCGACGAGCGTCGGGGTGCTGATCGCCGCACCGAATGCGCCCAACAGCACCTCGTCGACGCCGACACCCAGCCGCGCCCCGACCGGACCGAGGATCTCCCGCGCGACGTCGGTGTCGACCTCGACGCGATGTCGGAGCACGGTGCCCTGACGGTCGCGAGCCGGGTCGAGGGGACGTGAGAAGACGGCCAGCGGATCGACATCGGTGGCGATCTGACGCCAGAGGTCGGCCTCACCGCTGCGGTCCAATACCGCCAACTCGCGCGCCCATGCACCGAAGTCGGTCGATACCTGCGCGAGCGAGATGTCTTCCGGTGCAACCCCTTCGGTCAGCTGCGTGTACGCGGCAATCAGTTCCGGGACGAGCACGCGCCACGACACACCGTCGACGACGAGGTGGTGGATGGCTACCAGCAGGCGGCCCGGCTCGCTGCCCCGATCGCTCCACGCGGCCGCGATCATGCGTCCTGCCACGGGATCCAGTCGAGTCCGGACAGTATGCGCGAGCGCGGTCAGGTCGCCGCCAGTGCAGTCAGTGCCGTCACGACCGTCGACGACGAGCACCTCGGGCACGACGCCGGATTCGGTTGTGTCCTCGCGGATCTCGGGGATCTCGAAGTGCCACGGCGACGCGGTGTCGACGAGCCGTGCACGCAACATGTGGTGGCGCGACACGAGAACGCCCAGCGCCCGCGTGAGTGCGTCGACGTCGAGACCCGCGGGAACAGTGAGCAGCGCCGACTGGTGGAAGCCGCCGATGTGCTCGGCGTTGCCGCTCGTGAGTTCGTCGAGCCAGCCGACGATCGGTGTCGCAGGCACAACGCCAGCGGCCACCCGGGGGAGTTCCGGTGTGGTCGCTGCGCGTTGAAGTGTCTCTGCGAGTCCGACGATGGTGCGGTTGACCATCACGTCACGCGGACTGAGTGTGAAGCCCTCGGCGCGCAACCGGGCGACGAGTTGCATCGCCACAATGCTGTCGCCACCGAGCTCGGCGAAGTCGTCGTCGAGTCCCACCTGGTCGGCCGGCAGTTCGAGCACGTCGGCCACGGCGTGACACACTCGCCGCTGCACGTCTGTCTCCGGGGCACGCACCTCGTGCTCGAAAGTCGGCTCCGGCAGCGCGCGGCGATTGATCTTGCCGTTCGGCAGGGTGGGCAGCGCGTCGAGGACGACAACCGTCGCGGGAACCATGTAGTCGGGCAGCATCGCGCGTACGGCAGCACGCAGGGCTGCAGGCTCCACCGGGGGCTCCACCGGAGCCTGCTGCTCGCCTGCCCAGTTCTCCTCCGGTGAACGATCGGTCACGACATAGCCGACGAGCCTGCCTGCTCGCGCGACGACGAGCGCCGTCGCCACACCCGGCATCGACGTCAGCGCCGACTCGACATCACCGAGCTCGACGCGGAAGCCGCGGATCTTCACCTGATCGTCGGCACGGCCGCGGAAGTCGAGTTGGCCGTCGCGCGTCCAGCGAACCGTGTCGCCCGTGCGATACATCCGCGACCCGTCGGCAGCGAACGGATCGGCGACAAAGCGTTCGGCAGTCAGGTCACCGCGACCGAGATAGCCGCGTGCCAATCCTGCTCCGGCGAGGTACAACTCACCGTCGACGCCGTCGGGAACCGGCATGAGTGCGGGGTCGAGGACGTAGGCTCGCGCTCCGTCGACGGGTCGGCCGACCACCGGATGCTCGGCGTCGGCCGCGCGTGCGACGAGAGCGTCGACCGTCGCCTCGGTGGGTCCGTACAGGTTGTAGGCGTCGGTGCCGGTGAGTTCGCGATAGCGCTGCCACTGTGCGTCCGGAACCGCTTCGCCACCGAAACCGATGGCGCACATGGATTCTTCGGCACCGTCGAGTTGACGCAGGTGTGATGGTGTCAGCTCGAGGAAGTCCCAGTTTTCGGCACGCAACTGTCCGGCTAGCGCCTGCGCGTCGTGCTGGGTATCGGCGTCGACGATGCTCACCTCGTGGCCGTCGAGCAGCCACAGCTGTGGTTGCCACGAGGCGTCGAAGGCCAGCGACCATGCGTGGCCCACGCGCAGTCGGTCACGCCCGGCACGGCGACGTGCGGGCTCATGGAGCATGCGCCGATGACTCGCAAAGAGGTTCGCAAGACCGCGATGGGGCACCACGACACCCTTGGGTGTGCCCGTGGACCCGGAGGTGAAGATCACGTAGGCGGGGTGGTCGGGTAGCACTGTTGCGGCTCGCCTCAGCACAGGCACCGAATCGGCCTGTGCTGCAGCGAGAATGGGGTCGTCGAGGTCGTCGATCACGCGCCGCGGCGCCGCGACGCGGGTCATCGCGGCAACTCGCTCGGATGGTGTGCCCGGCTCGATGGGGAGGTAGGCGGCACCCGCGACGAGTACGCCGAAGATCGCTTCGAGTGCGACCACACCGCGTGGCAGCGAGACCACGACCACGTCCTCGGGACCGATGCCCTCGGCCGCGAGCCTGGCCGCGATAGTCTTCACGCGCAGATCGAGTTCGCCGAACGTACGAGTGCCGTCATGGCCTCGAAGCGCAGGTGCAGATCGATCTCGAGCCACCGCGGCGTCGAATAATTCGGGGAAGGTCGACGCTGGAGCGGCAGGACGATGGAGGTCACGCAGTTCCGTCGTGATCCGGATGTCGAGGTCGCGCAGGGGGCGATCCTGTTGTGCCGCCATGAATTCCAGGATCATCACGAGCCGCTGAGCCATCGATTCGACGGTGACCCGGTCGAACAGGTCGGTGCTGTACTCGATCACTCCACCCACCCGCGGCGTCACGCCGGTGGCGTCCTCGGTGAAGTCGAACGACAGATCGAACTTCGCTGTCGTCGGCAGCGGCGGCGCGGTGCCTTCACCCTTGTCGGTTCCCGTGTTTCCGTCGGTTGGTGACTCGGTCAGTCGCCCGTCGACGTAGACCACCATCGTCTGGAACAGCGGGTTGAGCGCCGACGAGCGTGACTGCGCCACCGCTTCGACGACCTGCTCGAACGGGACGTCCTTGTTCTCGAACGCCGACAGATCGTCTGCGCGGACCCGGGAGAGGAGCTCGGCCACCGTCGGGTCTCCCGACACATCGGTGCGCAGCAGGAGGGTGTTCAGGAAGAAGCCGACGAGTTGGTCGAGGCGTGCGTCGTCGCGCACGGTGACCGGCGATCCGAGCGGGATGTCAGTGCCTGCACCCAGTCGCGACAGCAGGACCGCCACGGCCGCCTGGAACACCATGAACATCGACGTTCCGGTCGATGCGGCGAGTTCCTTGAGCGCCACGACGGTGTCCGGGCGAACGCCGACCAGGACTCCGTCACCACGACCCGACGGACGCGGAGGTCGGGCCCGGTCGTAGGGAAGTGACAGTTCCTCTGGCGAACCGTCGAGGGCGCGGCGCCAGAAGTCCAGCTCGCGTCGTCCCCGGTCGTCGGCGAGCAGATCCCGCTGCCATGCGGCGAAGTCGGAGTACTGCAGAGCGAGATCGTCCCATTCGGGTGCAATCTGTTGTGCGCGTGCATGATACGCGGTATCGAGGTCGGCACGCAGCGGTGCTGCCGACCATTCGTCGGTGGCGATGTGGTGAATCGTGACCACCGCGAACTCGGACGTTGTAGCCACGCGAATCGGTATCTCGGTGGCGAGGTCGAAGGCGTGTGCCGCGTCTGCGTGCAGCTCGGCGATGTCGGAGACCACACGGACCGGAATCTCCGGTGCGACGACGACGTCGGGGCGGTCGTCCGGGTACCGCGTTCGGAGGATCTCGTGACGGTCGACGACGTCACGGACTGCTGCGCGCAGCACGTCGGGGTCGATGGGAGTTGTCCCCTCGGGTCCGCCCGGACGCCACAGCAGCGGCACGTTGTAGGTGCTGGTGGGTCCCGACACTCCCGCGAGTGTCAGCATCTGGGCCTGACCGAAGGAGAGCACCGGCTCGGCGTCGGCACGACGACGCAAACTCGTTGTGTCCGCATGCGATTGCGCCGAGGTGGACTCGCCGTTGGCGACGAGCCACTCGGCCAGTTGAGCGATGCTCGGCTCGTCGAACACTGTCCGGACCCCGATGTCGTACCCGAGTGAGCCGCGAATCAGGTTGACCAGCTTGATGGCGGCGAGCGAATGGCCGCCCAGGCTGAAGAAGCTCGCGTGGATATCGGCAACCTCGGTGCCGAGCACCGCCGAGAAGATCTCGGCGAGATCGGATTCCAGCGACGTCCGCGGACTGGTGCCCTGCGAACCGTCGACGGTCGGTGTCGGCAGCGCACGGCGGTCGAGCTTGCCGGTTTGATTCAGCGGAAACGCGTCGAGCACCACCAGGGGTGACGGAATCATGTAGTCCGGCAACACCGTCGAGAGTTGACGTGTCACGGACTCGACAACGGACGAGCCATTCTCCGAGACAGCGGCCGATGAATCACCCGCGGGCACAATCCAGCCGACGACCCGGTCAGAGTCGACGGCGACCGCGGCGTCGGCGACCTGAGGGAGCGAACGCAGCGCCGCTTCGATCTCTCCGAGTTCGACGCGGTTGCCGCGTACCTTCACCTGGCTGTCGATGCGGGCGAGGTATTCGAGGACGCCCGCCCGACGTCGGACCAGATCGCCCGTCCGATACACCCGCGCGCCCGGCAGATCACCGGTTGGATCGGCGACGAAGGAACCCGCGGTGCGGGCTGGGCGGCCGAGATACCCACGCGCGAGCGGTGTTCCGCGCACGTACAGTTCACCCACCGCGCCGTCGGGAACACGCCGCAGCGACGTATCGAGGACGAGGAGATCGGTGCCCGCGATCGGACGTCCGATGGGTGCTGTGCGGGTGGTCGCGTGTGGAACCGCGGTGTGATCGGTGACGACGACGGTGGTCTCGGTCGGACCATAGGCGTTGATCAGTGCCAGCGACGGCGCCGCGGCGAGTACCTCGTCGACGAGTTCGGTGCGTAGCGCCTCGCCGCCAACGATCATGTGACGCAGTGAGTCGAGGCCCGGTAGGTGGGGGACGAACAGCTCGAGCAGCGACGGAACGAAGACCGTCGTCGTGACGCCGTGGGCGCCGATGATGTTGGCGAGTCTGCGGGGGTCGCGCTGAGCGCCCTGCTCTGCGACCAGAACACGCGCGCCGACGATGAAGGGCAGCAACAACTCCCACACGGCACCGTCGAAACCGACAGGCGTCTTGGCGAGAACGGTGTCGGCGTGTCCGATACCGCCGCCGGGCATCGTCTGCACGCGCCACCGCAGTAGGTTCACCACACTGCGGTGGGTGACTACCACGCCCTTCGGCCTGCCCGACGAACCCGACGTGTAGACGACATATGCGGCGTCGTCGGCGCGTACGTGAGGCAGCTCAGAGTTGGTGATCGATGCCTCTGAGTCCTCTTCGAAGAGCCGACCGTCGACGCTGATCGTCGGGACACTGTGGTTGTTTCGCGCACTGTTGCCGATCGGTGCCGAGCTGCCGCTTCCGACGATGACGGCGGCGGGGCGCGCGTCGTCGAGGATGGTCGCTACTCGATCGGCAGGTGTGTCGGTGTCGATCGGAAGGTATGCCGCACCCGCGCGCAGCACACCCTGTAGGGCCGCCAGTTGCGCCATGCCTCGTGGCACGAGGACAGCAACCACGTCGCCGGGTCGCACGCCGAGGTCGACGAGTCGGGCAGCCAAGCCTCTGGTTGCCGCTGCGAGCTGGGCGTAGTCGACCGATCCGCCATCGGTGTCGGACAACGCTATTCGCGACGAATGCCGACGGGTGGCGTCGTCGATGAGATCTGTCACCGTGTCGGCGTGATCGACGAGCGCCAGCGCGCCGCGCTCGGCGTCGCGGACGGACGCGTCATCGTCAGCGCTGAGAAGTTCGATCTGATCGACGACGATCTCGGGCGTCGCACTGACGGCGCGCAGGATGCGGGCAAGGCGTGCGAGTAGGTCCCGAGCGGTTGCGGCGTCGAACATCGCGGTCGCGTACTCGAGTGCGAGCGTCAGTTCGCCGGTCTCGGTGTTGTCGACGACGGTGAACGCGAGATCGAACTTGGCCGACACGGACGTCAGGTGATCGAACGTCGCCGGGACACCGAGGAAGCGATCGGGCATCGCGCCGAACGGCAGGTATCCGACGCTGACACAGAACAACGGATTGCGTCCGGGAACGCGCTGCGGTGCAAGGTGTTCGACGATCTGCTGGAAGGGGATGTCCTGATTGTCGAATGCTGCGAGATCCACTGCGCGGACACGGTCGATGAGTTCGTCGAAACGTGGGTGGCCGCCGACGTCGGTGCGCAGCACCTGGGTGTCGACGAAGAATCCGACGAGGTCGTCGAGCGCGGGATCGTTGCGGCCGGACACCGGCGATCCGAGCGGGATGTCGGCCCCGGCGCCCACCCGGTACAGCAGTGTGGCCACGGCCGCCTGGGCGACCATGAACATGCTGGCTCCGTGGTCGGCGGCGATGCGCGCGAGTGACGAACGCGTGTCGGAGTCGACGATGGTCGACTCCGTTGCCGCGGAGCCTGGCGCACCGGGACGTCGTGGGCGGTCGCGGGGGAGTGCGAGCTCCTCGGGGAGGTCGGCGAGTGTGTCGGTCCAGAAATCGAGCTGTTGCTGCCCTCGCTCGCTGATCCGATCACGTTGCCACAGTGCGTAATCGGCGTACTGGACGGGCAGTGGTGAGAACTCGGGTACCGCACCGGTCGCCCGTGCGGCGTAGGCAGTGGTGAGGTCGGTGAGCAGTGGTCGATCCGACCATTCATCGGTGGCGATGTGGTGCATCGCGATGGTCAGGACCGCAACGGTCGACGACTCGTCGGGTGCGTCGACCTGCGCCACCTGTACGCGGATCGGTGGCGCCGAACGCAAATCGAAAGCGCGCGTGAGGAACTCGCGTGTGGCCTCGGTGACATCGGCGCCGGCGGTGCGCACCTCGACCACATCGGGTACCTCTGCGGGATCGAGAACACGTTGGTGCACCTCGCCGTCCGCGGTGGTCTCGAAGACGGTGCGCAGGCTCTCGTGGCGTGCCAGTACATCTCTCATCGCCGCCGACAGCGCGTCGGTGTCAAGGGGTTCGTGCACGCGCACGACGTGGCCGTAGTGATACGAGATGTCGTCGGGATCCATCTCGTAGAGCACCCAGAGTCTTTCCTGGGCGGGCGAGAGCGGGATGCGGTCCGGCCGAACGCCGGTCGTGATGTCGGTGGTCGATCCGGTCAGTTCGGTGCGCGCGGCGATGTCGGCGGGAGTCCTGGCATCGAAGAGATCTCGGATCGCCAATTCGGCGCCGAGTTCGGCGCGCAGCGTGGAGACGAGGCGCATCGCTGCCATCGAATGACCGCCAAGCGCGAAGAAGTCGTCGTCGATACCGACCGCGCATCCCTCATCGGTGTCCGGGAGGCCGAGGACCTCGGCGAAGACCTCGCACAGCCGACGTTCGAGCTCGGTGCGTGGTGCGCGTCGCGTACCGCCGACCTCGGGGACGGGCAGCGCCTTCACGTCGAGCTTGCCGTTGACGGTCATCGGGAACTCGGTGACCGTGGCGAACAGGGTGGGGACCATGTAGTCGGGGAGGTTCGCGCTCAACTCGCGTCGCAGTTGCGCGTAGTCGAGCTCCGAGCCCGCGTCGGTGGGAATCACGTACGCCACCAGACGTTTGACGTCGGGTGCTGCCGGATCGGCGGTCGCGACGACTGCCGACGACGCGATCTGTGGCAGCGCGGTCACCGCGGCATCGATCTCGGCGAGCTCGACCCGATAGCCGCGGACCTTCACCTGATCGTCGGTGCGTCCGAGGAAGTCGAGATTGCCGTCAGGACGTATCTTCATCGCGTCACCGGTGCGATACAGACGGCCTCCGTCGGAGAAGGGATCCGCGACGAACCGCTCGGCCGTCAGATCGGGCCGTCCGAGGTATCCGCGTGCCAGTCCCGCGCCGCTGATGTACAACTCGCCCGGCACCCCGGCGGGCACCGGCCGCAGCCACGGGTCGAGGAGGTGCGCGGTGGTGTTCCAGATCGGGGTACCGACCGACGATGTCGGTGTCTCGTCGGTGCCCACCCCGAGGGTGTTGATCGTGTACTCGGTCGGGCCGTAGAGGTTGTAGCCGAGGGTGTGCGGGTGTCGACGAAGCGCGGTCCACACGGGTTCGGAGACGGCCTCGCCACCGAGCAGGACGAGCGCGGGCACGTGGTCGCCTGCGAGAAGGCCGTCGGCGAACAACTGTGCGGCATACGTGGGCGTCACGTTGATGACGTCGATGCGGTGGGTCGCGCAGTAGGCGACGAGCGCTGTCGAATCGGCACGGAGTTGCTCGTCGGCGACGTGGACCTCGTGGCCCTCGATGAGCCACAGCAGTTCTTCCCACGACATGTCGAACGCGAATGAGACCGTATGCGCGATGCGGAGTCTCCCGCTGACGCCGGCCTCATGAGCGAGCGCGATGGCGGGTTCGAAGACCTTCTCGCGGTGGTTGAGCTGCATGTTGGTCAGGCCGCGGTAGGGCGTGATGACACCCTTGGGTTTACCCGTCGAACCCGACGTGTAGATCACATAGGCGGGTTGATCCGGGTTGACGTGGGGGGCAACCCATTCCGGCGTTGTGGGGTTCGGCAGGTCGTCGGCCGTGAGCGTCGGCAGGCCCACCGTGTCGAATCGGTGCGCCACCGAGCTGTGGGTCATGATCAGCAACGGCGCGGCGTCGTCGATGATGCCGTGGAGTCTGCCGTCGGGGTGATCGAGTTCGAGGGGTAGATACGCTCCGCCGGCCCGCAGGATCGCGAAGAGCGCGACCACGGTCTCGATGGATCGCGGGATCGCCAGTGCAACAACCGTTTCTGCTCCGACGCCGTGCTCTGCGAGAACCTGCGCGACACGGTCGACCTCGCCGTCGAGCTGTGCATAGGTGAGACGCGAGTCGCCGTAGCTGAGTGCGTCGGCGTCGGGGATCATCGCAGCGCGCTCGGCGAGCAATCCCGACACCGTGGTGTCGGGTAGTCGATGGAGTGGGCCGACGAGCGCAACGTCCGAGTCGAGTGAGAGGTCGAGGGCGGCAACCGCGGTGTCGAGGTCGCGACCGATCGACTCCAGTGCGCGGCGGAATCGTGTCACGAATCCGTCGGCGTACCGATGGTCGATCAGATCGTCGCGATACTCGAGTCGAAAGCGAATCGAAGCGCCGGGCGTCACGACGAGCGCCAACGGGTAGTGGGTGTGGTCGAGACTGCCCTCGCCGATGACATCGTGCAGCGCCGACTGCTCGCGCTCCTCTTCTTCGGTGCGGAAGTTCTGCAACACGTAGAGGACGTCGAACAGCACCGGATGCCCGGTCTCCTGCTGCAATCGCGCCAACCCGATGTGGTCGTAGGCCATTAGCGCCACCCGGGCATCCTGACTGCGGCGCAGGAAGTCTCGCACCGATTCCTGCGGATGCAACACCGTTCGGACGGGGACGGTGTTCAGGAACAGTCCGATCACGGTGTCGAGGCCGGGCACCTCGGTCGGGCGGCCCGCGACGGTCGAGCCGAACGCGACGTCGGTGACTCCGAGGACGCGAGACAGCGTGAGGGACAACGCTGCCGAGATAACGGTGTTGAGTGTGACGCCAGCACTTCTCGCGTCGGCGCGGAGTGACTCCGACGCTGCGACACCGAGATCGACCTCGATCCGACGCGGCGCGCGAGGCGTCGACCCCACCGCCCGCGGCGCGACGAGCGCAGGCTCGGTATAGCCGTCGAGATGCGCCTGCCATGCCGCGAGTGCGTCGGCGTCGGACGTGTCAGCGATCCAGGCGAGGTAGTCGCGCAGCGACGCTTCGGGAGTCGTGGCCGGGGTGCCCTCGAGATGGACGAGCAACCGGGACACCACGAGCCCGCCAGACCAGCCGTCCCACAGCAGGAATCGACGATTGACGACGATGCGGTCGTGCTCATTCGGCAGGTGGATCAGCGTGATACGCCAGAGTGGTGCGGTGCCGATCGGGATCTCGCGGACGCGGTCGGCGTCGAGAACCGCGTCGAGCTCGAAGTCGACGACGTCGGCCGACGCCGCCGTGAGGTCGACCTCCGCGATGATGGGATCGACCGCGTTGCGGATGATCTGGACTGGGGAGCCGTCGACCTCGACGAACGCGGCCCGCAATTCGGGATTCTCGTCGAGTAGCGCACGTGCGGCGCGCCGCAGCGCCTCGACGTCGATTCGGTGGCCGAGGTCGAGCCAGAACTGTGCGGTGTAGATGTCGTCGGACGCGTCGACCTGTGACTGGAAGAACAAACCCTCCTGCAGGGGTGTCAGCGGCCAGATGTCGTCGATGGTTCCGTGTTCGCGGGTGAGTCGTTCGACGGTCGCGTCGTCGAGCGCCACCAGACGTCGATCGGCGTCTGCGATCACCCGGTCGGTGATCGCGTGCGCCAGGGCGTCGGCATGTGGGATGACTTCCGCATCGACGTCGACGATGACCGACCAGCCGGTGTGGTCGGGAGAGTCGTTGCGCAACAGCCTGATTGAGACGGGGTGCGCGGTCGGCAGTCCGTGGTCGCCGACCAGCACGTCGGGTTCGACGATCTGCCCGGCAGCAGTGGCACCGGCCAACGCCGCGCCCACCTGTGGTGAGAGGTAGCGCAGCACGTCGAGACCCGGTCCGCTGCCGAGAATCGGGTTCGGGCCATCGGGGAGTGAGGGATTCGTCAGGTCGACGCGAAGCGGCTCGAGTGCCTGCAGCGGGCCGACAGTGCGTGCGCCGACGTGTGTACCGTCGACGGCTCGCAAGTCGACAGCTCGCAAGTCGACAGCCAGGTCGATCAGGAGCTCCTTCGGCGCGGCGGCACCGAAGACGTCTGCGACAGCGCCTGCCAGCGCCGCGACGAGACCGTGCTGGGTGGGACGTTCAACGTTGGGATCGTCCACGTCGACCCGAGACGTGTGTGTCGTGTGATCGACCCGCGGTGTGCTGGTCGCGCCGTCGACGCGCGGTAGCGTCGCTCCCGGTGCGAGCGTTTCGAGATAATGCGCCAGGGCCCCGACATCGGCCGCTCGTCCCGCCAATCCCGTTGCCACAGTGCTGAGTTCGGTGTCCGGGGCGTCGACCTCGATGTGCCGACTCGCCGCGGCGTCGTCGAGGGCGGTCTGGAGATCGGTACGGAGGATCTCCGCGGACGTGGGATCGATGAGTGCTGCGTCGAACGCGGCGATCACCTCGCCGGTAGCAGGCACAAAGGTCAAGCCGCGCTCGAGCGGTTCGGCCGGCGCGCTGTCGGCAATCGAGACGGGAATGGTGCTGTCCTGCGCGGATGCGGTCGTCAGCGTCCACAGGATCGGCGCGGGCCGATTCACCGTGGTACGCAGCGCAGGATGAGTCGCAACAAGTGCAGAGGCGATCTCGCGGACGGCGTCCGGAGTCACGGTCGACGACGTCCAGGCGCGAACAATGCGGGGCGGCAATGTGTCCGGGTCGATCTGGCGTTCGCGAAGTCGCGCCAACGCAGGCGTGAGCGATACTGCGCCCGCAGCTCCGTGCGTTTCGGTGTGGACCGATCGAATCGCATCGTCGAGTTGCCCGTCGGGGGTGAACGCGCGGAGGCGTTCGGAGGGGGCGGCGGCGAGTGCCCGCAGGAAGGCGGCGAAATCCTCGCCGACACCGTGCGCCTGCTCAGCCGCGTCGGCGACAGTGCGCACGACGACTTCGGCGGGCCTGTCGCGACGCCTCACCTGGATCTGGATCTCGACATCAGACACCGGCCCGGACGCGAGGGCGTGGAGCGAGAGTGGTTGGCCACCAATGGTCTGCCGCGACGTGTTCGCCATGACGTTCACGCCGAGACCGAACATGCGGTACGGGCCGTCGGATGATGCCGGAGTACCCGAGTTCCTGGCCTGCGCTGCGAGAGCACGGCCGAGATCCTCACCGCGGAAACGACTGTGGGCGAGGAGCGCGAAAACCGCGCGTTCGGTACGAGCGGCGAGGTCGGCGAGGTTGTCGCGCGGATCCGCGTCGACGCGCAGGGGCAGCACGCTCGTCACCATCGACGGTGTTGTGCGCGCCCTGCGGTCAAGGCGCCCGGTCACGGGCAGCGCGAGTACCAGGTCGGTGCGGCCCGTACGCACGTGGGCAAACGCCGCGACCGCGGCGATGAGCAGGACGGTCGGTCGGACCCCGGCATCACGCGCCAGCGCGCGCAACGGGTCGAGGACCTCGAGGGGAATGTCGAAGCGCGACGCGATGATTCCGCGGCCGGGCACCACATCGTCGTCGAGGAGTCGCACCGGCTGCGGTCGGTCGCCCATCCGCGCCAACCAGTAGTCGGCATCGGCGGCGAAGTCGGCGCCTTCACGGTATTCGCGCTCGGCGTCGACCACAGGGAGTAGTCGCCAATCCCTGGGTCGTGACGGCCGGGCGTTGTCGGATGCCCCAAAGCCTTCCGAAGCCCCAAAAGCATCCGAGGCCCCAGAAGGTTCCGCGGCGCCAGATGCTTCCGTTGCGTCGTACTGTTCCTGGACCGCCTGGGTGAAGAAGCCGAGCCCCATGCCGTCGCAGACGAGGTGGTGGACCTTCAGAAACACCAGTGTCGGGTCGGGCTGCGCGGTTCCCTGGTCGGTCACGGTACTGGCGGTGCGCAGGATCGTGCATTCGGTGAGTGGTCCGTGCCTGACATCCATCGGCTGCGCGAGGTGCGAAGCCATCCACTCGCGCGCATCGGAGAGAGGCATCTCGCGGACGTCGACGTCGAAGTCGGCAGTAGGCAGGATTCGCTGCCCCACGTCGCCGCCCTCTTCGACGAACACGGCGCGCATCGCTTCGGCCTTCTCGAGAACCGCGAGGACAGATGCTCTGAGTCGTTCGACGTCGGTCCGTGCGTCGACCTCCACGTAGAGCCCGGTGACGTAGAGGGCAGGGTCGCCGGATGCCTGCATCGACAGGTAGATGTCGCGTTGGCCCGCGAGGACAGGCAGTGTGACGTCGTGCGAGTCGCCGTGTGTGCGGACAGGAGCATCTGCGTCTGTCGGGGCGTTGCCGTCGGGGCGTGTCGAGGTCACTGATTGACTCCGGATTCTGCAGGCGCCGCAAGCGAATCGAGCGCCGCACATAGTGCATCGGCGAGCTCACGCACAGCGGCGTCGTCGAGGTGGTCTGGTAGGTAGCTGAACGTTGCGGCGACGACGGGACCCGACGATTCGTCACGACAGACGATGTCGATCTCGAGTGGGTACGCGACGCCGAGTCCGGGGTCTGGATCTGCTGCGAGCGCTGTCGATTCCGCCGAGGGTTGCCATGGCGACCCGCCGCCGACGGTGAATCGCCCGAGGTAGTTGAGCAGCACCGACGGACGCGACATGGTGGCGAGTGCGGCCGACAACTGCGGGTTGAGGTAGCGCAACATGCCGAATCCTGCTCCGGCAGAGGGCATTGCCGTCCACAAGTTCTCAGCGTCGGCGATCGCGTCGCCGATGTCGTCGGTGGCGGATAACCGGATCGGTGCGACGGTCGTGAACCAACCCACCGTGTGTGACAGATCCGCGTCGATACCGAACTCATGTGCATCGCGACCATGACGCTCGGTGTCGACGATGAGGTCCCCGGTGTCGAGAGCGCGTGTTGCGGCGACACGCAACGCCCCGAGGAGCAGCGACGTGATCCCCACACCGCGGCGGGTGGGTAGATCGGAGACGAGCGACGCCGAGGTTTCCGGAGACAACGTGACGACGTGGCGCCGTTGGTCGGAAACGGTGCCCGACGTGGGGAGCCGACCGGGCACCAGTTCGCCGCCCGGTGCCAGCACCTGCGCCCAATGGGTAGCCTCGTCGAGCAGTGCCGGATCGGCGGCTCGCTCGGTCACCGCGGCGGCGAACGTATGTAGGGGTGTTGGTGTCGGAATCGGTTGCAGCTCAACACCGGTGGCTGCCGTCTCCCAGAGGGTTCGGAGATCCTCGAGCAGGATGCGCCGGGAGACGCCGTCGACGGCGAGGTGGTGAATGACGAGTATCAGTCGTCCCGCGATCGGATCGTCGGGCGAGTCGGTCGTCAACCAGGTCGCGGCGATCATCAGTCCCGTGGCGGGCGACAATCTGCCTGCAGCCCCGGCGGATTCGGCCGACACCGCTGCGGCGAGCGCGTCCGGGTCGTCGAAGATCGATCTGTCGAGCGTGACGATCCGAAGGATGTCGTCGACGTCGACCGATCCGGGGGGCGCACTCTGCATGGTCCAGAGCACACCTGCGACGGTCTGCAACGAACTCCGCAGCGCCTCATGGGAATCGAGCAGTGCACAGACCATCGCGCGGAGAGTATCGGCGTCGAGTTGCGCCGGGGTGTCGACGACGAGCGACTGATTGAACCGGTCGATCGTGCCACCGATCTCACGGAGTCGTTGGACGATCGGCAGGAGCGGAATGGGTGTCGGCCGGGTGGCCGATGCGTCGTCGCTGTTCGACGGAGCGGCAGGAATGGTGTCGTCGATCCACTCGGCGACCGAGCCCAGTCCGGCGACGGTGCGGTGGGTGAAGACATCCCTCGGCGTGAATCGGATACCACGTCGCCGTGCACGATTGACCAGGGTCGTCGAGACGATGCTGTCGCCGCCGAGAGCGAAGAAGTCGTCGTCGACGCTCGGCGGGTCGGCGAGTCCGAGGGTGTCGGCGAAGATGTCGGCGAGCGCGGACTCGATCTCGGTCGTCGGTGTACGACCCTCCGCGGTGCCGACCTCCGGCTCCGGAAGTGCTGCGGCATCGGTCTTTCCGTTGACGGTCAACGGGATCGAGTCGACGATCAGCACGGCCGACGGGACCTCGTGCTCGGGGAGTGCGTCGCGCAGCGCTGCGTGGAGCGATTCAGCGTGCAGGGATTCAGGAGTGACGTTGTCCCCGACGGCGTAGGCCAGGATTCGGTCGGCACCGCTCGGTCCGGGCCGGGTCAGGACGGCGGCGTCGCGCACACCGGGCAGAGCTGCGAGTGCGGCCCGGATCTCCCCGAGTTCGATACGGAAACCACGGATCTTGACCTGCGTGTCCGCGCGACCGACATAGATCAACGCGCCCTGTCTGGTCTGACGGAACAGATCGCCCGTGCGATAGAGCACCTGACCGGTGCCCGAGGGGTCGGCGACGAAACGCGTCGCATGCAACGCCGGACGCTGCAGGTAGCAGGCTGCGACCTGGGGGCCTGCGAGGTACAACTCGCCCACGGCGCCAACGGGTACCCGGCGCAGGTATCCGTCGAGCAGGTGGCCGGTGAAACCTGGTAGCAACGCACCCACATCACTGCCCGTCGTTGCATCGATGATCTGCTGATCGAGCACCAGATACGTTGCGTGGACAGTGATCTCGGTGATGCCGTACATATTGACCAACGTGGTCCGCGGATACCGCCGGGCGAATGATCGTAGGCGCGGCAGGTCGAGCGCCTCGCCACCGAAGATCACGTAGCGAAGCGACTCCAGCGCCGATACGGCCCCAGAAGTCTCACGATGTTCGGTGTCTGCGAGGTCCGCGGCATCGAGGGCGAAGAACGCCGACGGCGTCTGGTTGAGTACGGTCACGCCCCGCTCGCCGATGAGGGCGGCGAAGTCGGCGGGTGAGCGCGTGGTGGCGTGATCGGGCACGACGAGGTGGGCGCCGGTCGAGAGCGGACCCCACAGTTCCCACACCGAGAAGTCGAATGCGTAGGAGTGGAAGAGCGTCCACACGTCGTTCTCGTCGACATCGAACAGTTCCGTCGTGGCGTCGATCAGCGCGACGACGTTGCCGTGCGTCACGGTGACACCCTTGGGCTTTCCGGTCGACCCGGAGGTGAAGATCACATAGGCCGGGTCGGCCGGGGCGAGTTCCGGATCGAAAGCCGTTGTGTCAGTGAGGGAGTCATCTGCTCGCTCGAGGTAGCCGGTGTCGACGATGACCGTCGGGGCGGCGTCGGCGATCGTCGACGCTATGCGCTCAGCCGGATACGCGGGGTCGATCGGAACGTAGGCGGCTCCGCAGCGCAGTACTCCGATGATCGCTGCGACGAGGTCCGTCGAGCGCTCCAGGATCAGCGCAACCGAGTGGCCGCGTCGTACGCCGTCGCGCTGCAGGCGTGCGGCGATCGACGCACTGTGCGCGTCCAGTTCGCGGTAGGTGAGTGTGCGCGTTCCGTCGGATACGGCGGGACGGTCGGCAAAGGTGCGGGCGGTGGCGGCGAAGAAGTCGACAAGGGATCGCCAAGGAGGTGCGACGTCGGGTGCGGGCAGCGCCGGAAGGTCAGTGGATCGGTCCAGACGCAACTGTGCGACGTGACTGCTCGGGGCGTCGACGAGCGCACGCAGGATGGAACTCACGCGTTCTGCCAGATCAGTGACAGTCGGTTCGTCGAAGAGCGCCGCGGCGTACTCGACGCGCAGTCGGATGCCCGCGGAGCGAGCAAGCTCGACGAACTCGAAGGTCAGGTCGAACTTGGCGGTGCGGGAGTGCGGGAAGACGGGTTCTGCACGCACGCCGGTGAATTCGGGGGCGACGATCGGGTCGCGGTACTGGACCATCGTCTGGAACACCGGGTGTCGGCTCAGTGCCCGTTCGGGTGCGAGTGCCGTGACGATCTCGTCGAACGGCACATCCTGCGCGGCGAGGGCCGCGACGTCGGTCTCCCTGACGCGGAGCAGTACCTCGAGGAGTGTCGGATCACCGGAGAGGTCGGTGCGCAGCGGCAGCGTGTTGACGAACATGCCGATCAGCGACTCCACGGACGCCGACGACCGGCCGGCCACCGGGGTACCGACCACGATGTCGTTGCCTGCTCCGGACGCGTTGAGCGCGAGTGCCACCGCGGCATGCGCTGCCATGAATACGGTCGCGTCGAGTGCCCGGACGGCCGAGCGGAGCCCGCCGAGAACGTCGGCGTCGATGACGATCTCGACTTGGCCGCCAACGGGATCCGGGTCGGTCGGCCGCGGACGGTCGTAGGGCAGGTCGAGTTCGGCTGGTGCGTCGGCGAGTTGGTCTCGCCAGTAGTCGAGCTGGCGGCGCACAAGTGATCGGGGATCGTCGACGGTGCCCAGTCGCTCGATCTCGGCAAGGGTGTGATCGGCGTACTGGAGCTGCGGCGCGGCAACCGGCGTGCCGTTGTACCCGGCGGCGAGCTCGTCGAAAAGTGTTGCTGCCGACCATTCGTCCGCGGCGATGTGATGCACCGTGAGGAGTAGCACCGCCGAAGCGTCGGAGATGCGTAGGAGATCGGCGCGCAGGGGCAGATCCGCCGACAACTCGAAGGGGCGCCCGATGAGACTGTCGATCGTCCCGTCGAGATCCTCGGGTTCGATGTGATGGTCGTCGATCAGCACCCTCGCGCCGTCGATCCGGTCGACGACCTGAGCGTCGTCGACGATCCTTGTGCGCAGCGTCTCGTGGCGTTCCACGATGCCGTCGAGAGCGCGTTGCAGTTGCGCCGCATCGATTGGTCCATCAAAACGGACGGCGAACGGAATCGTGTACGCGGCGTCGCCGATCCCGCTCTGGAAGGCAAGTCGGCGCTGTGCCGGCGAGAGCGGAATGCGTTCGGGGCGTTGCGTTGGCACCGCTGCCGCATTGTCAGTGACGCCGGTAGTCGTGATTTCGGCGCTGTCGTCCGCGAACAGGGCCGCGAGGTCGGCGAGTCGCGGGTGGGCGAAGACCTCGGCAACGC
The DNA here is from genome assembly GCF_001665905.1 of Gordonia sp. 852002-50395_SCH5434458. Lineage (NCBI taxonomy): Bacteria > Bacillati > Actinomycetota > Actinomycetes > Mycobacteriales > Gordoniaceae > Gordonia > Gordonia sp. 852002-50395_SCH5434458. The sequence goes on from NZ_LZTC01000013.1 coordinate 127,283, forward strand.
CGACCACGCGTCCGGTTGCCACGCGCAGCCTGGTCAGCACACGTGTCGCCGACAAAGAGTGGCCACCGAGGTCGAAGAAGTTATCGTCGACGCTCGGCCGTGCGGTGTCCGCGGCGTCGAGGCCGAGGACGTCGGCGACGGTGTCGACAACGAGCCGCTCGAGGTCGGTGCTCGGCTCACGTCGAGAGGCTGTGCGCGGCGAGGTCGGAGCGGGAAGCGCCCTGCGGTCGGTCTTTCCACCCGGTGTGCGGGGCAGCGAGTTGAGTCGTGTCCACGTGGCCGGGATCATCGCTGCGGGCAACGCAGCGACGAGTTCGGCCGGGACGGCGTCGGGGGCCTGAGCTCCGGCAACGTAGACGTCGAGGCGAGTGTGTCCGTCATGATCCTGGCCGGCCACCGCCACGGTGTCGTCGACGCCGTCGAGTGCGAGGACGGCCTGTTCCACCTCGCCGAGTTCGACGCGGGTGCCGCGGATCTTGACCTGTGAGTCGGCTCGACCGAGCAGTTGCAGGCTGCCGTCCGGAGTGATCAGCCCACGATCGCCGGTGCGATACATCCGGTCGCCGGACCCTGCCGGGTTGGCGACGAATCGCGTTGCCGTCCAGTCGGAATGGCGGTGGTAGCCCCGTGCGAGTTGGACGCCGGTGATGTACACCTCGCCGGGACGTCCGACTGACACCGGATGCAGGTGGCGGTCGAGTAGGACGACACCTGCGCCCGGAACCTGCGTGCCGACGGTGATCGTGCCGACCCCGGCAGTGACATCTGTGGGGGCGGTGTCGCCAGGGGTGCTGGAGATGTCGCTCGAGTCGAAGCGGATCGTCGCGGTCCTGACGTCTCCCGCGACCTCCGACGACCCGTACGAGTTCACGACTTCTTCTGCAGCGCAGGCGAGTCGAGCAGCAGTGGTGTCGGGAAGCGGCTCACCGGAGACGATCCAGCGGCGTATCGACGCGGTCGGTTCGGGTCGCGCTGGTTTTTCAGAGGCTGGGCTGTCGGGGGCCAGGTCGACGATTGCTCTCGCCAACGACGGCACGGCCGTGACCTGGTCGACGGCGTGACGGTCGACCAGCTCGACGAGTGCCATCGGGTCGCGCGCGGACGCGTCGTCCGCGATGGCGACCGTTGCGCCTGCCGCCAGTGCGCCGAGGATCTCCGTGATGCCGTCGATGAACGCGATGGCGCTCTTGGCGAGCACGACGGATCCGTCCCACCGCTGCGCGGCCCACGCGATGCGATTCGCCAGCGCCGCAGCGGTACCCACCACGCCTTTCGGCGTTCCGGTCGATCCTGACGTGTAGATCAGATACGCGGCGGACTCGGGATGCGGCGTGTGCGGGGCTCGTTCGGGCGAATCGACGGCGTCGGCGCGTATCTCGGCGAAGGTCTGCTCGTCGAGCACGAGTGCGGGAGCGGCGTCGTCGAGCATGAATCGAATACGAGCCTGAGGGTAGGTCGGGTCGATCGGTGCGACGACCGCACCGAGACGGGCAACGGCAAGGATCGCGACGACCATGTCGATGCCACGCGGTAATGCCACTGCGACAACGGATTCGGGTTCGATACCGCGGGCGCTCAGTACGTGAGCGGTTCGCGCCGCGAGCACATCCAGCTCGCGGTAGCCGACGCGTCGGTCACCCGAGACGAGTGCGGTTCGTCGTGCACGACGCTGCGCGGCATCCGAGATCTGCTGGGCCACGGGAACATATGGCAGCGATTCTGAGGGGAGCGATTCTGACGGCGTGGTTGTGGCGGGCGGCGTCGTGGCGGGCGGGTTCACCGTGAGGCGACCCAGGAGTTCCTCACGCGAGTGCGCGAGCATAGTCAGCCAGGCGACAACCTCGTCGAGCAGATGCGGGTCGGCTCCACGGCGTTCGAGTACCAGCCCGATCGAGGGGTCGTCCTCGACGAGAAGCGTTGCGGTGAAGTCGTTGTCGTCCTCGATGTGGGGGCGCACATCTCCGCGAGGGAAGCTCTCGAACACGACGAGCGACGAGATCGGGCCGCCGAGGTCGACTGCCGAGATGATGTCGGCCGGCGGCACGTGGTGGCTGCCGAGTAGGGCGAGTTGCTCGCGCTGCAGTCGTGTCAGCGCGCTGCCGACGGTCTCGGTCGGATCGATGCGCACCCGAACCGGGATCGTGTTGATGAGCATGCCGACCATCTCGTCGACGCCGGGCACCGAGGGATCCCGTCCCGAGACAACCGTTGCGAACACGACGTCGTCGCTGTCGTTTCGGTCAGCGAGGACAAGCGCCCACGCCAGTTGGATGACGGTGTTGAGCGTCGCCGACGACTGCGTCGCCACGTCACGCAACGCGGCCGATACGTCGACGCTCAGGTGTGCGCGTAACGGCACGCTTGGCGTGGTCGGCTCGACGATGTCGATGATCGTCGACGCCTCGACATCCGCGAGGACCTCGACCCACGGACCGACATCGCGACCCCGTGAGGCAATCCAGCGTGCGTAGTCGCTGATCGGGCGTACCGGCGCGAGCGCGTCGCCACGGTACGCGCGCACGATCTCGCTGAACATCAGGTGCAGCGACCACCCGTCCAAGGCCACGTGGTGTGCCACGACGAACAGCCAGCGAGGGCGGCCGGACTCGGTCACGAGTGTAAAGCGCAGTGGCGGAGGAGAACTCAGTGCGATGCCGGTCGTTCGGGCATCTGATCGCAGTGTGTCGAGTCCGTCGTCGAGCGTGGCGATGTCGACGACGGGCAGCTGCACCTCGACCGCGGTGTGCACGCGCGCGACGGGTTCGCCGGTCCGTCGACGTGTGTACGAGGTCCGCAGCGTCGCGTGTCGAGAGGTGACAGTGGCGATTGCCTCACGAAGGCGGTCGACGTCGACCTCCTGCGGGAGGACGGTCGTGAGATCGAGGTCGGCGAGGATCAGATACGGATCGACGTCATCGGCGCCACGGGGTGCCGTCGATCGGTAGACGATCGCTTCCTGCAGACCGGTGAGGGGTAGGACGTCTTCGAGCGCTGCGCTCACAGCAGGTCACCCTCCATCAGTTCGTTGAGTTCGTCGTCGTCAATCCCCGCGGTAGTGGCGCCCGCCCGGTCTGCAGAGAACTGTTGGTCTGTCGGGAATTGCGGGTCTGTCGATAATCGCTGGTGGCCGCGTTCTGCGTTGGTGAGGCTGCGCGCGACCGCGGCCAGGCCCTCGACGGTGGGGTGGTCGAAGATTTCCAGTGGTGTGACCTCCCAGCCGGCCGATGCCGCGGCGCTGACCACTCGCACGGCGACGATGCTGTCGCCGCCGAGCGTAAAGAAGTTGTCCTCCGCACCGACCGCGGGAAGTCCGAGCACCGAGGCGAATACGTCGGCGAGCGCGGTCTCGACAGGACCCGACGGCGGCCGCGATCGCGCGGCCTGCGCGGCATAGTCGGGGGCGGGAAGTGCTCGTCGATCGATCTTGCCGTTGGGCGTGAGGGGAAACTCATCGAGCACGATGAGTGCTGACGGCACCATGTAGTCGGGGAGGACCTTGGCTATCTCGCTCCGCCACGACTGTGCCAGCGCTGTGTTGTCAGCAGAGTCTGTGTTGTCAGCCGAGCTGCTGTCGGAGTGCGTGGTGACGTAGCCGACGAGTCGCCCGTCCACGGAGGTCACCACCGCGCCTGCGACGGCGGGGAGCGCGGAGAGGGCGGTCTCGATATCGCCGAGTTCGACACGGAACCCGCGAACCTTGACCTGGTGGTCGGTGCGGCCCAGGCAGTCGAGCCGTCCGTCCTGGCGGATGCGCGCCAGATCTCCGGTGCGATACATGCGCGCGCCGTCGGTGAACGGGTCGGCGACGAATCGGGCGGCGGTCATGCCGGGCAGACCGCGGTATCCGCGAGCGAGTCCGTCGCCGCTGAGATAGAGCTCGCCGACGCGTCCGACGGGCACCGGGTGCAACGTCGAATCCAGCACGCGGACAACGGTATTGGCGATCGGTGTGCCGATGGTGACGTCGGTGTCGTCGTCGACCTCAGCCGTCGTCGACCAGATCGTCGTCTCGGTCGGTCCGTACATGTTGCGCACCGACCGCGCGGAAGCGACGAGACCGCGAGCGACGTCGGACGGCAACTGCTCGCCGCCGACGAGGACGTCGACATCCGCCAGTGCGGACCCCCATCCCGCACCGAGAAATGCCGACCACAACGACGGCGTGGCCTGGACGACGTCCGGCCGGTGTCGCGAGATGAGCGCCGCGAGTCGCGCCGGATCGTGGATGTCGTCGTTGTCGGCAAGAACCACACATGCTCCCGCCGACAGCGGCACGAGTGTCTCCAAGAGTGCGATGTCGAACGAGATCGTCGTCACCGCCAGCAGAGACCTGCTCGGCCCCAGGCCTAGTCCACTGACCATGTGATCGGTGAAGTTCCGCAGGGCACGGTTCGGGATCACCACACCCTTCGGTGTGCCTGTCGAACCCGACGTGTAGATCAGGTAGGCGGCGGCGTCGCCGGTTGGGTCGTCAGAGTTGCCAACAGGGTCGTCCGACATGGTCGTGACCGGCAGCTGGCGCGGATCGGATAGGCGCCGGATCTGAACATCGCGGTTTCCGGATGCCACGACGGCGAGTTCGGTGATGGCGGGTTCGATGACGGCGACAGGTGCGGCGTCGGCGATGCTGGCTTCTCTGCGGTCGGCGGGAAATCCCGGATCGAGCGGGAGAAAGGCTGCGCCACTACGCATCACAGCGACCAACGCGACGATGAGGTCGATGCCACGGGGGAGTGCGATCGCGATGACCGAGTCGGGAGCAACCGGCCCCAGCCGTGCGACGAGTTCGTCTGCGCGACGATTGAGTTCGCGGAAATCAATGGCGTCGTCGCCGAATCGCACCGCGATCGCATCGGGTTCGGCGGTCGCGATGCGGGCATCGAGCGGGGTCGGGTCGATCGGTGCTGTCGTGCCGGACCGGAGAACGTCGACGCGTGCCCGGTCGGTTGCCGGCGCACCGGGTTCTGGCACATCGGCTTCACGCACATCGGATACGTGGTCGACGATCCGCATGGCGCCGACGGGACGTGTTGGCTCACGCAGGAATTCGCCGACGAACGCCGCAAGCGACTCGGCGATCCGAGCGGCGTGTGCTCGGCTGTAGATGGCGGCGTCGGCGTCGAGTGTGAGTTCCAGGTCGGAGCGGTCGGACTCCGTCGATCCGAGGTCGAGTGCGGTGATCGAGAGATCGACGACCGGACCACGACGCAGCGAGCGGACCGTTGCGGTAATTGAGTCGGCTGAGTCGGCTTCTGCGGAGCCCTGGGTCCCGGAATCGAAGGTGACGGTGGAGCCGAACGGCTTGACGTTCACCGTCGGTCCCACGACACCGTCGACAGCGCGGCGTCGTGCGTCGCGGAGGATGTCCTCGCCGCGATAACGCGCATGGGGAGCGATCCGGCGAATCCCCGCGGCGGCGTCGGCGGCGAGCTCGTCGGCCGTCACCGCAGGTGCGACCGCAACGCGCAGCGGGACGACGTTGACCGTCGTGCACACGACATTGGCTGTGGGAGAGCCGAATCGGTTCATCATCGGGAAGCCGATCAAGACGTCGTCGCTGCCGGTCACGCGCGCGCAGAAGGCCGCAACTGCGGCGACGAGACGATCCGGAGACATCGCGGCCCCGCCCGCACCGCCGACTACGGCACGAGTCGTGTGCACAGCGGCTGCGATTCGATGGCTACGCGGCGCGTCGCCCAAGGTCAGGGGACCACTGATCCCCGTGAGCTCGCGGCTCCAGAATTCTGCGCTCGCACCGGCATCGGGTTCCGGCGGAAGGTCGACGACGCTCCCGAGGCGTCGGCGATCATCCGGATCCGCGTAGAGGCGGCCGATGCGTCGAACGAGCAGACCGAGGCCGTAGGCATCGATCACGATGTGATGTGCGACAAGGAGTAGTGCCGTGCGTCCGCCCGCATGCAAGATCTCGACGACTGCGCACGGGCCGGATGCGGGGTCTATCGCCAGCTGGACCGCGGCTTGCGCATATTCATCGATTGCGTCGGCGTCGTCGCCGAGATCACGATCGGCGACCTCGATCGGTGCGCCGAGCTCGACAGTCACGTCGCCGTCCTGTTCGGAGAACACCCCGCCCTGTTCGGAGAAGATCGAGTGCAATCCGTCGGCTTCAGCGACCGCTTGGCGGACAGCGGCGGAGAGGCGACCAGGTTCGGGCTGAGCGTCGAAGTCGACGAGCTGACCAATGGTGAACACATCGGGGTTCGGCGCGACTCGATGAGCGAACCACAATCCCTGCTGCGCCGACGTGGCGCGCATCAACACCCCACCCGGGCAGTCCGTAATGCGGCGATCTCAGGCAATCGACGACAGCAGCCAACCATGAACAGTTAGCTTACCCTAGCCTTAGGGAAGCGTAGGGGCGGGCCTCTTCTCTATATTTGGTAAGCCTATGCTTACCAGAGAACGAGCCTCGATGCTCGCGATTCACTGCACGTCATCAGAGAGGACGGCATGGCCACAACGAATACGGTACTCACCCGAGAACGGATCATCGCCGACATTGCCGGCATCCTGGGTGTGGACGAGAGCGAAATCACCGATGACACAAACGTTCTCGACGTCGGTCTGGACTCGGTTCGGCTGATGTCACTGATCGAGCGTTGGCGTGCCGCGGGTGCCCACAGGGCTGATCTGGTGAGTATGGCCGCCGATCCGGTCGTCGGCTCCTGGGTTCGTGAGCTCACCGCGGAGAGCGTTTCCGGTGCCAACGAGGGAGGGCTCCGATGAGCGACGCCACCCCTAGCGGGGAACCGATCAGTGAGACAGCCGACGTCGTCGTCGTTGGCGGCGGACCGGGAGGGTCGACGGTCGCGACACTGCTGGCTCGCAGCGGCCACCGCGTGGTGCAGTTGGAGAAGGAGTCGTTTCCGCGGTACCAGATCGGCGAATCACTGCTTCCCTCAACGATTCACGGCGTTTGCCGGCTCCTCGGCGTCGACGAGAAGATCAAGAACGCGGGATTCATGCACAAACGTGGCGGCAGCTTCCGTTGGGGCAAGAATCCGGTGCCGTGGAACTTCCTGTTTGCCATCTCGCCGGAGTTCGCGGGTGAGGGGTCATACGCGTACCAGGTCGAGCGCATGAAGTTCGACCAGATTCTGCTCGAGAACGCCGCGGAGCAGGGAGTCGACGTGCGGCAGCGCAGCAGGGTCAACGGGACCATCACCGACGAGTCCGGCCGGGTCACGGGTATCCGGTACGTCGACGCCGACCGGGTCGAGCACCGGATCGACGCGAAGTTCGTCGTCGATGCGTCGGGTAACACGACGCGGCTGTCGAAACATGCAGGCGGAGAACGGATTTACTCCGACTTCTTCCAGAACGTCGCGGTGTTCGGATACTTCGAGAACGGCAAGCGCTTCCCCGCGCCGGACAGCGGCAACATCCTGTGCGCAGCGTTCGACGAGGGATGGATGTGGTACATCCCGCTGTCGGACACGCTGACCAGCGTCGGAGCCGTGATCTCACGCGACAAGGCCGAGCACGTGCTCAACGCGCAGGAAGAGACACTGCTGCACTACGTCGATCGCTGCGAGATCGTGAAGGACATGCTGTCCGACGCCACGCGCGTCACCGAGGGCACCTACGGTGAGATCCGAATCCGTAAGGACTATTCGTATGCCAACACCCGCTTCTGGGGCAACGGCATGGTGCTCGTCGGCGATGCCGCGTGCTTCATCGATCCGGTGTTCTCCACCGGGGTTCATCTCGCGACCTACTCGGGTGTGCTGGCGGCGCGGTCGATCAACAGTGTGCTGGCAGGTGCGATGACCGAGGAGCGGGCATTCACCGAGTTCGAGGGTCGATACCGTCGCGAGTACGCGGTCTTCTATGAGTTCTTGTCGGCTTTCTATGACATGGAACAGTCCGAGGACTCGTACTTCTGGAAAGCGCGCAAGGTCACCAATTTCGACCGCAACGACATGACCGCATTCGTGTCGCTGGTCGCGGGCGCCTACTCCGGCGAACAGGCCCTCACCGACCCGGAGCAGATCATCGAGCGCTTCTCGGCGTCGACGGCCGCTCTCACCGAGGCCGCCGAGCGAACCGGCGGCATGGACACCGACTCCGGCCAGCGGATGGGGCATCTCTTCGGTACGCAGGTCGTGCGTGACGTCATGGAGGAGATGAATGCGTTCCAGGCACGCGGGGCAGTTGGTACCGACGGGACCGAACCGCCACTGCTCGACGGTGGGCTTGTTCCATCGGCCGACGGCCTGAGCTGGGCCGAACCCGCCCCGGCTACCGTCTGATCGGCCAACGCCCGCCATGCTGACAGCGTTGGCGCTGCTCCTCGGAAATGGCAGTCGTGTGCGGAGCGATCGCGCGTCGACTCGGATTCCCCTCGATGGCAGGCGAATTGGTCGCGGGCGTGCTGCTCGGTCCGTCGGTCCTCGGCATGGTGGCACCGCACGTCACGGGAGCGGTCGTCAATGCAGACGGCACGCCAACCACGGCGATATCCGCGGTCGGCACGCTCGCCGTGGTGTTGCTCGTCGGGCTCGCAGCGACGGAACTCGACGGTCCGTTCCTGCGTGGAAACGCGCGCAAGATCGGCGTCATCAGCGGTGTCTCCTTCGTGATTCCGCTCGTCGCAGGCATCGGACTCGGACTGGTGCTGCCTGCCCGGTACGTCGGCGACGGTACGAACACGGGTGACGGCACGAGCACAACAGAATTCGCAGTTCTGCTCGGTGTCGCGATGTCGGTCAGTGCGATTCCCGTGATCGCCCGGATCCTCGGAGATCTGGACCTGCTGCGGACGAGGCTCGGTCGGCTCATCCTGTCGGCGGGCACTCTCACCGACCTTGCCGCCTGGGTGGCCCTCGCGGCGGTGTCAGCACTGGCCACCGTGGGGTTGCGCGCCTGGCACCTGCCGTTGACGCTGCTGGCGATGATCGGTTCGATTGCCGTGGCGCTTGTCGCGCGACCGGTGATCGGACGTCTGCTGACCCGCTTGGAATCCGGTGGCCACGATGCGCAGTCGACAGCGGTGATGGTGATCACGATGGTGGCCGGTGCCGCGGCGACCGACGCGATGCATCTCGAGGCTGTTCTTGGAGCACTGCTCGCCGGGATCGCGTGTGGTCGACGTCCCGAGCGCGTCGTGGCGCCGCTCCGCTTGGTCACCACGGCTGTGCTTGCGCCGGTGTTCCTTGCCTCGGCCGGCCTACACGTCGACCTGAGGGCTCTCGCTTCTCCGGGTGTTGCCGGAGTGGCGGTCGGGGTGATCGCCGTTGCCGTCGTCGCCAAGCTGGTTGGCGGCTACCTCGGGGCTCGCCTCGCACGATTGTCCCGGTGGGAGTCGATGGCGGTCGGAAGCGGACTCAACGCTCGCGGGGTCGTCGAGATCATCATCGCGACAACAGGATTGAGTCTCGGAATCTTCAGTGAGGAGACCTACATGATCGTCGTCGTCATGGCGGTGGTCACGTCGGTGATGGCGGGACCGATGGTCGCGGCCGCAGCGCGACGATGTCGGCCGGACACCGGTAGGTCAGATCTCGTCGGTGCCGAGAGCGCGCAGCACGGTACGTAGCTTGGCCGTGGTCTCCGCCACTTCCGCGTCGGGATCGGAGTCGGCGACGATTCCGCCGCCCGCCCAGGTCGCCAGAGCTCCTGTGCGCGAGTCGATTTCCGCACACCGGATAGCCACGAGCCACTCGCCGTCTCCAGGGGTCACAGCGCCGTGCGGAGTCCTACTGTCCGACGCGGTCAGCCCGTCGCGGCCGCGCAGTACTTTGTGGCGCGCGGAGCGGGGCAGATCGTCAGGGGAGTGATCGTCGCGGGAAGGATTCCCGATGCACCATCCGACGGCCCCCCCGTAGAAACCGCGGTCGCCCTCCGTCGCGAGGATGTACTCCCTCGCTGCGCCGGTGGGAGTTCCGCACACCGCAGGTGTGGGATGCACGGCGATCGCGAGGTCGAGGGCCGTTGTCGACGGGTCGGCGAGCTCGCCGACGATCGGCGTCCCCAGGTGCCACATCGACGACGTGCCCACGATGCTTGGCGCATCGGGTACGTCGAGTCGGGTGCACAGCGGTGCGAGCACGCTGCGCAGAGCGTCGACGACGAAACGGTGCTCGTCGAGATCCTTCGCCGATGAGTTCAGCGTCGCGGCGCGCTCGGCGTCGACGCTGGGGTCGTGATGGCGTGGCGTGGAACCGGCGAGCGGGTGAGCGCTCACCTGACGTCCGCGTCGTCTTACGAGTACCTCGGGGCTCGCGCCGACGAGATGTCGTCCTCGGTAGGCGTCTCCCGCGGGAGTGAGCTCTGTGCGGAAGAGTCCCGAATGCGGGTTCTGTGCGGCGAGGGCGGCCAGGAACACCTCCGGTGTCAACCTCGGCGTAGTGTGCAACAACAGCTTTCGTGCCAGCACGACTTTGGCCAGCGAAGTGGTCGAGTCGGCGAGCACTGTGACCGCTGCTGCGACCCTGGCACGGTGTTCTTCGCGGAGCGGTTCCGCGGCGACCACGCGGGCTTCGGCGATCGGGCCTGCTGCCGTGGTCGGCCCTGCTGCGGGCCAGGAGTTGGGCGGCACGTCGAAGCGGATGTGCGAGGGTGCGGTCAGCGCGCTCGGTGCGTCGGTGTCGAATGCGAGAGCACCGACGATCGCTGAGTGCTCGCCCCGCGCGAGTGACGCGGCTGCGCGCGAGGGATCGTCGAACGAGGCCACAGCGCCGCTGGCAGAACAATGATAGTCGAGTCCGTGGAGCTCGAAATGATCTGCAGCCGAGAGCGATTCGTCGATGAGCGCGGAATGCGCGCCGGAACCGTCCACGGGCCCTGGCGAGGTCGAAAGTGTCATGGTGCCGGTCGTCCTCCTCGTCCGATGCGGATTCGGTGTGTGCTGATGTCTGCTGACGTGTGCGAGTTTCGCGTCGCGGGGGGTACATGAACGCAAGCTGATGATTAGGTTAGACTTACCTAGCATTGCGTGCGGCATCGGCCCACGGAAATCACGACGATCTAGGGAGTGGCGCGTGTGTAGTGAGCGGAACTCCGAACTCGATATCGCTGGCATCGGATTCGGACCGTCGAACCTGGCCTTGGCCATCGCGGTCGAGGAGTACAACGACAACAGCACGGCACGCGGTGGTGGCATCCAGGCCCGGTTCTTCGAGAAGAAGTCCCAGTTCGGCTGGCATCCCGGCATGCTCCTGCCCGGGGCGACGATGCAGGTGTCATTTCTCAAAGATCTGGTGACGCAACGTAATACGTCGAGTTCGTACTCGTTTCTGAGCTACCTCAACGAGCACGATCGTCTGGGCCACTTCATCAATCGTCAGGACTTCTTCCCCCTGCGCGTCGAATTCCACGACTACCTCCGGTGGGCCGCGGAACGCGTGTCGGTACCGGTCGACTACGGCTCGGAGATCAGCTCGGTCACGTTCGCCGACGGCGCGTTCGACATCGCCTCGACGTCGGGCGAGAGCGTGCGGGCACGAAACCTGGTCCTCGGCGGAGGGCTACGGGCGAAGCTCCCCGCAGGTGTCGTCGCAGGCCCGCGGGTATTTCACAACCATCACGTGCTTCCCAACCTGGCCAAGCTCCCGCCACTGACGCACCGTAGGTTCGCCGTGATCGGCGCGGGTCAGAGTGCCGCGGAGGTTGCTGCCTTTCTCCACGAAACGACAGGCGCCGAAGTGCACGCCGTTTTCTCCAAGTATGGCTACACCCCGGCCGACGACAGTCCCTATGCCAATCGCATCTTCGACGCCGAGGCCGTCGACGAGTACTTCTCGGCCGAACCGGCGTGGCGCGACCGTCTGCTCCAGTACCACCGCAGCACGAACTACTCGGCGGTCGATCCGGTCCTGATCCAGGACCTGTACGGACGCGAGTACACCGAGCGCGTATCGGGTAATCGCCGCCTCTTCGTACACGGCGCGACCGAGGTCACCGACCTCGACGAGACAGACGACGCCGCACGGTTGCGCATCGCGCACCGCACGACGGGTGAGGTCATCGACCTCGACTGCGACGCCGTCGTGTTCGCGACCGGATTCGAGCCGACGCCTGTCGCGGACATGCTCGGAGATCTTGCTGCTCACTGTGCGGCTGATCAACACGGCCGACCCGTCCTCGACCGCGCGTACCGGCTGCAGACCTCCCCGGAAATCACCGGGCAGATCTTCGTACAGGGCAACTCAGAACACACACACGGGCTCACGTCGACGCTACTGTCGAATGTGGCCATCCGATCGGGGGAGATCCTCGACGCCGTCGTGGGTCGCGGATCGAACCAGCCGATCCCGACGGCCGTACCCGTTGGCCATAGCGCTTCTGGCGCTTGAGTTTTCGAGAGGTGAGCAACGTGACCGGCATCGACGCCGCGCAGGGGCAGGATTTGAGTCCCCATCCGACCGAGATCAAGTTGACCATGTACGACCTGCTGCCACGTACGGTCGAGGTGGTAGAAACCATCGACTTGAGTCCGGACATGCGTCGAGTGCGGTTATCCATCAGCGCTCCCGAGAGCTTCATCGTGGTGCACATGGCACCCGACGACCACATCAAACTGTTCTTCCCGGATCCCGAGAGCGGCGAGATAGTCATGCCCGGCGTCGGCGCCGAGGGTATGCGTCTGCCCACCGAGGGTAAGTTCCCGATCTACCGCGACTACACCATTCGGGCATTCGACCGTGACAGCGGCATACTCGACATCGATTTCGTGCTGCACGATCACGGCGTCGCCGGAAAATGGGCGGGAAGCGCGGTTGCGGGCGATCGACTCGGAATGTTGGGTCCGCGCGGCTCCCACATTTATCCGACCGGCTACGACTGGTATCTGCTCGGTGCCGACGACACCGCGCTACCTGCTCTCGCGCGCTGGCTGGAAGAACTACCCGACGACAAGCCGGTCATCGCCTTCGCCGAGGTCACCGGATCCGAGACGGAGATCGACCTTCCTCAGCGCCCGAACGCCCGCGTCCGCTTCGTCCATCGTGGAGCCGATCAGTCGGGCAGGGGCACGAACCTCCTGCGCGCGGTGGAGGAATTGGACCTCCCCGAAGGCAACTTCTACAGCTGGTTCGCCGGTGAGGCGTTGTCGCTCAAGCCGATTCGACGTCATCTGCGACGCGAGCTCGGTCGGCCCAAGGACTGCGTCAAGGTCGACGGCTACTGGAGAACCGGAACCGTCAACCTCGATCACCACGTCGAGGACGACGAGGCTTCGGAGTAGTTGGCAGCGGGGTAAGAGGCAGCGGGGTAAGAGGCAGCGGGGTAAGAGGCACGGGCGTAAACCCCGTTCGGGTGAGCGGGGTTCGTCCCGACCTCCCTCACCCGATGAGGGGCGCTAGGGTCTCGCCGAGGAGAGTCACGCGGCCGGGGACATGTCCGTTGGCGGGAGAGTTGACCGTCACGCCGTCGATTCCGATCTCCAGCAGAGCGGAGTAGCGCTCTGCAACCTGTTCGGGACTACCGACGACTGTCGATGCCCGACGTACCTCTGCCGCCGGATTGCGTGCCAGATACGCCTCGAATTCAGCGGAGGCCTGCTCCTCGGTGGGCGCAATGCAGGCCGAGGTCTGCGCGGTCACCGTGATCTCCGACCGATCGCGACCGAGCCGTTCGCAGTGAGCGGCAAGGACGTCGAGCTTCCTCGGGAGATCCTCGGGCGCCCGATGAGGTTGGACTCGTCGGCGTACTGCGCGACCATCCGTAACGTCTTCTTCTCGCCACCGCCACCGATCATCACCGGGATACGGCCAAGTGGCGCAGGGGAATTGATTGCCTCTTCGACGTGGTACCACTTGCCGTCGAGTGAGGGCCGTTCGCCGCGCAACATCGGCAGGATGATCTGCAGTGCTTCTTCGAGCTTCTCGAATCGATCGGTGAAGGTACCGAATTCGAAGCCCAACGACTGATGCTCGAACTCGAACCACCCGGCTCCGATCCCGAGTTGAGCACGACCACCCGATACGACGTCGAGTGCAGTGACACTTTTCGCGAGGAGCGTCGGGTTCCGGTAGGTGTTGCCGGTAACCAGTGAGGACAGACGCACCCGCGAGGTGTGCTGGGCGAGTGCAGAGAGCAGCGTGTAGCACTCGATCATCGGCTCGTCCGGGGCGCCGAGGATGGGCAGTTGGTAGAAGTGGCCCATCACCAGGACGGTGTCGAAGCCGGAGTTCTCCGCTTCGACGGCCTGCGCTGCGATGGTGGGGAAGAGCTGGTCGGGTGCTGTGTCGGGGTAGGTGAAGTTCGGGATCTGGTAGCCGAGTGTCGTCACCTAGTCGACGCTACGCCGAACCGCCGACTTGGCGGGCGAGCGAGGCGATCGTCTCGATGAGGTGATCGAACACGGCATCGACGTCGGTGGCTGTTGCGATTCGGGCATTCGGGGCTCCGCCCCACATGCCGCGCTCGTCGGCAACGGTCATCGCGCGTGTCAGCGCACCGGTGAGCTCGACTCCGACCTGGGCGGGCAAGGTGTCGGCGATCGCGGGGTCGAGCGCGACCATCGCGGCGAACGGATCGTGCAGATGAGCGAGGTAACCCTCGTCGTGGGCCTCGTGGAACTCCAGGTAGAACCGCATCGCGTCGACGAGGTGACGCACGATCGGATTGTCGGCAACCGATCGGATGCCGGCTTCGTCTGTCGGATCGAGATACTCGACAGGACTGCTGCCTGCCGCAGCCGCGAGGCGAACCAGATGATCGGGGAGAAGTGCGACGGTCTCGGTGAGATCGAGCGGACAGATGATCGGGGCGGGCGCCCCGTCGACGCCGAACGCAGCGAAGACCTCGGCGGCGGCCTCCGGGTCGACGGCGATGTTCCACTCGGCGACAGGCGTCGTGTTGCCGTGGACATGAAACGCGCCACCCATGATGACCAGCCGACGCAGTCGTCGTGGCAGACTCGGGTCGCGTCGTATCGCGGTGGCAAGCGACGTGAGTGGTCCGGTGACCAGGCCGACCAATTCTCCGTCGTGTGCCTGCGCGGCGTCGAGCCAGGCGTCTGGTGCGTCCGTGTCGGCGACGACGAGATCGGATGTGGGTAACTCTGCGTATCCGACGCCCAGCGGTCCGTGCGTGTCCTCGGTGGTCATCAGTGGTGCGACGAGCGGACCGTCGGGTCCGCGATGTACCGGAATCTCGCCTCGCTCGCACAGCGACAACCAGGCCAGGTTGTTGGCGGCGACGACGTCGACAGGAACGTTCCCCGCGGTACTCGCGATCCCCACGATGTCGACATCGGTGCGGGCGAGTAGGTACAGCAGTGCGACCGAATCGTCGATACCGGTGTCGCAGTCGAAGAACAGTCGCTGGGTCACGACACAATTCTGATGGATTCACGACGAATACGTACGGTCGGGTTCATGGCAACGTACACAACGGCTTTCGAATGGACGGAGACAAATCGGGAATGGCTGATCGAGAACCCGATCAGGATCGTCGGGTACGTGATCGTTGCGCTGGTGGTGCGGTTCGTGTGCAACCGGCTCATCGACCGCGTCACACGGCGTCCACCAGGGGAGAGAGCCGATCGCGGAGGGAAGAGTTCGACGCCGTTGCTCCTGCGCCACCTGCGTGACCGCGCACCCTCTGGAGCCAGCAGGGCCGTGATCAACCAGCGACGCGCGCAACGAGCCCGCACCATCGGGTCGGTGTTGAAGTCGGTTGTATCGATCGTGCTTCTCACCTGGGCGGCGCTGGCGATACTGTCCGTTCTGGGTGTGAATATCGCGCCGTTCATCGCCTCCGCCGGTGTGATCGGCCTCGCCATCGGATTCGGCGCTCAGAATCTCGTGCGCGACTTCGTGACGGGGATCTTCATGCTGCTCGAGGATCAGTACGGGGTCGGTGACGTTGTCGATCTCGGCGAGGCCGTGGGGGAGGTCGAATCGGTCGGTCTTCGGATCACCACGGTGCGCGACGTCGACGGCACGCTCTGGTATGTCCGCAACGGAGAGATTGCGCGCGTCGGCAACATGAGCCAGGAGTATGCGGTTGCCCGCGTCGAACTGCCTGTTGCGCTCACCGCGGATGTCGACAGGGCACAGGAAGTGGCACTCACCGCTGCGCACGCCGCAGTGGAGTCGGATGCGCTCTCCGAGCATGTGACCGGCGAACCCGACATGCTCGGTGTGCAGGAACTCTCTGCCGATCAACTGATCCTGCGAATGACGGTCACCACAAAGCCCAACTCGCAGTGGAAGGTTCAGCGGACACTGCGCCGCGACATCCTCCGGGCCTACGACGAGCATGGAATCGAATTGCCGTATCCGCGGGGCCAACTCCTCGCCGCGTCGCCGAACTAGCGGCAGCAGGGGCGTGGCGCGCGAGGCCGGGCGACCGGCCAAGCAACCGCCCTGCCCCGCCACCGGGGTGTGGTGGTGGGGTGTGGACGGGTTGCGGCACAACCTGATTCGATGGTTGGCCCGGTTCGTCGCCCTAGCGCGTGGGCCGGGTCGACGCGGCCGGTTCAGCTGGCACACCGGTCGGCTGGCGCGGTGGTCAGGCGGCGTCGGCCAGCGGTGGGTCGACGCCTCCTGGTGGGTCGACGTCGCCGAGCCACCAGGGGCTGGTTGGTGGGGCCGGACCTGTTGGCGCGTCCGGGTCTGTGGGCGAGTCGGGGTCGGGTGGATCAGTGAGGTTCCATTGGATGTCGACGCGCGCGCTGAGCGGTGGGGCACCGGTCAGGCGCATCGAACCCGCCAACGCGAGCTCGACGCCGGTCAACGTCGGTTCATTCGCCCTCGGCGTACCGGGCGTCGAAGGCGACACCATCCAGGCACCCACTGCATCCGCCACGACCTCGGCTTGGGCTGTACCCGAGGCTCGCGTGCCGATCGCGGTAACCGTCGCGCCTGTCCCGGTCGCGCGTGCTGCGGCCGCCGCTTGGTTGTTGGTGTGTTCGGTGGTGAGGTAGTCGTGGAAGTCGGCTTTGACGTCGGCGATGCGGTTGATGCGTTCGGGATTCTCGGGCATGCCCGGTTTGGCGTTGAGTCGCCACGCAACCCGTCCGGTATCAGGGCCTTCTGTGATCATGCGGGTGGTGAACTGCCCAGGCTTTTTGCCGACCCGCCGGTTGTGCACATCACACGCCGGGACCAGCTGGTCGATATCGGTGAGTCCGCCGTCGGCCCAGTCTTTGGCGGCGTGATGCATCTGCACCCGCGAAGCGGGTTGGTTACAACCGGGGGCGGAACACATCTTCCCGCCGGGTGAGGTGTAGGTTCTCGCGATCGGTGTCAGTTTCTCAATTTCGTGTCAGTTGTCTGTCAGCGGCGTGTTGGTTTCTCATTTTCGTGTCAGCACGAGTGAAGCTATGTAGGTGCCGCGAAGCGGTGAGGTCGAGGTCAGGTACGTGCAGGGCAACGGTGGTCCTGTCGCGACGACGGTCGCCGCCGCGGATCCGCTACGAATAGTGCGCGGTTTGCCGGTTCGACGAGGGCGAAGTCATCCTCGACGGAGGCATTACGCGGGCTGGTTCTGGTCAGCGACCAATCGTGACCACGTGCTCTACGAGAGCCGGTTGGAGCTCGATCGGCTGTGGTTGGCCGACTTCGCTCCGGGGGTAATCCGGATGGCGGCGCAACCGATGTGGATGTGCGGCTCGGACGGGACGAGCACACGTAGGCACGTTCCCGACATGCTTCTCGAACATGCTGATGGTGGGTTCACGGTCGTGGACGTCAAACCGGAAGAGTTCGCCCGCCGCGAGGAGGCGGCGCAGGTATTCGCCTGGACTGGGCGGGTGTGCGCCTCGCGGGGTTGGTCGTACGAGGTGTGGACAGGCGCGGACCCGGTGGTGCTGGCGAATATCCGGACCATTGGCGCCGCGCGCAGAACGGGCTCGATAGATACCACGACCGTGGCGTGCATCGAGGCGGTCGCCGTGACCGGAATGACGATCGACGAGGTGGTCGCGGCCGCAGACACGCAGCGGGGCCGCATCGCTGTGCTGGCGAAGTTGTGGTTCAGGTCGTGGACGGCGGATCTTACGGTACCGCTGTCCGGGCAAACGGTCTTGACCTGGTGAGAGGACGACTTTATGACAGAAATCCTCGATCTCCGTCCTGGGATTCGGGTCTGGTTCGGGGGCGCCTCGTGGGAGGTCGTCGCCCTCCATGGTCTTGAGGTGACGCTCCGGTCAGGGCCGTCGTTGCAAAGGGTCGCGGTCACCGAAATCGCTGCCCACGCTGTGGCAATGGCCCATAAGGACGACTCCTTCGATCCCACAGCGGTGGTGCTGTCGTCGCTGACGACGTCGCAGCGCCACAAGCTCGACGTCCGAGCCGGGCACGTGCGCAGCGCGCTCGCCGCGGTCAACGATGACGGGACCAACCTGGAGTCGGTGCTAGCGGCCAAGGCGAAGGAACTGGATGTCTCGGTGCGCACGCTCTACCGCTGGATCGCGGGCTTCCGGGCATCGGGGGTCGCCGGGTTGGCCGACACCCGCATTCGCAGCCGATATGCAGTCGGCGTGGACCCGCGGTGGGACGCGACGTGTCTTCAGGTGCTGGACGACTATGTCGAGGCATCCACGCCGACCATGGGAGATGTCATCGACGCGGTTGTCCGCAAGTTGGAGGCAAGCTTCGGCCCGGGAACGGTGCCGCTGCCCAGTAAAGCCACTGCTTACCGGCGTCTGAAGGTGCTGGCGAAGGGACGGCATGCGTTCGGCAGTGCAAAGGGACGGCGGTCGGTGGCCGATCGTCCGACCGGTGTGTTCGGTCGGCTCCGTGCCACCCGGCCCGGCGAGTACGTGGTGCTCGACACCACGCCGCTGGATGTGTTTGCGATGGAGCCGATCACGATGCGCTGGGTCGGGGTGGAGTTGACGGTGGCTATGGACCTGTTCACCCGCTGCGTGCTCGGACTGCGGTTGACCCCGGTGTCGACGAAAGCGCAGGACGTCGCGAACGTGCTCTACCAATGCATCACCCCAGACCGCCAGCGGGACGACGGCGGGTGGCCGTATCACGGGGTTCCGCGGAATCTGCTCGTCGGCACCGAGGAACCCGACGGCGTCTCCCAGCAGCGGGTCGGCGACCTCCCTGCCTGTTTACCGGAGGCGATCGTGGTCGATCACGGCAAGCAGTACCTGTCCGATCACGTGATCGGGGTCTGCGCGCGGCTCGGGATCACGGTCCAGCCGGCGATCCCGCACAAGCCGACCGACAAGCCCACGGTCGAGAGATTTTTCCGCACGCTACGCGAATCCGTGCTCCAGCACCTGCCCGCCTACAAGGGCCCGGATGTGTACTCCCGCGGAAAAGACGTCGAGGACAAGGCGTTCTACTACGTCAGCGAACTCGAGCAGATCATCCGCGAGTGGGTCGGGTCGGTGTATCACCGCACCCAGCACGACGGGTTGTGTGTGCCGGAGATCCCGCGGGCCGAGTTCTGCCCGGCCGAGATGTTCGAGATCGGGGTCGCGAAATTCGGGTGCCTGCTGTTACCGAGCAGCCCGGACTTGGCGTACGAGTTCCTCGATGTGCGGTGGCGGATGATCCACCACTACGGGGTGGAGGTCGACGGGCTGCGCTACGACGGTGCCGGGCTGAACCTGTATCGCGGCACCCGGTCCCCGTACGGCGGTGTGCACGCCGGTAAGTGGCCGATCTTCGTCGACTCCCACGACGTCCGGCACTCCTACTTCCAAGATCCGGACACCAACGCCTGGCACCAACTGGTGTGGGAACACGGGGCGTGCCTGAACCAGCCGTTCAGCGCCGATGCCGTCGACTACGCCAAACGCGTCAGCATCCGCGAGCACCGCCACCTCGATCCGCACCGCGCCGTGCAGGACCTGCTGCTCGCGTGGAGCCGGGAGGAAGTCGAGACCCGCCGCGACCGCAGCCTGGCCCGGCGGCTCAGCGCGCAGCGGCCCACGCTCGACGGCGAACGGACGTCCGGTGCCGCGCCGGACGGCGAATCCGTGCGGGAGGACGCGTCGCTGCCCGGGGTCATCGATCTGCTCGAGCACCTCGCCCAACGCTCGACGAGCCCGGTCGAGCTTCCCGACGACCTGGACGTGTTCGAGCAGTACTACGCGCAGCGGCCGGACGAGGAGGTATTCGGGGTGTTCGACGAGTGAACCGATGGGCACGATGGTTGGCGGACAACGGCACCGCCCGCTACCAACTCTCCCGCAAGAAGGGATGGGATGCGTTCGTGCACTCCGCACCGCGCGAGTCGTTCGACGTCCTCACCCGCACCGAAATGACCCGGCTCAGCGGTGAGGAACGGGAGGACTACAACGAGGCCCGGATGGTGTGGAACGCGAACCTGCCGACGATCAAGACCAGCCAGCTGACCGCCGCGTACTCGGTGATCGATCAGGTCCTGGCCTCCGGGCGGCGGGACGGGGACAAGCTGCGCGGGTCGGTGGTGATCGACGCCGAACCCGGTTTGGGGAAGACGACCATCGCCACCCGGTACGCCCGCGACTTCCACCGCCGCGCCTACCGCCGGGAGGGCCCGGTCACCTTAGGTGGGCATCAGCGGTTGCCGGTGGCGTTCGTCCCGCTCAGCGCCGGCATCACGTTGAAGGGTCTGAACCAGCAGATCCTGCGGTTCTACGGCCACCCCGCCGTCGACCGGGCGTCGACCTCCAAGCTGGGTGCGTTGGCCGTCGACTGTGTCACCAGCTGCGAAACCCGGTTGGTCGTGCTCGACGACCTGCACTTCGTGGACTTCAAGCATCGCAACGGCATCGAGGTGTCCAACCACCTCAAGGGTCTGGCCAACGAGATGGCGGCGACGTTCGTCTACGTCGGAGTTCAGCTCGCCGAGAAGCGGTTCTTCGATGAAGGGCAGCTCGGGGAACAGGCCGCCTACGCGCAGACCAGCCGCCGTGCCACCCGCTGCCCGGTCGCCCCGTTCGCGGTCGATACCGATCCGGGGCTGCGGAGTTGGATCAGCCTGCTCCGCACGTTGGAGGGGCACATCAAGTTGGCCGACGCCCACGAGGGGATGCTCGTCGAGCAGGCGAAGGTGTTGCACCGGCGCACCCAGGGCCGGATAGCGTCGCTGACCAACCTCATCGACCGCGTCTGCTACCTGGCGATCGCCTCCGGCACCGAGACGATCACCCCGGAGTTGATCGCCGCGACCACCATCGACAATGCCGGCGAATCCGCCGCCCGCACGGCCTGACCCCACACCTTCCACCGCGCCCCCGGCGGCGCGGCTGAGGCCGATTCCCGGCGGTTACGACATCGACCGCTGGCCGATCACCGTCCCGATCCGCCCCGGCGAGGCCATCCCCGGATGGCTGCTGCATTTCGCCTCCCGGTACCAGCTGTCTCCGGCGCAGTTGTTGCGGGAGTTCGGCTTCACTTCCCGGCCCGCCACCGTCGACCGTGTACTGGACCAGGTCGCCGAGTGCTCGCGGGAGATCACCTGGTGCCTCGGCCTCGCGCCGCGGGCCTTGTCGCCGGCATTGTGTGGTTGGCCGGCCGAGGCCTCGCTCGGCCGCTACCTCGCGCACCGCCGCGGGATCCGGCACCACTTCAGCGGGTCCCGGTTTTGTCCACGGTGTCTCGCCGAGCCGGACTGCATCTGGCAGAGGCAATGGGCGCACCCGTTGCTTCCGATCTGCCTGCGGCACCGACTGCGGTTGCAGACCCGGTGTCCCGGTTGCGGGCAGGTGCCATTCTCCGACACCACCTGGCTCGGCAGCCACGGCCCGCCATGGCACTGCCCCCAACGGTGTCCGCGCGAGAGCGCCGATCGGAAGGTGCGTCCGTTCTGCCGGCACGACTTGCGCGACGCCACCGTAATCGAGGCCAACGACGACCTGTGCACGGCCCAGCGGTATCTGACCGCGCTGGCCTCCCGATACGACAGGACGGCCGCGACGACCCGATTCGAGGCCTTCTGCGACCTCGCCGCCGACAAAGTCGGCATCGAGGCCCTCGTCACCCTCGGCGCCCATCAGGAGCGTCAGCAAATCCGATGAGCACAGGACAGTCCACCCAGTTCGTGGCTGACCCGAAGTTGAAGTTGGTATTCCCAATTTTGTGTCCCAAGGACACGCGGACGGTAATGCTCCTCAACGCCTGCGATACCCGCAACGCTGCGGGCCGGACCGCCCGCAACACAGATCCCGCCCGCCCCGTTTTGGTCGTTCTTGGAATAGTCGTTCAGCTGGCGGGGCGGTCTGTCACTGTGACCGAGATCTGCTGGGTCTCGCCACCGCGGAGCACGGTCAAATCGACTCGATCGCCCGGGTCGAGGGCACGGAGCGCCGCGATGAAGTCCTCCGCCGACTCGATGTCGTGGCCGTTGACCGCGGTGATGACATCGCCCGGCCGGATACCCGCCGTCGCAGCCGGACCGAGCGGGACGACCTCGAGGACGACGGCACCGCTGGTGCGGTCGACTGCCAGTTGTTCGGCGATCTGCGGGCTCAGCGTGCCGGGCTGAATGCCGACGTACGCATGCTGGGCAGTTCCCGAGGCCAGCAGTTGGTCTGCGACGTCGACGACATTCGCCGCGGGGATGGCGAAGCCCAGAGCCACCGCACCCGCCGACGGGGGAATGTAGGCCTGGCTCATCCCCACGACCCGCCCTTGTCCGTCGATCAGGGCACCCCCGGAGTTACCCGGCGAGATCGCGGCGTCGGTCTGGATCAGGTCGACCAGCGGCGCCCCGGTGGAAGCCGACCCGGGGATCTGACGGTGCAATCCTGAGATGATGCCCGAGGTGACCGTGGCCTCGAACCCCAGCGGACTGCCCACGACTACGGCGAGCGCGCCGACCTCTGGCAACGCTGTCTCGAACGTCGCCGCAGTCAGATCCGTGCGGTCCGCTTGAAGGACCGCGACGTCGGTCACACGATCGACGGCCCGC
The DNA here is from genome assembly GCF_001665905.1 of Gordonia sp. 852002-50395_SCH5434458. Taxonomy (NCBI): domain Bacteria; kingdom Bacillati; phylum Actinomycetota; class Actinomycetes; order Mycobacteriales; family Gordoniaceae; genus Gordonia; species Gordonia sp. 852002-50395_SCH5434458. Next base: position 150,113 of record NZ_LZTC01000013.1, read on the forward strand.
ACGTTCGCGGACACCTGTTGCCCGTCCGCGAAGGCCACACTCACCTGCCGGGCACCCTCAACCACGTGGGCGTTGGTGACGACGGTGCCGTCGGTCTTGTAGACGATGCCGCTGCCCACGCCGGACCCGGTAAGCACGGTGACGACCGAGGCCTCCACCTGCCGGACCAGTGCCGGCAGGTCTACGGCAGGTCCCGCTGAGGGCGTCGAGGTGGTGGGAGCCGAGGCGCCGCATCCCGCGAGGAGGAGGACCACGATCGCGACCAGCGGCACCCAGATCGAGGAACGTACGGTCGACGGTACGCGCATCAGCCACCGCCTCCGTGAGGAATCGGTCTCCTACTTGCACCTGCCGCGAGCGGGCCCACCCGATCAACATACCCCCGGCGGCGCCCGAGACCGGTCACCGAACCGCTTCGATGCACCCAGGCAACCGGCATCGACGAACGGCAGCGCGCATGCTCCACCACTGAGAGCCAAGATGCTTCGTATCTTGTTGCGCTACCAACTTTTTCATACAGATTCTAATCTGGAGCGTCTCCGATTCGGTTGCCGCCCAGTGGAATCCGGTGGGCATGGCTCCAGTGGATGGATAAACCGACCGTTTGGAAAATGGATTTCTCCCGCCGGTTCTCTCGGCGCCAGGAACTTGTCGTTCCGCCATCGAGCACCTGCTCCTGTACGTGAGCATGAAGGAACGGCTATTGCCAGCGCGTCAGCGACTGTACTGTCATTGCGGAATTCGCTTCCCGCTTTCGACTTGTGCGGGCCTTGCCACTCACCGCGTCGGCTGCGAAGATGACTGCATCGGGAGTTCTACTCGTGGACGCACCGCAGTAGTGGCCGGTACCCGGAGTTGCGTGTACCGGTCGCCTCGAGCGGGTTCCGGCGGACATCTATGCCCAGGGCAGGTATGGACGCCATTGCGCCTCTATTGTCGACGCCCGATAGGCGAATTTGCGTCGACCCCCGACAAGGGTTAGCGTCATTTCAGTGATTGGTTAGCGTCATTTCAGTGATTGCAAGCCAGGACTGTCGTAGGCGAATTGTGTTGACCGCCCGAAGGCGGATGAAGAACTTGCATTGCGGTTGGGCCGTTCGTGAACCCAACCGGTTGACCGACGGCCGGGCCGTAGGCTCGGCGAAACCCCACAACATCGACGCCGAGGGGGCGTGATGTCAGAGTCCAGTGGCGGAACCGCCGCCGTAAGTCCACACCCACCTGCTCGCCAGGTGATTGCGACATTCGACACCTATGCCGACGCCGAGAGCGCCGTCGACTACCTCTCCGACCAGCATTTCACGGTAGACAAACTGGCCATCGTCGGTCGCGACATCGAGCTGGTCGAGCAGATCGTCGGCCGATTGAACTACGGCTGGGCCGCTCTGCGCGGCGCCGCCGCGGGCGCGCTGACGGGTGCGCTGTTCGGCTGGATCTTCGGGTTACTCGATTGGGTTCAGCCGCTGCTCACGGGCCTCGCGCTCGCCTTCTACGGGTTGGTATTCGGTGCCGTTGTGGGCGCTCTGCTCGGCCTGCTCATGTATGCGCTGCAGGGCGGCCGGCGCGACTTCACCTCAATCCAGTCATTACAACCACGTCACTACGAAGTTCTCGCCGATGTCGAGGTCGCGGACGAAGCCGTCCGCTTGCTCACCGGCCGGACCGATCGAAAGGAATGAGTCATGGCGACTGCTGTGGGTATAGACCTGGGCACCACCAACTCGGTCATCGCTAGCTGGCAAGGCGGCGAGCCGGTGGTGATCTCCAATGTGGAGGGAGCGCGGACGACGCCGTCGGTGGTGGCGTTCACCGAGAGCGGCGAGCGCCTGGTGGGTCAGCTTGCCCGACGGCAGGCGATCTTGAATCCGAAGGGCACGATCTACTCGGCGAAACGCTTCATCGGACGTCATTACGACGAGATCTCCGAGGAGGCCAAAGCGGTCAGCTTCGACGTCGTGCCGGGTGACAATGGTGAGGCCCGATTCGACGTGCGGGGCAAGAAGTATGCGCCGGAGGAGATCAGTGCCCTCGTGCTGCGCAAGCTCGTCGACGACGCGAGCAAGTTCCTCGGTGAGAAGGTCAAGGAAGCGGTCATCACCGTTCCGGCCTACTTCAACGACGCGCAGCGCAACGCCACCAAAGACGCCGGCCGGATCGCTGGCCTCGAGGTTCTGCGGATCATCAACGAGCCGACCGCTGCGGCACTGGCTTACGGCATGGACAAGCAGACCCACGAGACCGTACTGGTCTTCGACCTCGGAGGCGGCACCTTCGATGTGAGTCTGCTCGATGTCGGCGAGGGAGTGGTCGAGGTTCGTTCGACGGCCGGCGACTCCCACCTCGGCGGCGACGACTTCGACCGACGCCTGGTGGACTACCTTGCCGACGAATTCCAGCGTGCGGAGAATATCGATCTGCGCAAGGATGCGCAGGCATTGCAGCGCCTCTTCGAGGCCGCGGAGAAAGCCAAGGTCGAGTTGTCCTCGGTGACACAGGCCCAGGTAAACCTGCCTTTCGTCACCGCTGACGCGAACGGTCCCAAGCACCTCACCACCACGATCATGCGATCGAAGTTCGAGGATTTGACGGCGGATCTGGTGGAACGCTGCCTCGACCCCGTGAAGCAGGCGATGAGTGACGCCAAGGTCACCGCCAACGACATCGACGAGGTGATCCTGGTCGGTGGTTCGACACGTATCCCGGCGGTACAGGCGCTGGTTCGCCGGCTCACCGGCGGTAAGGACCCCCACATGGGCGTCAACCCGGACGAGGTCGTGGCGCTCGGTGCCGCAGTCCAGGCGGGCGTGCTCAAAGGTGAGGTCTCCGATGTGCTGTTGCTCGATGTCACCCCGCTGTCCCTCGGCGTCGAGACGCAGGGCGGGGTGATGACCAAGATCATCGAGCGCAATACGACGATCCCGGCCCGGCGCAGCGAAGTGTTCTCCACGGCGGAAGACAATCAGTCCGCCGTGGACGTGGTGGTGCTGCAGGGCGAACGCGAGCGGGCTGCCGACAACCGGGTGCTCGGACGGTTCCGGCTGGAAGACATCCGCCCCGCGCCACGTGGCGAGGCCCAGGTCGAAGTCATTTTCGATATCGACGCTAACGGCATCCTCAACGTCACCGCCCGCGACAAGGACACCGGCAAGGAGCAGAGCATCACGATCAGTGAGCAGGGCAACCTGGACCAGAGTGAGGTCGAGCGCATGCTGGCGGAGGCCGAACGGAACCGGGGTGAGGACGAGGCGCTGCGCAAGGCGGTCGACGCACGCAACGCGCTCGATTCGGTTGCATATCAAGTGGAACGGAGACTCGCCGAACTCGGTGACAGTGCCCCGCCGCACGACAAGGCGCGGGCCGAGATGCTGATCGCCGACGCCAGGAAGGCGGTGAAAGACGGTGCTTCACCCGCGGAGGTAGAGCCCCTGACCTCGGAGCTGCAGCAGCTGCTCTACGGGCTCGCGCCGGTCCAAGCCGGCGGCGGCGACGGACACCAGGCCGGCGGCGCAGAGGCTGCGTCGTCGGATGATGACGACGTGATCGACGCCGAGTTCGATCGAAGCTGAGGCACCTGATGGAGAGGTCTGCTGATCATTCGACGACCGAGCCGGCTACCGACGGTACCGACGGGGATCAGACCGAGACGGCGCCTGATCGCACCGACACGGGGGCCGAGTTGGCTCAACTCGAGGACCGTTGGCGCAGGGCCGTCGCAGATCTGGACAACCTGCGCAAGCGGTATGCCAAGGATCTGGATCGTGAACGCGCCGCGGAAGTAGCGAAGGTTTCGGCGGCGTGGCTGCCGGTCCTGGACAATTTGGAGCTTGCGCTGGCCCATGCGGGCAGCGATCCTCAGGCCGTCGTCGAGGGTGTGAAGGCGATCCGGGATCAGGCGGTGCAGGTGCTGTCACGGTTCGGCTTCGAGCGCCACGACGAGGTCGGTGTGCCGTTCTCTCCGGAGCTCCATGAAGTGGTCAGTGTGGTAACCCGACCCGACCTTCCCTCCGGGACCGTGGTCGAGGTCTTGCGCCCGGGTTATGGAGAGGACGGGCGGCAGTTGCGTCCCGCCGCGGTGGTCGTCAGCCGCCCCGAGGGGTGAGCACCGATGGCGCGTGACTACTACGAAGTGCTCGGGGTTTCTCGGGGCGCCGGCACCGACGAAATCCAGCAGGCCTACCGCAAGTTGGCCCGCAAGTATCACCCCGACGTGAACAAGGACCCCACTGCGGAGGACAGGTTCAAGGAGGCCAATGAGGCCTACCAGGTGTTGTCCGACCCGGACACCCGGAAACGCTACGACCGATTCGGTGACGACTTCCGGCGTGTGCCCGAGGACTACGACGAACGGGTCCGGGCAAGCGCCGGTGGGTACGGCGGCGGGTTCGGCGGCGGCGGGTACGGCGGTGGGCTGTCTCTTATACACATCT
>NZ_LZTC01000014.1:0-35784 GCF_001665905.1 Gordonia sp. 852002-50395_SCH5434458
GTCTCCTGGGGGCGTTGGGTCTGGTGGATTGCTTTGGTACCTGCCGTCTCGTAGCCGACCGTGGGAGTGGGCAAGGGTGTTCACAGCGGAAAAGTTGTTCGGGCCGGAGGCCTGTAACCCCTTGGGGCGAACTAGTTTTTTGCGGCCCTTGCGTGCGACGAGGGAGGTTCGATGATGGAAGGTCCAAAGCAATCCGCGGAGCGGAAATGGGTGCGGCGTAGCCGCTCGTTGGGTGCGGGTATCCGCGCCCATGGCCGGGTGGAGCGCAGCGGAGTCCGGACACCTCATCAACTGCTGGACGGTGCGTGGTTGCCGGTCAGTGACCGATGTCGACGTGACCCCGCAGTCGGGGATCTCAATGCGGGTGCGCAAGGATCAGACAGCTGATGGTTTTGGGGCGACTCTTCTGTTTGCTGGCGTGCCTAGCGGTCGCTAGTCGGCCTGGAAGAATCGGGTGATGAGGTCTGCTGTGGCGCCCGAGTCTCCGTGATGACGAAAATGGCTCAGATCGACCTTTACGAAGACCGCTTCTGCGGCGAAATAGGTTGTGTCGCCGACGGTACCGTTGGCTTCGATGAAGAGCGCGCGGTCGGTTTCGTCGACGAGGGAGGCGGTGATGTGCACGGGGGTGTGCAGTGGGACCGGGCGTCGATACTCCACGGTGAGGGTTCGGGTGACTGCGGGTGTTTCGGCGATCCACAGGGTGAAACCCATGATGTCGTCGCATGCCGCTGAGATGGCTCCGCCGTGGGCGAGTCCCGGGGCTCCTGAGTGGCGCTCGTCGAATTGCAGGTCGGCATAGACGTGGTCGCCGTGCAGGTATACCTCGAGGTGCAGGCCATTGGGGTTATCTTCGCCGCATCCCATGCACCATGGTGCGTGTGCTGGTAGTTGCTTGTCGCCACTCATCAGTGACCTTCCTGAGCCTTCAATCGGTACCGCCACCGGCAGTTTCGCTCTGTTACCGACGGTATTGTTGTGCAGTCAGAGGTTCTTGATTATTGGTTCATAGGGAGTGGCCAGGGTGGAAACCATCGATTCCGACGATGTTGACCCGAGGCGGGTTCGGTCGCGTCAGCGTTTGTTGGACGCTGCGGTGACCTTACTGAACAGTGGCGGGGTCGAAGCCGTTACCGTGGAGGCGGTCACTCGACTGTCTCGTGTTGCTCGCACCACCTTGTATCGTCACTTCGAGAGCTCCACAGATCTGGTGGCGGCTGCCTTCGAGCGGTTGTTGCCCCAGGCCGAGACCCCCGCGACGACGACGTCGATCCGCGATGACCTGCTGAAGCTGATGCACCGGCAGGCTGAACTTATCGATCAGGCACCGTTACAGATGACGACGCTGGCATGGTTGGCAATGCTTCCCGAGCAACCCGACGGGGATCAGAACGCGCTCGCGCCACTGCGTCGTCGAGTCGTCGAGCAGTATCGAGAGCCATTCGATCGAGTGTTGACGAGTGACGTGGCCACGGCTGAGCTCGACAACTTCGATTTGACCATGGCAGTCACCCAGCTCGCCGGCCCGCTGGTCTTTGCCAAGCTCACGGGCATTCGTTCGATGGCAGTCGGCGATCTCGAACAGCTTGTCGACGACTTCCTCACGGCCCACCGGCGGCACCAAACCTCCTAACCTCCTTCCCCATCTACGCTACCGCTAGTACCGTAACGCTACCGCCGGTTTCAGAAGCGGCCTGGGTCGAGGGTGAGGTACTGCGTATGGTGGTCCAACGTCCAAGTGGTGGGCGCTTGACGGCGCGCCGGTTGGTGGAACGCAGCGAGTACAGCGCGACGTTGGGGCGGTTGGCGCGGTTCACCTTGGCGCACAGATCTCTTGTCATCGGGGCGTGGGTGGCTGTGGGTGTCGTCTTGGCGATACTGTTTCCCCAGTTGGAGACGGTGGTGCGGCAGCAGTCTGTTGATCCGATCCCTGCTGGGGTTCCATCGTTTCAAGCACTCGATCAGATGGGTGGTGCGTTCGGTGAGAAGGGCGCCAAGACCACTGTTTTCGTGACCATGGAGAACCCGCGTGGGTTCACCGACGTGGCGCGGGAGCGCTACGACATGCTCGTTCTGCAGTTACGCGAGAATTTCGACGATGTGCAGTCGGTGCGGGATTTGCTCTCCGATCCGACGACGGCCGGCCAAGCCTTGAGTGAGGACGGGCAAGCCTGGTACCTGCCTGTCGGGGTCACCGGAACCTTGGGGGGGCCAACGGCCACGCATGCTGTGGAGACCGTGCGCCAAACCGCGCAGCGGGTGTTTGAGGGTACGGGCACCACTGTTCACGTCACCGGGCCGACGGCCACTTTCGGTGATCAGATCGTTAGTGCTGAAAGCGATTTGGTCGTGATCACTGTGGCGACGGTGGCGCTTATCGCGATCATTCTGTTGATCGTTTACCGATCGCTGTTCACTGCGCTGGTGCCGTTGTTGGTGATCGGTGTCAGCCTCGGCGTGGGCCGCGGGGTCTTGTCCGCGCTCGGCGAGCTCGGTATGCCGGTGTCGCAGTTCACCGTCGCGTTCATGACCGTCATTCTGCTCGGAGCCGGGGTTGACTACTCTGTCTTCTTCATCAGTCGCTATCACGAACGGCTGCGTCAGGACGCCACCACTGAGGTTGCGCTCGTGGACGCGACAGCAACCATTGGACGGGTCATCCTGGCTTCAGCTGCCACGGTGGCGCTGGCCTTTTTGGCGATGGTCTTTGGTCAGCTGAGCGTGTTCTCCACCTTGGGTCCGGCATGCGCTATCGCAATCCTCATCGGATTCCTCGCCACGGTCAGCCTGCTACCTCCGGTGTTGCTGTGGGCGGCGCGATTCGGCTGGGGCGCACCCAGACGAGATCTGACGCGGAAGTACTGGAATCGCGTCGCCGTGCTCGTCGTGCGGCGTCCTGTGCCGCTGCTGGCACTGACCTTGGTCGGGCTGGTCGTGCTCAGCGGCTTCGCGATGGGCATCCAGATCACCTTCGACGATCGTGAGGGGCAACCCGAGACAACCGACAGCAACGAAGGCTACGCGTTGCTCGACCGTCATTTCCCTCAGGACGTCACTATCACCGAGTTCCTCGTTGTAGATGCGCCGGTCGATCTCCGTACTGCCAGCGGGCTGGCCGATCTTGAGCAAATGGCCTCACGTGTATCCCAGATCCCAGGAGTGACTCGAGTCATCGGCGTTACCCGTCCCACCGGGGACAAGCTCGAGCAAGCCGAGTTGTCCTGGCAGAACGGCCAGATCGGGAACCGGTTGGCGGGTGCGGTCGACGATGGCCAGGACCGCCGAGGTGACCTCGAACAGCTCCGTACAGGCGCATTCCAACTCGCTGACGGGCTTACTCAGCTCGACACCCAGGTACGCACCAACTTGGCCCCCCTGGTCGGCATCCTCGATCAGGCAAGCACAGCCGAGCAGCAGATTCAGCAGTACCAGCCACTACTACGCCAACTCGCCGCCTCCGCACCAGCGCTCGATCGCGCTTCTCAGAATGCCCCACAGCTGGCCGCCCTCACCCGCCAAACATCTGCAGCCCTGGCAACAGTGACCTCGATCCTGCCCATCCTCGATAATGCGCCCTGGTGCACCCAAGTCCCGCAGTGCGCAGCTCTGCGCGCGCAGACCCGCAATCTCGACGCCGTACTGAGTAACGGGACCCTCGACCAGATCACTACGCTGTCAACACAACTCGCGCAGCTGGATACACCGATCGCAACAGTCACCGACCAACTCACTTCCACCGTCAACTCCCTGGGATCCACGCTGGGAAGCATCAATAGCCAAGACCTTCCCGGCAAGCTCACCCAACTGCAAACAGGTATCAGTCAACTCGCGGCGGGATCACGCCAACTGGCCGCCGGTGTGTCCGCGCTGATCGACAGCAACCTTCAACAACTCGCCGGGATGGCCGCGCTAGCCACACAGCTACAAACCTCCGCCCGTGAGACCGCCGGAACAGACTCAGCAACCGGCTTCTACCTCCCACCTCAGGCCAACGCAGACCGCCGTTTCGTCGACGTCGCTCGCCAGTTCGTCTCGCCCGACGGCCATACCGTGCGCTACGCAATACAGACCAGCTTCGACCCCTACAGCACCGAGGCCATGCAACTGGCCGACACCATTACCGCTGTCGCACACGCCGCCAGACCGAACACAACCCTGCAGGACTCCACCATCGCGATAGCCGGGTTCCCCGCCATCAACGCCGATCTGAAACGTCTACTCACCGAGGACTTTCGACTCCTAGCGTTGGCCACCCTCACCATCGTCGGTCTGATCCTGATCCTCCTACTCCGAGCACTCATCGCGCCGCTATACCTTCTGGGCACCGTCATTCTCAACTACACCGCGGCACTGGGTATCGGAGTCCTGATCTTTCAACACATTCTCAAAACCGATATCGCCTGGCCCGTACCACTACTGGCCTTCATAGTCCTCGTCGCGGTCGGCGCCGACTACAACATGCTTCTTATCTCTCGCCTACGCGAAGAATCCCAAAACAACATCCGCATCGGCGTCCTGCGAACCGTCACCAACACCGGATCAGTCATCACCTCGGCCGGACTCATCTTCGCTGCCAGCATGTTCGGACTCATGGCCGGCACCATCTCGATCATGACCCAGGTCGGACTCATCATCGGCATCGGCCTGCTGCTCGACACCTTCATCGTTCGCACCATCGTTGTGCCGACCATCGCCACACTTGTCGGCAGAGCAAGCTGGTGGCCGAGTACCCGAACCGCCACGCATCCAGCGTCCCGCTAGTACGCACACGTACCGGATCTGACCGGCTCAGCCAGTCATCCAGCCATCGCGCCTACCTCATCGACTGACACCCGCTCGACGGTCGGGCGCAGCAACCACACCCTACCGTCGCGGATCAGTGCCCAGACCACGTCAACCAGACGTCTTGCGAGAGCGATGAGGGCATGGACATGCGAGCGCCCCTCGCATCGTTTGCGCTGGTAGAACTCGCGAGAGGGCCCGTCGCGTTGCGAGCTGTTGAGTGCTGCCATGTAGAACACCTTTCGCAGACCTCGATGGTAGCGCTGGGGTCTACGCACGTTTCCACGCCGATTTCCGGAGTCGTGCGGTACCGGAGCAAGTCCAGCGTAGGCGGCGAGTTTGGCGGCTGAGCCGAACGAGGCGAGGTCGCCACCGGTGATCGCGATGAGCTCGGCGCCGCTTCGGGCGCCGATGCCAGGTACGGATTCGAGAATCTGCGCGTGAGGGTGTCGGCGGAACACTTCGGTGATCTGCTTGTCCAGCTCGGCGATCTGGCGAGTAAGCGCCATCAGGGAGGCCGCCGCCTGTCGCACCAGCAGTGCTGTGGTCGCCTCGCCAGGCAGGGCTATCGTCTGCGAGGCAGCCGCGGCGCGCGCCTTGTTGATCATCTTCGGAATGGTCGGTCGGCGGACGCCGTGCCCGCGGAGGTGGTCGTAGATCTCGTCGTCTGAGACCGCAGCGATCGCAGATGGCGTGGCGAAGCGGGTGAGGAACGCCAGACCGGTCAGTGTCGAGTAGTCGAAACATCGTTCCAGACCAGGGAAGATGCGAGTCAGCAGGCCGCGTAGGCGGTTGATTCCGCGCGTACGTTCGGTGATGAGGTCGCTGCGCTGGCCGGTCAGCAGGTCAAGTTCGATCGCGACATCGTCGGGCACCGAGATCGTCGTGAGATCGCCACGTAGGCGGGCCGTCTGGGCGATCACGACCGCGTCGCGGGCATCGGTCTTGCCTTCGCCGGCAAACGCACCGGTCATGCTGTGAACGACACGACCGGGCACATATCGGGTGTGCTGGCGCCGTACAGCCAGCACACCCCGCAACAATGCCGACTCCGGCGCGGTCATGTCGATCGCCCACACCACCGTCTCGACACCAGCGACCCGGTCCACCAGCGCTTCGATAGCAGGCTGATCGTTGGGAAGCCGCCGAGACCACAGCACTGTTCCCGTCTCGTCGACCGCGGCGGCGTGGTGCGCATGCCGACCGACATCGATTCCTACCCAAACCTTTTCGTCCATACTACCCTTCCGTGTGCGGTTGGCTCGTCAGGGTGGTTTCGCCGGCACACCTTTACACAGCGACAAGTTCGCGAACACATCTCAATCAGCGGCCGAAACGACCCGTCACGATCCGGGGTGACCTTCCACGCCAAGCCACCAGCGACGACAGGTGATTGTCGAGCCACGCCCCGAACCGCGGACAAGCGTCCGAGGCAACCGCCCCGGACGTACTCCAACGTAAAGGTGATTGTGCGGGAGCGACGCGGGTCCGGGAGGGCGTGGTGTCGCGGCAGCGCAGAATATCCGCCAGCAGGGTGACGAATCACATGCGACGCAACATTTTTCGCCGATAACTACGTTACGTCATCACTGCGGCTACCAGGACAGCCGAATGGCGGGGCCTTCGATGGCCGTCCCCGCCCATGGCGATCTGACAGAGGGGGTGCCCGGGCAACCTAGCGGTTGTCGCGAGGAGTGGGTGAGATCTAAAACGCTCTTCCGGATCTCAGTCGCCTCCTTCCTTCGTTGCTCCCCACGAGTCCGTTAGCTGAGCGTGTATAGCGATTGCCCATTTGCGGCGTATGCAGTTTCGGCGTCTCTGGCGACCAGCGCGGTGACACTGCTGATGGTGCTGCGTTGTTCCCAGTGTGTGCCGTCTGGGCTGCGCCAGACGGTGTTGGCGGTGTCAATGCCCCAGAGCGTGCCATCGGGTGCGGCCGCCAGGAGGGCTAGGGCTGGCGCATCGGGGACGATTGTGAAGGTCTGGGCGTCGTCGGTGCTGTGTTGCAGCCCTGCAGGGGTGGTCGCCCAGACGCCGTGGTCGGTGATCGTGAGTGCTGCTGCGGCCAGGGACGCGCCGGTGGTCCAGCTTGTCCCGTCGTCGGTCGATACGAGCAGGCGGTTGATTCCGTCGAAGCCTACGAGTAGTTGTCCGTTGGTGGCGAGCGCGTGGAAGTCGATTTGGCCGGCCACCGATCTCGGTGTCCATGTCTGCCAGCCATCTTCGCTGGCGACGAGTCCCAGCGGGTTGGGTGCCGAGCTCGTTGGACCTGGATGGCCGGAGGCGAAGAGCCGGTCAGAGCCGGGTACCCCGGTCAGTCCCATGAAGTCGTTGTCGGAGGCGCCGACCCGGCTGGTGGTTCCGTCAGCGGTGAGAGCGACTACGCCGGTGTGAGTTCCGGCCAGGATGGTGCCGTCGGCGCGGATGTGCAGGGCGTGGAGGTGGTCGAGTTCTGGGGTCAGTGTTGTGGCTGTCTCTGCTGAGATTGCCGGCGGTGGTAGAGATGTGGGTTGTTCCTGGGTGGCACAACCGGTCAGCACAGTCAGCGTGGCGATGACTACGACCGCAACAGTGCGGATGGACAGGCTCGAGGCAGGCAAGCGGCTAGGACTTTCGTGTGGATAGGGCCGTGTTCGGTGGTGGCGGCGCTGGATGGTGTGCTCGGTGTGGCGGCGAGACCGGGATAGAGGGTCGGTAGAGAGCCACCCTGGCCCTCTGGGGCGTCGTGGTCGTGGTCACGACTTCTGGATGGGGATGGAAGCCTGCGAAGGTTGTTGGCCGCAATGTCTTTGGAGGACGAGGGAGGCAAGGACGGTACCGAGGTGGTGACGCGCCCCGGCGAGGTCGCCGATCGCAGCGAGGTGGCGGACGAGACCGATGTGTGCGGCGAGGTGGCGGCGTCGGTTCGAGGTGACGCTGAGGTGATGGGCGCGGTGGAAGAACTGGTGGGCCGAGTATGGCGTGGGTGCCCGGTAGACGTCGCGCATGGCATGCAGATACTGACGACGGTGGTCGTCCGGGGGCGAGTGCGTCCCCCTCGGGTTCTCGGTCACAGCGCATCCCTCGAACTAGTACGCGCAGGCTGGGTCAACCCGCGTCATCTAACTACTATAGAGCCTAGTAATTGGCGGCGCGGTGGGTGCTGGAGTTGCGGCGTCACGGACGAGCCCCTGGGGCATACTGGCTGGTGGTGCAGGTGGCGGACCGCCGGGAAGGTGTATTGAGCGTGGGTCTCAGCGAGCACGACGGCGGGCGTCGAGGATCGAGGCGAACGATGGGTGAGCATCCATGAGTGCAGCGGTGGTGTTAGTTGTTGCCGCAGGTGTGCTGGGCTGGCTGTGGCCTCGATGGATGGTCCGGGTGCAGGGCCGTATCGATGCTCGTTGGGTGTTGGTGGCCTGGCCGGCCGCGCAGGTCGTGTTTGCGTTGTTGTGGGTGGGAGCTGTTGTGACGCTGGCGGTTCCCGGTCATTTCGGCATCCATTCGTTGTCTGAGGTGGTGTCGTGTCTGCGGGTGTTGTCACACGGCGCATCCCCGCGGGTGGAAGCGATCTCTGGTGGCGTGCTGGCGGTGGTGACCGTGGCAGCGATTGTCCGAGCGGTGACGATCGCGGTGCGATCGGCGGTGCGGATGCGTGGTGCTCGTGAGGAGTATCTTCAGTCGTTGCGGTTGGTGGGCGCCCGCAGTGAGCGTTATCCCGATGTGTGGTGGCTCGCCGACGGGCGGCCGATGGCGTTTTGTCTGCCGGGCAAGGATGCCGGCATTGCCGCCACGACCGGGTTGCAGGCGGCGTTGTCCGGTGAGGAACTCGATGCCGTCGTTGCTCATGAGCGCGCACACCGGCGGCAACGTCATCACACCGTGGTGTTGGCGGCCCGCGCTCTCGGGCGTGCGTTCCCGCTGATTCCGTTGTTCAGCCGCGCGGGCCGTGAGGTCGCCGGCTTGGTCGAGCAAGCCGCCGATGCCCGCGCGGCCCAGCTGGTGGGTGCGTGGGCGGTCTGCTCGGCGTTGGGAACGTTGGCCCGTTCGGGACCTGTAGCGGGCCCGGTGGGTGTGTTGTCGATCAGCGATTCGTCGTCGGTGGGGCCTCGGTTGAGCCGCTTGGACTCCGGTCACCGGTGCCGGTCGCGACGTCATCATGTGGGTGCTGCCGCGGCGGTGGCTGGTGTGGTGGCGGTGCCGACCACGCTGGCGGTGTCCGGTGTCGTCTCGGCGATGGTGATCGCGATGTGTGTGTAGCCGAGACCGACCCGGGCAGGTCCGACCGCTAGGGGTTGTTGAGAAGCTGCTGCATCCTCGCGATTTCGCTCTCCTGATCAGTGACGATCTGACGTGCCAGAGCGATCGCCTCGGGCGATTGGCCGTCTTGAATCTCGGTCTTGGCCATGGCGATGGCGCCGCGATGGTGTTCGATCATCTGCGTCAGGAACAGGCGCGACGCCTCGGCTCCTTGCGCGTCGCGTAGCTGCTGCATCTGTTCTGGCGACATCATGCCCATCATCGACGGCATCGGGGAGGAACCCGGCGCCATCGACGTACCCATGTCCATGTTGTGTCCCTGGCCCTCGAGTGGGGCTCCCCATTGCTTCAGCCACGACTGCATCTGCTCGATCTCGGGCTGCTGAGCGTCTTTGATCTGCTGGGCCAGACTGACGACCTGGGGGTTGATGTTGTCCTTCTCCAACAGGATGTCGCTCATCATGATCGCCTGGGTGTGGTGCGGGATCATCTGCTGGGCGAACGAGATGTCCGCGCTGTTGTGTTCGGCAGAGGCCGCCGCTGACGATTCGGTACTGACCGTGCTGGTACCCATCCCCGACATCGAGGAATGATCCTCAGTCGAGGTGTCCGAACACGCGGCCACCACTGTCAGAACAGCCGCCGCGGCAGCAACGACGACACCGGTTCGTGTGACTCTCATCGATCTCCTCCTCAAGAGTGATACTTCGCTACCGCCCGGCAGCGCTTCGATAACAATTCTACTAACACCGATAGTAGTTAGTCGCCTGCCCGGCACCCACAAAACGGGCGGTGAACTGCGCAAACAAAGCCGCTAATGCCTGATTAGTTCGCTTCGTAGTGGAGCCGCGTGTGACTGGTGGGGCACAAGTGACTTGTGGTGTGATCTCGCGGGTACACGCATGGCACTCGTGCGTGGGTCTACGACGTCCGCGGGAAAGGTCCGACCGCATGCAGATGGTGTTGACATCGCTACGGGTCAAGGCGGGGCAGCAGTGGGGCCCCAAAGCGCTGGGGGTGGCAGCGGCGGTGTGCGTGGGCGTTGCGCCTGTGATTGCCACCGCACCGGCGGCGGCCTCGACCGATGGACATGTGGCCGGGGAGCTGATCGCGATCGTGCAGGACTCGGTGAAGGCCGCTTTGGGTGGTGCCGCGGCGGCGAATTTGGGGAAGCCGATCACGCAGACGGCGTCCTGCCTGGGCGCTCAGGCCCAGTCGGGCAGCGTCGGCGATGCGGGCAGTGCAGCCGCACTGCAGTGCTTCGGCACGTTTTCGCTCATTGATCCGATAGACGGGTTCCGGATCATCGACGCGTTACCGCTGGCTCGGCTGGTAGCCACCCTGATCGCCGCAATCGTGCCGCACGATCCGAACGAGCCGCATGGCCCCCAGCCGCAGGAACCCGGAACGCCGACACCGCTGCTGCCCGGTAGTGGCGGTGCGGTGGCGCCGACTGCGGGCGAGATCACGTCCACCTTCGGTGACGGACGGGGCCATCAGGGCATTGATATCGGCAATGATCTGGGCGCGCCCATTGTCGCGGTAGCTGACGGGGAGGTCATCACCTCCGGACCTGCCGAGGGGTTCGGGTTGTGGATGCGGATCCGGCACGATGACGGCACGATCACCACCTACGGCCACAACGACGAGAATCTGCTCGAGCAGGGCGCGCGAGTACGGATGGGCCAATCGATCGCCACAGTGGGCAACCGTGGGGTCTCGACCGGCCCGCATCTGCATTTCGAGGTTCTCGACCCGACGGGAGTCAACGTCGATCCGGCACAGTGGCTGGCCGATCGCGGGGTGGTTCTGGCGATGGCCGCTGATGCAGACGCCCGCGCGCCGGGGCCGGTGGTGCCGCAGTGGGTCGGCGAACCACGCCTGTGACGAACCCGGCGTGGTGGGTGGCTCAGGAACGAACGAGGCGAGCGATGGCCGCCGAGGCTTCAGCGATCTTCTCCTGCGCCTCGTCCCCGCCGGCGTGGGCGGCATCGAGCACACAGTGGGTGAGATGGTCGTCGAGCAAACCCAGCGCGACCCCCTCCAGCGCCTTGGTCAGCGCCGAAATCTGGGTCAGGATGTCGATGCAGTACTGCTCCTCATCGACCATCCGATAGATACCTCGGGATTGCCCCTCGATGCGCTTGAGACGGGCCAGGTATTTGCCCTTATCGCTGATGTAACCGTGGGAAGAGTGTTCCGAGGCAGAGGATTCTTCCGGGGTGGAGGATTGTCCCGGTGCGGACGCAGCGGTCATGGACTCACCTTCTCAATGGATCTCGGCCGGTTGTGCTGCAGTCCACGCACTGTACTCGCGCCTGGCTGCAGGTCGAGTCGGCGTAACAGTTGCGCGTTGAGTGCGACCACGACCGTCGAGGCTGACATCAGAATCGCTCCGACCGACATCGGCAGGACGAACCCGATGGGCGCGAGAATTCCGGCGGCCAGCGGTACAGAGATCAGGTTGTATCCCGCTGCCCACCACAGGTTCTGCTTCATTTTTCGGTAGCTGGCGTCCGACAGCTCGATGACCGACAGCACCGAGCGGGGGTCGTCGCTGGCGAGGATGACCCCGGCCGAGGCGATCGCGACGTCGGTGCCGGCCCCGATCGCGATGCCCACATCGGCCTGGGCCAGGGCGGGGGCGTCGTTGACGCCGTCGCCCACCATCGCCACCTTGCGGCCTTCGTGCTGCAGTTCGGCCACCTTGCTGGCTTTGTCTTCCGGCCGTACACCGGCGAACACCCGATCGATACCGAGGTCGTGAGCGACGGTGTGCGCCACTGCTTCGGCGTCGCCGGTAATCATCACAACCTCGACCCCGCGGGCGTGCAGCACCTCGACGGCTTGGCGGGATTCCCCGCGCACCTCATCAGCAAGTTTGAGAGCTCCAATCAGCTCAGTGTCGCGGGTGACATGCAGGATGATTGCGCCGTCGGCGCGCCAGCGATCAGCGATGGCCAGTTCCTGATGGCCCTGTTCCTCGAGCATGCGGGGCCCGCCCACCCGCACTGTGGCGCCCTCGACGCGAGCGGTCACACCGACCGCCGGTGACGAGGTGAAGTCGGTGGCCGCCGGCACCGGCCGCGCGCGGTCTCCGGCAGCTGCGACAATCGCTCGCGCCAACGGGTGCTCACTGTCGGCTTCGGCGCTGGCGGCCAGGGCGAGCACGGTGTCCTCATCGACGCCGTCGGCGGCCGCGATCTCGATGACCGTGGGCTCACCCTTGGTCAGGGTTCCGGTCTTGTCGAACAGCACCGCATCCACAGTGCGCATGGCCTCAAGTGCCAACCGGTCTTTAACCAGCACGCCGCCGCGGGCGGCGCGTTCGGTGGCAATGGCCACCACCAGGGGGATAGCCAAGCCAAGTGCGTGCGGGCAGGCGATGACCAGCACGGTGATGGTTCGAATCACCGCCTGGTCGGGTTGGCCGATGACCGTCCACACGATGGCGGTGATGATCGCTGAGCCGAGCGCGAACCAGAACAGCAGCGCTGCAGCGGAATCGGCCAGCCGCTGGGCGCGGGAGGTGGAGTTCTGCGCGTCTGCCACCAGGCGCTGAATCCCGGCCAGCGCCGTGTCATCGCCGGTGGCGGTGATCTGGACCCGCAGCCCCGAGTCGGTGGCCACCGTGCCGGCCACCACCTGATCGCCGATGCCGCGGCGCACCGTGCGCGATTCTCCGGTGACCATGGATTCATCGAGCTCGGCCGAGCCGTCTACGACGCGACCGTCGGCCGGCACGCTGGCCCCCGGGCGCACGATCACCACATCTCCGACCTGCAGCTCACTGGGAGCAACCGTGGTGATCTGGTCGCCATCGACGCGTTCGGCCTCATCGGGCAACAGCGCGGCCAGCGAGTCCAGGGCCGAGGTCGTCTGGGCCAGCGACCGCATCTCGATCCAATGCCCCAACAGCATGATCACGATGAGCAGCGCCAGTTCCCACCAGAAGTCCAGTTCGTGATGCAACACACCGATGCTCGCACCCCAGGACGCCACGAAGGCCACCGTGATCGCCAAGGCGATCAACAGCATCATTCCCGGTGCACGCGACCGCAGTTCTGAATAGGCGCCTACCAGGAACGGCCGCCCACCCCAGCAGTACATCACCGTACCCAGCACCGGTGAGACCCACTTCAACACTTCACCATCGGGTAGGTCATAGCCGATGAGCATCGCGAACATGGGCGAAAAGGCCACGACCGGCACAGCCAGGGCCAGCATGATCCAGAACAGCCGCCGGAACTGCCCGACGTGATCACCATGCCCCCCATGCCCAGCGTGATCATGGTCTGCGCGGGCGCGCTCAGCATGGTGATCGTGGTGGTTGTGTGACGCTGCGGCGAGTTGGCCGTGGTGGCGTTCATCGGCGGCGTCGTGACCGACGTGCTCAGGGGAAGAGTGCTCGTTCATGCCGCTACCTTATACCCCTGAGGGGTATACGTCGAGGGGTTGGTGGGTGGAACTGTGGACGATGAGTGGGGCGGGCTGGTGAAGGCGCGCAGCCGCAGGCTGTTGCTGACGACGAACACGCTGGACAACGCCATGGCGGCCCCAGCCAGCATGGGGTTGAGCAGTCCCAGCGCGGCCAGCGGTATCGCGGCGACGTTGTAGGCGAATGCCCAGAACAGGTTCATTTTGATCGTTTTCAGAGTGGTGCGTGCCAAGGCGATCGCGTCGGCGGCAGCGTTGAGGTCGCCGCGGACCAGGGTGATGTCAGCGGCATGCATGGCGGCGTCGGTGCCGGTGCCCATCGCCAGCCCGAGATCGGCGTGGGCCAGGGCAGCGGCGTCGTTGACGCCGTCGCCGATCATGGCCACAACCTTGCCGTCGGATTGCAGGTCGGTGATGACGGCGGCTTTGTCGGCCGGCAAGACGTTAGCGATGACGGTGTCGATACCGACCTCAGCGGCCACGGCATCGGCGACGGTCTGGTTGTCGCCGGTCAACAGGATGGGCGTCATACCCAGTGCGGCGAGCCGGGCGATGGCGTGTGCGCTGGTGGGTTTGATCGCATCGGCGACCGCCAGGACCGCATGGGCGCGGCCGTCCCAGGCGACGAGTACGGCGGTCTGTCCGGCTTCTTCGGCGGCGGTCTGCGCCTCGTTGAGGTGAGGGTCATCCACGGCGATGCCGTGTTCGGCCAGCAGCGTCGGACGCCCGACGGTGACCACACGTCCCTGGACCAGACCGCGCACGCCTCGACCTTCGAAGTTGCGGAAGTCGTCGACCTCGTCGAGCGGCCCGACTTCGGCGGCTGCACCAGCAGCGATGGCGGCCGCGACGGGGTGCTCGGAGGCATTCTCCACCGCCCCCGCGAGGGCGAGCACGTCTTCGCGAGTGGTGGAGGGAGCAGTGGTGACCTGGACGAGTGTCATCTGTCCCGTGGTGACCGTGCCGGTTTTGTCGAGGACAACGGTGTCGACGGTTCGGGTGGATTCCAGGACTTCGGGGCCTTTGATCACGATGCCGAGTTGGGCTCCGCGGCCGGTACCGACCAGAAGTGCGGTCGGGGTGGCCAGTCCCAGAGCGCAGGGGCAGGCGATGATCAGCACAGCGACCGCGGCGGTGAACGCCGCTTGCAGGGGATAGCCGGCGCCGATCCACGCGCCGAGGACAGCGATGGCGACGGCGATGACCACCGGCACGAAGACACTTGAGATCCGGTCGGCCAGTCGCTGGGCGTGGGCTTTGCCGGTCTGGGCGCGTTCGACCATCGCGGCCATTTGCGCGAGTTGGGTGTCCGCTCCCACGCGGGTCGCCCGCACCCGCAGGTGCCCGCCGGCGTTGACCGTTCCGCCGGTCACGGTGTCGGCGGGGGCGACCTGGACTGGCATCGACTCGCCGGTGACCATGCTGGCATCGACTGCCGAGGTGCCGGACACCACCACACCGTCGCTGGCGATCTTCTCGCCGGGGCGCACATTGAACTCGTCGTCAATGGCGAGCTCGCCGATCGGGATCCGATGCTGGTGGCCGTCCCTGATCACTGTGACGTCTTTGGCGCCCAGCTCCAACAAGGCCCGCAACGCCGCACCGGCGCGCCGTTTGGACCGCTTCTCGAAGTATCGGCCGGCCAGGACGAACATCGTGACCCCCGCGGCTACCTCAAGGTAGATGTTGCCTGCACCGTCAGAAGCGCTGACCGTCAGGGTGAATCCGTGGGTCATGCCTGGTTGTCCGGCGGTGCCGAAGAACAACGCATACAACGACCACAACAGCGCCGCGGTGGTGCCGACCGAGATGAGGGTGTCCATGGTGGCCGCACCGTGGCGCAGGTTGAGCAACGCGGCGCGATGAAACGGCCATGCCGCCCACACGATCACTGGCGCGGCCAACGTCAACGACGCCCACTGCCAGTAGGTGAACTGCAACGCCGGGACCATTGCCAGCGCGATCACCGGTACCGAGAGAACCACCGCACCGATCAGTCGGTGACGCAAGGCCACGAGCTCCCCGTCGTCGTCCGAAGGGTCATCGTCGGGGGCGGCACCTTTGGTGGGAGTGGCGGGCAGCGCAGCGTGGTATCCGGCCTGTTCGATGGTCTCGATCAGCAGGTGTGGGTCGACACCGGCGGGTGCGCTGACGTGAGCTTTTTCGGTGGCGTAGTTCACCGAGGCGCTCACTCCGTCGAGTTTGTTCAGTGTGCGTTCGATGCGTGCCGCGCACGATGCACACGTCATGCCCGACACGGCGAGTTCGACATCGACGGCGCCTGTCTGCTCGGCGGTGGCCGCAGGTGGGTGGATCGGAGCTGAGGTGGTCATGGGGGAGTTCCTCGTGGGTGAATGCCTCGGCGCAATGCCCCGGGTGGCGCTGGTCAGCGAGTTAGTGTCCGGCGTGCGGATCGGCCGAGGGGGCCGTGGAGTCAGGTGTCGGGGCAGGGGTGCCGGTGGGGGCATCGAGAACGAAGGTGGCGGTTTGCACAGCGCCGTCGACCTGGAAGTCGAGGTAGAGCAGATAGCGGCCCGGGGTGGGGGCGGTGGTGGCGAAGCGGACCTGTGGTCCCGCTAGTTGACCGGCGGTCGGTGCCACGCCCTCAGGGTGAACATGCAGGTAGGCCAGGTCGCCTTGACGCAGGGCCACCAAGTGACCGAAAGCGCCCAGATACGGCTGCAGGGTGGTAACCGGTTGTCCTGCTCGGCGCACGGTGACGGTCAGTTCGCACTCGGCGCCCGCGCGCAGATGACCGGCCAGCTCGATGTCGAACCCGTCGACGGATGACTGTCGTGATTCGGCGGTGGGTGGGGCCGGCTGGTAGTCACCGCTGACTTCGACGGTGCTGGTGAGGGTGAGGGGTTGGCCGGTGGCGGCGGGCACGAAGTCGGCGTAGATCCGGTAGCTGCCTCCCGTCGCCCACTGCCAGGGCAGCGTCCAGCGCCCTTCGGGCGAGAGGGTTGGGTGCACGTGTCGGAAGTGGGTGCCATCCGCGCGGACGACGATCAGGTGCAGCTGCTTGTCGTGCTCGGTGGCGAAGTCGGTGACCGCGGTCCCGGCGGCATCGAGGATCTCAAAGCTCAATGGAGCCTGCACCCCGGACGCATGGGGTGCCACCACATTCCCCAGGATGAAGCCGGCTGCTGCCATCGAAACTCCGCGAACCTGATCGGCCCCCGGAGACGAGGCGGATGTTCGCGACTGTGGTGCAGCATTGTGATCGGCATGGGCGGACTCAGCCGGGGAGGTCGACGCCCTGTCGGGAGCGACACCAGCGGCGATGGCGTACGCCGCAGCGAAAACTATCAGCAGGGCCGCGGCGAAGACGCCGAGCTTGGTTGGAACATTCATCGCTGGATTCCTGTCATCGGTGGTGGCGACACCCACGCCGCCCGGGAGAGGCTGAAGTCGCCAGTGGGGCAGACACTTCAGCCCCTCGTCGGCTACTGCGCCAGGTGGTAGCCGGCCTCTTCGATCGCGCCGCGGATCGCGTCGGCCTCGATCGGGGCCGAGCTAGAGATGGTGACTCGCCCGCTGGCCACGTCGACGTCGACGTCAGTTACGCCGGCCAGTGCGCCGACTTCTTCACGCACCGACGCCGCGCAGTGCCCACACGTCATTCCGGAGACGATCACTGTCGATGTGCTCATGAGATGTGCCCTTTCGGTACAGCAGTGGTGCCAACGACCCTCAGGGGGTCTGTCGCTGTGGCGTCTCGCCACACCACCGTTATACCTTACCCCCCTAGGGTAATCAATGGGTTGCGGTGGGCTGAGCTTCGGTGGGGGCGGCGACACTGAGCCATCCGCGGCGGTGCAACAGCAACAGGGCAGACGCCGCCGCCATGCCGGTGAGGACTAGAGCGATCCACACCAGTTCGGGCATGTCGCGGGTGGTGGCCGCGCTGAACAGCCACCCGGTCGCGGCGTTGCCGAGCAGAATCCCGATCCCGACGATGGTGTTGTAGAGCCCGTAGTGGGTGGCGACAAGCGTGCCGCGGGCCAGTCCCACCACCGTGTCCATTTCGAATGGGAACACTGCTGCGGTGGCGGCGGCGAGCAGAGCTGCGGTGAGTAGCAGGGCGGCGATGTTGAGGGCGATGTTGCGCTGATGCGTTGCGGTGCTGGCGACTAGGGGCAGGAAAGCTGCAGCCATCAGCGTCATTCCCACGCTCAGGCTGCCGGTGCTGCCCCAGCGGTTGCCGAACCATGTGGTGATGCGTAGCTGGCCGGCGATGGCCACCAGACCGGTCACCACGAACATTGCGGTGACAACACTGGTGGCGAGGGTGGGGTTGTCTGCTATGCGGTCGGCATGTAGGGGCAGGGCGAGGTAGACCTGGAAGGACAGCACGTAAGAGCTGGCCATCGCCGCAGCGAACAGCAGGAATCGCCGGTTACGGACGACGCTGCGCCAGTCCTGAATGATTGAGGTGCTGCTCGGCGCCGGTGTTGTTGCGGGTAGCGCTTTGATCTGCACGAGGGTCAGGACCGCGAAAACTGCTGCCGCACAGAGAGAGGTGAGCCGGAAGTCCAGGGCGGTCAGGGCTAGTCCGACCAGCGGCCCGAGCAGGATCCCGGCCTGGTAGAACACGTTGAACACGGCGAATGCTTCGATGCGGCGCTCACCGGCGTCGGCGGCCAGGTAGGCCCGTACGGCGGGGTTGAACAGCGCCCCGGCGAATCCCGTTGCCGCCGAGGCGATCAGGATCGCCGGCAGCGAACTGACCAGGGCCAGTAGGACGAATCCGATGACCCTCATCAGGCATCCGGCGATGATGAGCGGTTTGTAACCCCAGCGGTCAGCGAGTGTTCCCCCGATCAGGAACATGCCCTGTTGGGAGAAGTTGCGTACCCCCAGGACCAGGCCCACTGCCCATGCGGCCAGGGCCAGCGGGCCGGCGAGGTAGGCGGCGAGGTAGGGCATGAGCATGTAGAAGCCGAGATTGATGGTGAACTGATTGACCATCAGCACTTGGCTGGGGCGATCGAAGCTGCGGAAACTGCGGTAGAGGCGTCGCATAGATCAGCTCGTGGGCTCGGCGTGCGGCACGCAAGTGGGGTCGATGATGGTAGGGCACCGCGTCCAGCTGCTCGCGACCTGAGTGAGCGGATCGCTGATGGTGCGGGGTTCAGTGGGCGGCGCCGGGGCGCCGATCAGGTCGTGAGCGCGGCAGTACTCATCGTTGTAAATGGTTCCGTAGTAGCGAGCGGGGCCATCGGGGAACACCGCCGCGATGCGCGTATCGGCCGAACGAGTACGCGCCAGCCAGCCCGAGACCAGGGCCACCGCGCCCACGCTCCAGCCGCCGGTGGCGTAATGCGTGGCGGCCAGGGTGCGACATGCCCAGACTGCCTCGGCCGGCGCCACCCAGTGCACCTCACTGAACTGGTCATAGGCAACGTTACGGGGGTAGATACTCGAGCCGAGTCCCCGCATAATCCGTGACTGTGCCGGCTGGCCGAAAATCGTCGAGCCAATGGTGTCTACGCCCACAACCTCCAGCTCAGGGTTGAACTGCCGCAGAGTATGAGCCACACCGGCTGAGTGCCCACCGGTGCCCACCGAGCACACCAGCACATCGATATGTCGCAGCTGCGCGATCAACTCCACACCCAACGAGCTGTAACCGGTCACGTTGTCGGGGTTGGAATACTGGTCGGGACACCACGCAGCCTCGTCGCGCTCGAGCAGGGTGCGCACGCGGTCGCGGCGGGCTTGTTGCCAACCCCCGACCGGATGGGGATCGCTGACGACATCGACCTGGGCGCCGTATGCGGCGAGCATCTGCCGCAAGATCGGTTCCAGTCCTGGATCGGTCACCAAGGTCACCGGATGCCCGAACACGATGCCCGCTAAAGCCAGGCCTAATCCCAGTGTCCCACTAGTTGATTCGATGATCCGCGCCCCCGGGGCCAGCTCTTCACGGGCGCGGGCGCGTTCCACCATGTGCAGCGCAGGCCGGTCTTTCATACCACCGGGGTTGAAGCCTTCCAGCTTGGCCCAGAAGCCGCGCCCGTGCTCGGCGAAGGGTTCCTCGATGCGCAACACCGGGGTGCCGCCCACCAGCTGACGACTCAGCCCAGCACGGGGCGACGCGGCTTCGGCGGGGAAGGTACTGGCGAATGGATCACTGGTGGTGAGGCTGTAGGAGACAGTCACACGGGCATCCTCTGCGTTGTTGAACAGGACGCCGCCGGGCAGAAATCAGATCATCAGTGTGAGAGGGAACTGTGTCGTAACGTTCCACCCGGCGACACCGCCACCTTGCCCACCGAACCTCAAGGCTGATCGGCAGCGTGGATCAAGATCTGCTCAAGAATGCCCACGAGGTTGGATGATCGTGTAGACCACCGCCACCATAGGAGCGTGCCCCAAGATCGCAACGTCGTCGACGACCTCCATATGCCGGTGGTCCGACCACCGCACGGTCTGCACGCCCTGGTGATCGAAGATGAGCCCGACATTGCCGAAGTCGTTGCTGACTACCTGCAGCGCAGCGGATTCACGGTCACCGTTGCGCCCGACGGCCAGGAGGGAGTCGCCGCCGCACGCACGGCGAGTCCGGCAGTAGTCATCCTCGACCTGGGCTTGCCGTCACTCGATGGCGTCGAGGTCTGTCGACAGTTGCGCACCTTCACCAACGCCTACATCGTGATGGTCACGGCCCGCGCGGACGAAGTCGACACAGTCGTTGGCCTGTCGGTGGGGGCCGATGACTACCTCACGAAACCATTTCGCCCTCGTGAGCTGATGGCGCGCATCGACGCCATGCTGCGCCGACCACGGCCGACCCCAACCGGCGAGTCGCACCCGCGGACGATAGGGGAGCTCACCCTCGACCCTCAGGGTCGTGAAGTCCAGGTGCAGAGCACACCCGTGGAGCTGACTCGGACTGAGTTCGACGTTCTCGAAGCGCTCACGCGGCGGCCCGGTGTTGTGTTCAGTCGAGAGCAACTGCTCACCGAAATCTGGGGACCCGACTGGGTCGGCGATGCCCACGTCGTCGAAGTCCATGTCGCCAGTCTGCGCCGCAAACTCGGTGACAGCGCCGTAGCCGGCCGATTCATCCGCACCGTTCGCGGAGTGGGCTACCGGATGGGTGACGGCCAACCTCGAGGAGCCAGCGATGAACGATGAACGTCGACGGTTACGTATCCCCGGCAGCTTCGGCTCCCGGCTCATGCTCGCTCAAGCTATCGTCATCGCCGGCGGCGGCATCAGCGTCGCGATCGTGGCACTATTCGTGGCTCCACACACCTTCCACGACCACCTCGGCCAAGCTCGCCTCGAGCCAGGGTCAGTTCAGGCCGACCATGTCGAAGCCGCGTTCACTTCCTCGATCGTCGTCTCAATGTCTGCCGCATTGATCACCTCGACGATCCTGGCCACGGCCGTCAGCTGGTTCCTGGCTCGCCGCGTACAACAGTCAGTCGCCAGTGTCGCCCGCTCAGCCGTGGCTATTGGCGCCGGCAACTACCGCACCCGTGTTCCCGATCGCCAGCTCGGCACCGAGTTCACCCAGCTCAGCCGAGCTATCAACCAACTTGCACAACGGCTGGATTCACAAGACGACATCCGTAA
The DNA here is from genome assembly GCF_001665905.1 of Gordonia sp. 852002-50395_SCH5434458. NCBI lineage: Bacteria > Bacillati > Actinomycetota > Actinomycetes > Mycobacteriales > Gordoniaceae > Gordonia > Gordonia sp. 852002-50395_SCH5434458. Next base: position 21,046 of record NZ_LZTC01000014.1, read on the forward strand.
GCGGATGCTGTCAGACCTTGCCCACGAACTGCGCACCCCACTGACCACCATCGGCGCGATCACCGACGCCATCGAAGACGGAATCCGGGCTCCCGACTCACAGACCTTTGACGTCGTGCGCACCGCCACCACCCGCCTGCAGCGTCTCGCCGAGGACATCGCGACCGTATCCAGCGCCGACGAGCATCAGATGCCCCTCCACCCGGCGACGATCACTGTCAACGAACTGCTCATCGCGACCTACGAAGAAGCCGCCGACCTGTTCACCGACGCCAAAGTCACGCTAGGCATCGTCACCACCGCCGCGCGCGTACACATCGATGTCGACGCCGAACGAATGAGCCAAGTACTGCTCAATCTGCTCACCAACGCGCTGCGACACAGCTCCCCGGGCCAGCGAGTCGTAGTGAAAGCCGACACCGCCCCGGCACACGCGGTGCGCATCAGCGTCGTCGACTGCGGTGACGGCATTCCCCCTCAACACCTTCCACACATCTTCGACCGCTTCTACCGCACCGACTCCTCACGCACCAGAGACGCCGGCGGCAGCGGAATCGGCCTCACCATCGCCCGCTCTATCGTCGAAGACCATGGGGGCACCTTGCTCGCCGAAAGCCTGGGAGCCGGACACGGAGCCACCTTCACCATCACGTTGCCGACCACCACCCGACGTCACATCCACCGCAGCACCCCTGGAACCGAATTCTCCGTGGCCTTCAAACACCGCCCGCGTCGCGGCGCTGCCGATGCGCTCCAACGGGACCAAGCTACTAACTGAGGTAGTCCGTCGTAAGATTGACCCGCATCTAGAGATGGTGGGTGAAAATGACTGGGCTGGGTTCACTGGAACGCGCAGTGATGGACGTGCTGTGGTCAGCCGGTGCGGCGATGTCGGTGCACGACCTAGTCGAGGAACTCCACGACCGCGAACCGGCCTACACCACAGTGCTCACCGTCGTCACCAACCTGCACAAAAAAGGGTTCGTCGGTCGAGAAAAAGTCAGCCGCGCCTACCGGTACTTCCCCATGCAGACCCGTGAAGAGGCCACCTCACGCACCTTGCGTCAAGTCCTCGACGCCAGCGGGGACTCCGCGGCAGTACTGATGCACTTCGCCCAGACCGTGACACCCGCCGAGCGTGAAGTGCTCAGCGAATACCTCACCCTCAAACCTCGCCACACCCGCGGCGGCGGCACCAAAGCCTAAGGCACAAAACCCTCCGACAAGGGAAACCCCGGCGCCTCCGGCGAGGCCCAGGCCCGACTACTCAACCGATCGCGCGCCCCTTGACTGCTGGGAGTAGACGCGCCACCAGCGCACCGGCCACACCCGCAGCGAAGGCCGCAGCACTCAGAGCCGACACCCAGTCGTGCACATCCACAGCGGTCAGCACCCGCAGCTCAACCGGATCACCGCGCCCGACTCCTGAGCGGGGGTCGGATGGCACGAGATCCGACGTTCGGAGCAGCATCACCAGCCAGAACGCGGCCACCGCCTCAAACATCACCACAGCAAGACCCACCGCACGGGAGATCGTACGGGCAGGACCGCGCGGGCCGAACCGACCCGCACGCCGCACCGCGACACCGTCAGTCATGCCTCACCACCTCCCCGCACACCCCCATCACACCCCACTTCTACTAACCACCTTCGTATTTTGTGGCCATCGGGCGTGGGCGCCGGGAACGAGGGTCTCGAAGCAATCACCACAGGAGGCCGGCCGGGCCAGGCGGAAGACTATCGCGGCCACCAGACCGAAAATCGCGATCACACTGCCAGTACGGACCCACCTCGGGGGTCGATTGAGCTCGGCCCTCAACGCCAGTTCGGCAATCGGATCAGCAGGCACCACACCACCCTCGATCGGCCCGCCCGTGGCGGCGAACACGATGAACACCCACATCGCCGAGGCCATCCACACGAGCGAGTCCACCATCACCGCCAACGACGCGCCGTGCAGACGAGCAGAAAACAGCATGAACGCCCCAACACAGAGCAGCGCCAACACGATCGCCGCCGCGAAAAAGCCCTGGGGAGCAACCACCATCACGCCGCCGGCCGCACTCACAGCAAGCGCACTCGAAACGAGCGCCCGCCAAGCCTCCCCACCTCGACCCGGCCGACGGGCAGCGGCGACACCACACGCTACGACCGCACCGAACAGCCCCAAGAGTGCCCCTTGGGCCACAACGCTTGCGATCACCGCACCTCCAACAGCCATCTTGAAACTATTCCAAATAGTAGTTCAGATGAGCCGGAGGACGCTGAGCGGAGGGGGAGCAGCTCTACCCCATGGATGGACCGAGGCCTCCCGAGGCGAGGAACCCTGGGCCGCTCGCTCGGGGTCGCAGTCCTCGGCAGCGTCGGAACAGCGGCCTATCGCAGCAGCATCGAGTCCTCCCTTCCCGACAATCTGCCCGCCGACGCAGCAGCCGCGGCCTCCGACAGCATCGACGGCGCGCCCACCTACGCCGACGAACTGCCCGGAGCGCTCGGGCAACAACTGTGGCGCATCGTTTCGTCACTGGTGACGAATCATGCAGCGCGGCAACATGTTTCGCCGATAATGTTAATTATGTCAAGTAAACCACTGCATATTGCATCAGATGCATCGCCTCGCCACTCCTCCTGGACCTGACCGCGCTCACGAACACCATTGTTCCCCAGCGGCATTCGAGAAGGCGACCCAGTTGCGACGCGATGCCGAGCGCTTGAGGCCGGGCCGCCTTGTTACGGAATACAACCCGATGACCTGCAGATTGGCATCGCTGATGCACTGGATGAATCAATGATGCATCAGATGAGACGCCTGGCGTTGTGTAAATGGGTGGCTCCGGCAACCCGGTCCGGCGCATAGTCGTGGCATGTTGAGCTTCTGTACTGATGTCTCACCTGCGGACTGGATCACGCGAAGTCGTGACGCGACCGACGAGCCGGGTCCCGGCCACCAATTTGCGCTGTTTGGGCCGTCGACGGGCGGCATCAGTCCGGTTCTGGGCCACCAGCGCCCGATACCGGCCAGGTCGATCGGTCGGTGTTCCGCGAGCCAACTCCCGGCTGATCGTCGAACGCGCCCGACCCATCAACCGGGCGATCTGCGCCGGACGGTAGTGGGCGGTAACGAGATCCTCGATCCGGCACCTGTCCGTCCAGGACAGTAGTCCTACACCGTGGTCGACCGCTGCTTCGAGTTGCGGGTTGATTGTCACAGGACGCACCCCACCAGCCTGCTTGAACCAGTCCTGACCGGCCCTTTTCGACACGCCAGCTGCTCGGGCCGAAGCCGCGACAGTCAATCCTTCCCGCAGGCCCGCCCAGAACACCTCGCGGGTCCGCACCGACTTCGGTCGACCCTGACCACGCCCAGACGGCAACGCCCGACCGGCCGCATGCATCCACCCGTACCCGGTATACGGCGACACCCCCACAGCGCGCGAAGCCTCCGTTACCGACCCCCCAGCATCAATCGCCTCCCAAAACCCTCCACAAACTTCCACGCCACACCAGCCTCAACAGTCAGGCTGTTGCGCTGACCACCTGAACCTGCCCCTCGTTTAGCCACCTCCATCTCGGGGGGTGGCTGTTTTACGGTAGCGCGTCTCGTACTCAATGGGGCGGGCAGTAACCGAGCGATGAGTGCAGCCGCTCGGTGTTGTGTGGCCGCCGCGGGCGGCCGCTTGCTCTATGCGGGCTGCTTCTCCGCGACGACATCGAGCTGCTCGATCACGGGCTCCTCGAAGAGCTCACCCGTTTTCTCACCGAGCGCTTTCGCGACCTCACCCGACAGGTGCGCCTGGCGCCCGTCGTCGTCGGGAAATGCGTCAAAGATCCCGAACGACGAGGGTCCGAATTGTATCGCGAACCACCGGACGGTCTTGGGCTCACCCTCTACGATTGACAGCCCCTGGTTCAAGAAGTCGCGGACTTCGTCCTCCCTGCCGGGCAGTGCTTCGAGGCGCACCAGAAGCGCTTTGCTGACCTTTGTTGTTGCCATCTTGGAGATCTATCCTTTGCTCGGTTTTGCGTTCTCTGGGATGGATTAGAACGCCGCTACAGCTGCCTCGGCGACCGTCTGATCCTGCTCGCCGCTACCCCCGCTCACTCCTACCGCGCCGACGACCAGGCCGTCGCGGCGCAGCGGGATGCCGCCAGCGAAGACCATGACCCTGCCATGGTTCGAGCCCTGGATGCCGTAGAACTGTTCGCCGGGCTGAGCATTTTCGGCCAGGTCCTTGGTGGCGATGTCGAAGGCGCGCGCCGTAAAGGCCTTGTTGATCGAGATGTCGACGCTGCCCACCCACGCGTTGTCCATGCGAATGTGGGAAACTAAGTTAGCACCCGCGTCGACCACCGCAATGTTGCTCGGCGACCCGATCTCTTCCGCCTTAGCCTGAGCGGCGGCGATCACGCGCTGAGCGTCCTCGAGCGATACGGATTCGAGCCTGATGGTCATGAGTACCTCCTGGTTGGGTGCCAAATGCCAATCGCGTCGACCGATGGGCTAGGGCTGTCTCGCTTAAGTTCGACGTCATGCCGGTGTTTTCGCCGAGCGCTTCCGCCACGGTTCCGGACAGGTGGGCATCACGTCCGGCGTCGTCCGGCGTCGTCCGGAAAGACGTCGAAGATACCGAACGAGGTCGGCCCGAGGCGGATCGCGAACCACGCGGTGGTGGCCTGCTATCCCTCGACAAGCCCACGGCCGCTGTCGAGGAAGTCTCTCACCTCGTCCTCCTTCCCGGGCAACGCGTCGAACCTGACCAGCAATCCCTTGGTCACACTCATGACGACACCTCTTCCTGTACCGAAGTGCCCTCGATTTGGGACACGATCGCGTCGCAGAACGCCGACAGATCGTCGGGCGAGCGGCTGGTGATGAGATTCTTGTCGACCACGACCTCCTGGTCGACGACGTTCGCGCCGGCGTTGCGCAGGTCCGTGCGGATGCTCGGGAAGGACGTCAAGGTGCGACCAGTGACCACACCGGCCTCGATCAACGTCCACGGTCCGTGACAGATCGCCGCCACGGGCTTGCCACTCTCGACGAAGTCGCGGACGAACGCGACAGCGTCCTCGTCGACCCGGAGCTGGTCGGGGTTCACCGTCCCGCCCGGAAGCACCAAGGCGTCGTAATCGGCCACCGAGGCCTCGGCCACCAGCCCGTCGACGCTGAACGTCCCCGCCGGATCCAGATCGTTATCGCGGGCCTGGATCTCGCCCTCGCCGACCGAGAGGACCTCTGTCCGGGCGCCGGCCCGGTCCAGTGCCTCGCGGGGTTGCTCGAGCTCGACGCGCTCGACCCCGTCCGCGGCGAGGATCGCGACTCTCCTGCCCTGCAGATCTGCTGCCATGTCAGTTCGCCTTCTTTCCGCTGGACATACCCGGCTTGATGACGACCTTGGTCCAGCCCTCGGACCTGGCGTCGAAGTTCCTGTAGGCGTCGGCGGCCTCTTCCAGCGAGATCTCGTGGGAGACGATCCAGGACGGCTTCGCCTTGTCAGCCGCGATCCGATCCGGGTCGGGGCGGACAACACCCCGTGGCCTTACGGGCGCGGCGCCGCAGGGTGTAGCCGACGGCGGCGGCCACGACCAGCACGCCTGCGGCAAGCAGCCACGGGCTGGTCAAGACACCGCCGAGACCGGCGAGCACGCCGCCGGCGATCAGGGCGGGACCGGCGCAGCAGGCGACCATCACCAGCACGCCACCGGCCACTGCGAGCAGACCACCGAACCCGCCCGAGTCGTTGTCGGGTGTGTTCATCGCCTTGTTGTCGGGTGTGTTCATCGCCGCCCACTACCGTCCGCGGCGGGGATGCGCGGGCAGCAGCCCAGCGCGGCGGAGTTGTCGGCCGCCAGCGACCGCGCCAGCATCACCAGGTCAGCTACCCGCGGATCACCCACGGAGTACCGCAGTTTCTTCCCGTCGCGGCGCGCGAGGACATACCCGCAGTCGGCCAGGCAGGACAGGTGTACCGACACCCGGGGCTGCGAGATGCCGGCGTGTTCGACGCAGTCGGCGGAGGTGCGCTCCCCGGCGAGGATGAATTCGAGGAGCTTGAGCCGGGTCGGATCCGACAGGGCGCGAAAAAACTTCGCCGTCGTATCCAGATGCGTACACGCCGACTCGGCACCGGGCACGGTGACAGTGGCGGTGGTGGACCGGGCCATGGGATCGCCTCCACGAGACTTGAACTATTCGGATAAGCGCATAATATGGTTCCGGTAGATATTCGTCAACACGAATAGCAGCCGTTGTCGGTTCAGCGGTTGCCCGACCAGGAGGCACCCTCGTGACCTTGACAGATTCCCGCGCCGATCTGGCGATCATCGGTTCCGGCTCGGCGGCGTTCGCCGCCGCCATCGCCGCGGTCAACCTCGGCAAACGGGTGGTGATGGTGGAGCGCGGGACGGTCGGGGGCACGTGCGTGAACGTCGGGTGTGTGCCCTCGAAGGCGCTGCTGGCCGCCGCCGAGGCCCGCCACGCCGCCGAGGCGGCGGGCCGGTTCCCCGGGCTCACCCCCGCCGAGGTGCCGCTGGATTTCCCCGCCCTGATCGCGGGCAAGGACGCGCTGGTCGGGCAGCTGCAGGCGGAGAAGTATGTCGACCTGGCCGCCGACTACGGGTGGGAGATCGTCTCCGGCACCGCGGTGTTCGACGGCAGCGCCGAGGCACCCGTGCTGCGGGTCGCGCGCGCCGAGGGCGGTGTACGGGTGATCGAGGCCGACCAGTATCTGATCGCCACCGGTGCCGCGCCCTGGGCTCCGCCGATCGACGGCCTCGTTGAGGCCGGGTATCTGACCTCGACCACCGCCATGGACCTCCAGCAGCTGCCGGAGTCGCTGATCGTGGTGGGTGCGGGCTATGTGGGGCTCGAGCAGGCCCAGCTGTTCGCCCGCCTGGGCAGCAAGGTCACGGTGATCGCGCGTAGCCGGCTGACCTCGGGTGAGGAACCGGAAATCTCGGCCGCGCTCGAGGCCGTCTTCGCCCACGAGCGCATCGACGTGCTCACCACCGCCACCGTCGAGAAGGTCCTCGCCGACGACGGGCACAAGGTGGTGACCGTGCGCACCGGCGGCGGCGCCAGCACCGAGCTGCGGGCCGAGCAGGTGCTGATGGCCACCGGCCGCCGCCCCAACACCGCCGGGCTGGGCCTGGATGCGGTCGGCGTCGCCGTCGACGAGCGGGGCGCGGTCGTGGTCGACGACCGCCAGCGCAGCAGCAATCCGCGCATCTGGGCGGCCGGGGACGTGGCCGGGGATCCGCAGTTCGTGTACGTGGCCGCCGCGCAGGGCACCCTGGTCGCCGACAACGCCCTGGCCGGTGCCGATCGCGTCCTGGACTACACCACGGTGCCGCGCGTGACGTTCACCAGCCCCGCGATCGCCTCGGTCGGACTGACCGACGCGCAAGCCGCCGCGGCCGGGCTGGCCTGCCAGTGCCGGGTGCTGGGGTTGTCGAGCGTGCCGCGGGCGCTGGTCAACCGGGACACCCGCGGCCTGGTCAAGATCGTCGCCGAAGCCGGCACCGGCCGGATCATGGGCGTGCACGCCCTCAGCGACGGCGCCGGGGACCTGATCACCGCCGCCACCTATGCGATGACCGCGGGTCTGACCGTCGACCGGCTCGCCCACACCTGGGCGCCGTACCTGACCATGGCCGAAGCGCTGAAACTGACCGCGCAGACTTTCACCACCGACGTCACCAAACTGTCCTGCTGCGCAGGCTGACGCCGTCGGACGGGAGGCAGTGATGAACGGACACATGACGATCGGGGACCTCTCGGCCCGCACCGGGGTGCCGGTGAAGGCGCTGCGCGAGTACACCGACCTCGGCCTGATCTACACCCTGGGCCGCAGCCCGGCCGGCTACCGCCTCTACACCGACGACGCGGAGTGGTGCGTGCGGTTCATCGGCGAGCTGCGCGGCCTCGGGCTCACCATCGCCGAGATCTGCCAGCTCACCTCCACCGACCGTGACGACCACGGCCGTTCGGTCGGCGCCCATCTCGCCGAGCTGCTGCAGCGGTCGCGGCAGCGGCTGCGCCAGCGCATCGCCGATGCCGAGCAGATCCTCGACCGCATCGACGCCTTCGAAACCGCACACCGTGCGCATCTGGCCACCGACGACCTGTGCTGGGCCGGTGACCCGTGCGGATGCGAGCTACGGGCTTGACCCTCACCCCGGGGACAGACCCTACCGTCGGCACCGTCACTGTCCGATCGCCCTCGAGGAGTCCGATCCCATGAGTACCGACAACCTCACTGCCGACGTTTTCGCCAAGATCCTGCCCGCCGGCCGGGACCGGGCGCTGATGCGCGCCGCGCTGCGGCTGCTCGCCCACGGCACCCCGGTCACCGTCACCGAACTCGCCGCCGCCGCGGGAGTGCCCGACCTCGACCCCGCGCAGACGCCGATCGGCGCCGACGTCGAATACGACGAGGCCGGCCGGATCGTCGGCTGGGGCCTGACCCTCAACCCGACCCCGCACCGGTTCAGCGTCGGTGGCCACCAGCTCTACACCTGGTGTGCCCCCGACACCCTCATCTTCCCCGCCGTCATCGGCGCACCCGCCTGCATCGAATCCGACTGCCCGATCACGGGCACCACCGTGCGCCTGACCATCGACCCCGTCACCGGGGTCAGCGACCTGGAACCGGCCACCGCGATGGTGGCCTTCGTCGACCCCGACCGGATCCAGCCAAGGCCCTTGTCTCAAAGTACGGTGAGTACCTCACCGACAAGATCAGCTCCGACATCGCCTCTGTGGAACAGAGCATCAGAAGTGCGACGGCACCGATCCTTGCGATCCAACTCAACGAGATCAACGCGTTCATAGATGATCACGGGACTGGAGCCGGCCAGCCGTCATTCGACGCCGAACTATCCCGCATCAGAGACGCCGCTATTGCTGCGGCGGAAGCGATTCGAGCGTTAGGCCCCATAGACACCTCCAGCATGGAGGGTGTGTCGGCCCTCAGCTCTGACGTGTCGGAGGCACACGCATCCGTTGAGGCAGTGATCGCGGATCTGAAGACACAGGCGGAGAACCGCGCCGATGCTCTTCGCGAGAAGACACTTGAGTTAGCGGAGCTGACGGCGGCCGCGGAGCTGACGAAGTCCTGGACAACGATTCAGGCCCAGGTAGAACGGGCAAAGGAGTCGGACAAACTACGTGTCTTGGCCGGCAAGTTCTCCTCTTTGGGTCGGTCGGTGACGGAGCTCGCAAAGGCTGCGAGCGACCAGCTCATCAACCAGAGCTTCGACAAGCTCTTCGCTGAGGAATGCGACGCACTGCGGGCACCTGGGCTCCAGGTTGAGTTCGTCGGCCGGCAAGGGCGAGCGCAACGTCGCAAGACCCTGGCGGGTCAGCACAAGCCTTCCAAGATTCTGTCTGAGGGAGAACAAAAGGTACTGGCGCTTGCCGATTTCCTTGCTGAGGCTCGCCTGGCGGGGATCACAGCACCGGTCATCTTCGATGATCCTGTCTCCAGCCTGGACCATAGGCGCATTAACGAGGTTGCCCGCCGGATGGCGAGCCTTGCCGAACACAATCAGGTGATCGTCTTTACACATGATGTCTTCTTTGCGGCCACGTTGTTGTCTCTCTTCGAAACGTCGAAGCGGTGCGCCTACTTTCACGTGACAGATGAGGATGGAAAGGGCAAGGTCGCTAGAGCGTCTGGCCCGCGCTGGGATTCACTCGGAAACCTGAAATCCAACATCAACAAAACGATCTCGGCCGCCCGCGCCGTGGAAGGCGAGGCACGCGCAGCGTTGGTCCGCGAGGGTTATAGCTGGATCAGGTCATGGTGTGAAGTGTTCACGGAAACGGAGCTGCTGAAGGGCGTATCGCAGCGGCTACAGCCCAACATCCGAATGACGACGCTCCGCGAGATCAAGGTAGGCGCACTGCCGGCCGCCTCCGAGGTTGTGACCCGCATATTCGAGGACGCCTGCCGATACACCGAGGCGCATTCCCAACCACTACCGACCCTTGGAGTCGGTCCGAGCCTGTCCAGTCTTGAAACTCATTGGAAGGAACTGCAGGATGCGCGCAAACAGTACCTAGAGGCGACCGAGTAACACTGTGGTTACCGCGAAGCGCTGCGTGCGTCAAGCGAACGTATAAGCAGCTTGCCGGGAGCTTAACCGTTCGCGGTGCACAGTGTCTCGTGAGACATAGAAATTTCGCATAATTGCCGGGTCGAGGACGCGTTGGTTCAGTGGGTCGGTGACGGCTTCGGTGACGATGCGGTTGGCGAGCCAGTCGGGGGTGTAGTACTCGCCGAGCGCTTTGCGGGTTTCGGCGGAGATCACCGATTCGTAGAGCACTTTGAGGACGTCGTGTTCGACGGCGGACCAGTCGAATCGGGCGAGTCGGCGGGCCATCGAGGTGATGTAGCTGTGGCCGCCGGGGACCTCGATGACCCAGTCGAAGAAGTCGCGGTCGACGACGCCGTGGAGGCCGGCGACGGCGAACTGGTCGCCGGAGAGCAGGGTCGCCGGGCCGAGGTCTTCGGCGTCGAGGCCGAGGACGAGGTGGGCGATGATCTCGGCGGAGTTGACGAGCAGGGTGTGCTCGAGGAACAGGCCGTCGTCGTCGACGAACTGGGTTCCGAGTGCTCCGCGGAGCAGTTTGACCCAGAGTTCTCGTTTCAGGCGGACGGTGGGGAGGTCCTTGCCGTTGTCGTAGATGGCGGCGAGGGTCGAGTAGTCCAGGGCGTGGGAGGAGCTGGTGGCGCCGAGGCGTTTGGCGATTTCGTCCGGGGTCGGGCGGATGGAGGTTTGGGTGGCGAGGACACCTTCGAGCCACCGGAGGAGGTCCTCGGCGCCGGTGGTGCCGGGGGTGCTGGTGGTTCTGGTTGCCTCGGCGAGGTCGCCGTCGACCTCGTGGTAGGCGATCCAGAGTCGCCCGTCGGTGAGGATGCCGACGTATCGCTGGCCCATGTCGGTGGACCTGGTGGTGACGTACCCGGCGAGCTGCGCGTGGGCGGCGGCGATGGCGGTGGGTGAGGCGAGGGTGCGTTTGACCTCGATGACGGTGCGGCCGACTTCGACGTCGATGCGGCGGCCATGGCCGACATGGGTTTCCAGGTCGACCTCGAGGTCCTGTTCGGCGAGGCCAAGCATGGGGTCCAGGAGCAGCATGCGGACGTCGGACTGGATGGTCGCTTCGCTGCGGACAGCTCCAGTCGCGTTCACGAGGCGGTCCATCAGCATGGCCCGAGGTCCGGCATTCACAGTCGCCACGCGCAGCAACGCTACCGGGTCGGTCTTCGCGGGCGGGTGCCCGCGGCCTGGTGTTCCCCGGAGGTGCTTGCGTGAATATGACGATGGGCCGGACATGTCATGTCCGGCCCATCGTGTGGTGGGGTCAAACGTGCCCCAGTCCGGCCCGTTAACGGGCCTCGTGGTCAGCAGCCATTTATCTCGATGATCGGTGACGCTCCACGACGAGCGTGGCGCGTCATGACCAGGTTGTAGACGCCCTGCAATCGGCACAGCCACCGATCACCGCCATCGAACTGGGGATGAAATGCGGAGCGGCCGTGGATTGCGCGGCTGTTGTCGATGAGTAACACATCGCCTGGCTGAAGTACCACGCTCTCACGGCTGGTGGTCCAAATGTGCTTGACGAGAGCCAGCGCGGCCTGATGTTCGGGGCTGTCCGACCACATCAGGTCCTCGTCGTAGGTGAGGATCGGATCGTCGTCCGGGCCGCCGAGAACCGCGAGCGGGCCACGGATCTCGTCGGGAACCCCGCCGTCGATGAACGACGGATCGACTCGCGTGTAGAACTTCTGTTCCCGCAACAGCCCCACCGCCCAACTCGGAAGGTGCCGCTGCAGCGCGCGTGCCGACAAGACGTATGTTGCCGCGTTCGGGTCGCCGCGATTGCAGCCCAAGGCGATAACGTCGGGGCGCGTCACGAGATTGAAGGCCTGCTCGGTATGGCTTTCGAGAATCGTCTCCGAGCCGGTCGACGTCTGGCGGTGCATGTCGGCTTCGGTGGGAACAATGCACTGACAGATCCGACCCCAGGACTCTGCTCGGTATCCGACCAGGTTCGCGATCACCGAGACGAACAGTGCGGTCGTGTTGGCGAGCAGTGTGCGGTGGGTGACGTCGTCGGCCGGCGACTGTGGCGTCGAGGGGATCGGTCCGATCTTGAGTCCGCGGATCAACAATGAACCGTCTCCGACATATTCGAAGTCGACCAGTGTTTGCCGGAGGTCGGCGGGAAGGTGCGCACTGACAAGTCGTGCCTGCCGTACGTAACCCTCGGGATCGGCGAGGGCGTCGATGCCCATCATCGCAGCCACCGCTGCGATCGCGTTTCCCTCCTGGTCGCCGACCGTGCGCGTAAACACGGTCGGCCATGGCTTGTTGGGTCCGTTTTCGTCGTCGGCTGGAAAAGCCAACATGGTTGTGGTCATACTGAGACTCGCATTCACTTAGAACGTTTGCTGCGTCTAGTGGCGACTGCTGTCGCCCATGGGTGAATCGCGGCCGGCGGCCTTCCAAGGGGCCGTCGGCCACCGCGGCACGTTGTGCCGGTGCGTGGCCGAGTCGCGACTTGGTTGGTTTGGTTGCCCAAGCAGTTTCGTGTCTCGTACTGACGAGTATGCATACGGGTTCACAGCGCCACAACGCTTCTGCAAGCCGACTGCCCAATTGGTCCGTATGTGGGTGTATTCCCAAGCTGGTGGGTGAGTTGTGGCGTCAGATCTCCCTCGGTAGAAACCGAAATCCTGTCGGTGCCCGATTCAGCAAGATCGAGTGATGGCCTGTTGCGCCATCGTCGCACCGGTGCTCTTTGCGCGGACATCAATCCGGTCGCACGATAACGTCTGGAGTCATGCAGTGCCCTATGTGTGGTAGCGAGACTCGCGTGGTCAGCACGAATCAACTGGCGCCGGGTCGCACTAGACGCAAGGTCCAGTGCCGGGCGGTGGCAGGCCACAGTTTCCACACCGAGGAAGAGCGAGTGGGGTGGAGACTGGAGAAGGACGTCCACATTCGGCATAGCGGCGACGACAAGATCCAGATCGAGCCGTTCGACCCGGCTAGGCTCCACCGCGAGGTGAGTGAAGGGGTCGTGGGTCGTCTGTCGCCACAGGAGATCAATAACGCCGTGGCTGGTGCAATCGCCCAACTGAAGTGGGAAGTCCTACCGGATGCGAAACCTGTTACTGGCAAGGAATACGGCAAGATCGCCAAAGCGACGGGATCGTCTGGTCCTCTTTCTTGGATCTACGACTGGCAGGTACGCGAGGCGGTGGAGTATCAACTTCGCAAGACCAACCGAATTGCGCACATCCTGTACACACTGTCGTTTCTCGGACGACCAATGAAGGGGAAACAGGGCTGGCGATCGGCCGAGGACTTCTTGGAATGGCTCTACAGTGACGCGGTTTACCCCGATCTGAGGGAACAGACTCCCGATCGGATCTCGACACATACTCATCGCTGGCCAGTTGAGAGGCCAGGAACGTTGCCTAAGCGGGTTGTGAAGCGCGAGGGACGTAACGTCGCCGCCTCCAAGAGCGGAGGATCGGGCGGCGTCGTCGACTTCCTTGAGAGCCGGTTCCGGAATAGCATCCGCATGGCGTTTCTGGGGCGCCCCAACGCTGAAATGCGAAGCCAGTACGTGAGTTGGTGGGTGTTGCAGGATCTCGTCGGCCAGCACCGGGTGCATAGTTCGCAGCTGGCTGCGGGTGTACTGCAGTGTCTTCGGCAGGTAGACGATATCGCCTATCTTCGGTGGGCGATCCAGGTGAAGGACCTGCGGGCCGTGCGTGAGATCAAGACTGAGGCAATCGGCCTGATCGAATGGCCATCGGAACGTCTCAGATTTCAAGACCACGCCCCACCGAGAAAGCCCCTGCGCAGCCGGCCGGAGGCTGGTCCAGCCGATACCTTCATAAACCAGTGAATCGGCGGCGGTGTTGTGGACAGCCGGGGTGAGTCCGGTAGTCACTGAAGGGTTTCGATTGGTGCAAGCGGAAAGGTCGGTAGAGAATTCACGGCTGTGACCGGTACGCCACCTCAACCCGCTCCTACACCTCCTACGCCTTCGCCGCCGACGCCGCCGGCGCCCTCGCAGTGGTCGCGGTTTCGTGTGTGGTGGGGTGATCCGCCGTGGTGGGTTCCTGAGGTGGTGGTCGCGTTTATCGTGTCGGTGATCGTGTTGGTTGCTGGGGCGTGGCTCGATGATCGTCGTTCTGATCGTGACCACGAGATCGCGGCGGCCGCGGATGTACGCGCTGAGCGCTTGGAGAATCTGCGGTTTGTTCGGGATCGGTCCAGCGCGGACCGTCTGCAGGAGCCAACCTCACGGGCGCTAACCTCACCGGTGTCGATGTTGGCAGCGCGTGTGGTGTGGGATTCACGCCGTCGCTGGCGGAGTTGCGCGGGTTGAAGCCGTGCTCGTAGTTGATGGCCGGTTGTTTTGTTGTGTAAGCAGCCAGCAGTAGCAGCTCCGTCACCGGAACTCGGGACTCGCTAGATTTCGTCATTGGTGACGAAATCCGTTGCGCGCCAACCTATTCAGCCGATAATAGCGATTATGTCAAGTAAACCACTGCATATTGCAGCAGATGAATCGCAGCTAGACCACCGCCCGCCCTGTCCGATGAGTGAAACGGCGATACGTTGTGGTTGCAAAGTCTATCGAGAGGATCGAGCCATGACGGCCGCACCTCCTGGAAGACCCAAGCTTCCGAACCGTCTGTCTCAAGG
>NZ_LZTC01000015.1:0-874 GCF_001665905.1 Gordonia sp. 852002-50395_SCH5434458
GCACCGCTGCGAGGGGTTGCTCGACGAACCCCGGCCTGGGCGACCTCGCACCGTCGGCGACGAGCAGATCAAAGACCTGATCACCGCGACTCTCGAGACCACTCCGAAGAATGCGACACACTGGTCGACTCGGTCGATGGCTGAGCATCTCGGCATGTCGCAGTCAACTGTTTCGCGTGTATGGAGAGCGTTCGGATTGGCTCCACACAAACAGGAGTCGTGGAAGCTGTCGAAAGATCCCCTGTTCACCGAGAAGGTCCGCGACGTCGTCGGGCTCTACATGAACCCACCCGAACGTGCCCTGGTGCTCTGCGTTGACGAGAAGACCCAGATCCAAGCGCTCGATCGCACCCAGCCGATCTTTCCCATGCTCCCGGGCACCCCGCAACGGGCCAGCCACGACTACGTGCGCAACGGCACCTCCAGCCTGTACGCGGCGTTGGACATCGCGTCGGGAAAAGTCATCGGTTCGCTTCACTCACGGCATCGCGCAACGGAATTCATCGGATTCCTCCGCAAGATCGACGCCGAAGTACCCGACGAGCTCGACGTCCACCTGGTCATGGACAACGCCTCCACCCACAAGACACCCGCGGTCAAACGATGGCTGACCTCGCACCCACGATTCGTAGTCCACTTCACCCCCACCAGCTCATCCTGGATGAACCTCGTCGAACGCTGGTTCGCCGAACTAACCACCAAGAAACTCCAACGCTCCACCCACCGCACCGTGAGAGCACTCAACGCCGACATCAGAGCATGGATCGAGACCTGGAACGACAACCCCCGCCCCTACGTGTGGGTCAAGACCGCTGACCAGATCCTCGACTCCATCGCCCACTACTGCACACGAATTAATGACTCAGGACACTAG
>NZ_LZTC01000016.1:0-84071 GCF_001665905.1 Gordonia sp. 852002-50395_SCH5434458
ATGCGATCGTCGGCAGCGTCAGATGTGTATAATCGACTTGGTGTAGAGCGCGTCGATGTCGTCGGCGAATTTGTCGACGACCACGTTGCGCTTGACCTTCAGCGTCGGAGTCATCTCGCCGGTCTCCTCGGAGAAGTCGGACGGCAGGATGCGGAACTTCTTGATCGCCTCTGCGTGCGAGACTGTCTTGTTCGCCTCGTCGACGGCGGCTTGAACTTCGGCGCGCAGCTTGGGGTCGTTGATGAGGGATGAGACGTCGGCGTCGGACGGGAGGCCCATCCGCTCCTTCCAACCGGGGAAGGCCTCGGGGTCGATGGTGATGAGCGCCGAGATGAACGGCTTCTGATCGCCGACGACGACTGCCTGTGACACCAGCGGGGCGGAGCGCAGTACGTCCTCGAGACCTGACGGCGAGACGTTCTTGCCGCCGGCGGTCACGATCAGTTCCTTCTTACGGCCGGTGATGGTGATGAAGCCCTCGGAATCGATGTTGCCGAGGTCGCCGGTGTGGAACCAGCCGTCTTCGAGCGCCTGTGCCGTGGCGTCCGGGTTGTTCCAATAGCCGTGGAAGACCACGCCGCCGCTCAGCAGCACCTCGCCGTCCTCGCCGATGCGAACGGTGTTGCCCGCCACGGGCTTTCCGACGGTCCCGATCTTGATCTCACCCGGGGTGTTCACGCTGAACGCCGCGGTGGTCTCGGTCAGTCCGTATCCCTCGTAGACGGGGATACCGACTCCGTTGAAGAAGTGCCCGAGCATTGCACCGAGCGGCGCGCCACCGGAGATGGCGAGCTCGCACTGCCCACCGAGCGCCGTGCGCAGCTTGCTGTACACAAGGCGGTCGAAGACGGCGTGCTTCACCTTGAGCAGTAGCGGGACACTGCCCTTCTCCGACTTCTCCGAGTACTCGATCGCGGTGGCGCTCGCGGCGTCGAAGATCTTGCCCTTGCCGCCGTCGGCAGCCGATTGGCGGGCCGAGTTGTACACCTTCTCGAAGACACGGGGGACCGAGAGAATCAGCGACGGCTTGAACTGCCCGAAAGTGGCGACGATGTTCTTGGTGTCGCCGGTGAAACCGACCTCGACCCGCGCCTCGATAGCGACGAGGGTGATCGCGTGCGCAAGGACGTGCGCGAGAGGCAGGAACATCAGCAGTCGCTTGCCCGGCGCGAGCAGGGTGCTCAGGTTGCCCTGCAGAACACCGCGGATCTCCGAGAGCATGTTGGAGTGCGTCAGCTCGCACCCCTTGGGGCGGCCGGTGGTTCCCGAGGTGTAGATGAGCGTCGCCGGGTCGCTCGACTTGAGAGATGCACGCCGCTTGGCGATCTCGTCGTCGGAGACGTCCTTGCCCGCCTCGATGAGGAGTTCGACGGCACCGGGGCCGGCCTTCGGATCGATCTGGAACACCTGGACGGCTGTGGGCAGATCGCCGACCGCCTCGAACTCTGCGCGATGTCCGTCGTCTTCGACGATGATGGCGGAGGCGCCGGAATCCCGCATGATCCAGTCGATCTGACCCGACGACGACGAGTCATAGATCGGAACGGTCGTCGCGCCTGCGCACCAGATTGCGAAATCCAAGAGGATCCACTCGAGGCGCGTGCGGGACAGGACCGCGACGCGGTCGCCGGGAGCCACACCGGAGGCGATCAAGCCCTTGGCGATGGCCGTGATCTGCTTGACGGCGTCGTCTGCCCGCACCGGAAGCCACTCGCCGCCTTCCTCGCGCCGAAACACCGTCGAGGCGGGAGTGCGCTCGGCGAGACCGAACAAGATGTCAGTACAGTTCTCGTCCTCCTCGATCGTGAAATCGGCGGGGACGCTGTACTCATTCATCGCGGCACTCATTTGTTAATCGACGACCTTTCGCCATCGTTGGCATCAGACACTCGCGGTCAATCGTATCCCCGGACTTTTGGCCACCCACAACCGCGCCGGAGTTGTGTCACGTATGAGGGGTCTATCCGCTCCCGTCGCGAGTATGTGAAGCTAAGAGGCGTGACGAGCATTCAGGTGGCGGATGAGACATTCGTCGCTGCGGCACCCGAGTTGGTGGCTGCCGTGGTGGGTGATCGCGGACGATGGCGATCCTGGTGGCCCGATCTGCGCATAGAGGTGGCCGAGGATCGCGGTGCCGCGGGTATGCGCTGGCGGGTCGACGGTCCGGTGAGAGGAACGATGGAATTCTGGTGCGAGCCGGTGCTCGACGGGTTCGTACTGCACTATTTCCTTCATGCAGAACCCACCGGTGATTCGGCAGGAGCCGACGTGGCCGGCCTCAACCATCGTTACCGCGTGATCGGGAAACGGGTGACGTTCGAGATCAAGGATCTTCTCGAATCGGGCCGCGCCCCAGGCGATCCCGCGATCAGTGAAAGCGTGGCGAGCTGATGGCCGACCATACCGAGCGTTCGATCGTCATCAACGCCGACGCCGCCGAGGTGATGGCTGTCATTTCCGACTTCGAGCACTACCCGGAGTGGGTCACCGCGGCGCGGGAGGTCGAGGTCACCGAACGCGACTCGGCGGGCAGGGCGTCGGAGGTGCGCTTCCTACTCGACGCCGGCGTGCTCCAGGACACCTACGTGCTGCGCTACACGTGGGGTGCAGGCGGCGACGAGGTCTCGTGGGTTCTGGTGTCGAGTGATCTGCAGAAGGATCAGCGTGGCCGGTACGTGCTCAGCCGACAGGTCCCCGGCTCGACCAAGGTCACCTACGAGTTGATGGTCGACCTGCAGGTTCCGATGATCGGGCAGCTCAAGCGGCGTGCCGAGAAAGCGATCACCGACGCCGCGCTCAACGATCTGAAGAAGAGGGTCGAAGGCTGATCGACCTGACGCCTATTCACACCGTCTTCGGTCCGGGGGGATCCGGGGTGACCGCGGTCGCGGCCGCGGGCGCGGTCAGCCGACCCCGCGCGCGCAGGCCCGAGGTGCGCTCACCGCTCGCCGCCGATCGGCACACCCTCCTGGTCACGGTCGACCGCTGCTCGCCGGTCCCCGACATTCTCGGTGTGTTCCGCTCGCCCAACGACGTCGTCGCGGTGTCGTCGCATCTGCACCTGCTCTGCCTCGAGCGGCTCACGTCGGCCACGACGTCGTGGGCGCTGTTCGCCGAACTCCTCGCCGACACCGTGCGACGCTCCAAGATCACACTGCCCTTCGTCGACACCCTCGCAGGCATCGACCAGGCGGAGGTGACATCGCTGCCCGGCGTCGAGGATGCCTTGTTGCTGCGGCGGATTCGCGACGAGGCGGTCAGCGGTCAGTGGCAGCGCATCGTCGTCGACCTGTCCGGAGTGGGGGATCCGTACCAATTGCTCGATGCGCCGTCGACGCTTCGGCACTCTCTCGACCGGCTATGGCCGAGGCATCGCAGGCTCGCGGCCGCGGCCGACCGTCCGGCGGTCGCACAACTGACCACCGCGGTCGACACCATCGACCGGGACTGCGCCGACGTCGCCGAGCTACTGCGTGACGCGGACACCACAGCGGCACACCTCGTGGTCGGCAGCGGGCATCGCGGAGCCCGATTGTTGCCGCATCAGCTCG
This sequence comes from Gordonia sp. 852002-50395_SCH5434458, assembly GCF_001665905.1. NCBI lineage: Bacteria > Bacillati > Actinomycetota > Actinomycetes > Mycobacteriales > Gordoniaceae > Gordonia > Gordonia sp. 852002-50395_SCH5434458. The sequence continues at coordinate 3,552 of NZ_LZTC01000016.1, forward strand.
CGTCCATCGACCTGCTCGGACTCCCGCTGCGCACCATCTACCTCGACGACGCCACCGCCGAATCGGGCCGTCGGGAGCTCGTGCCCGACGAAATCGACATCGCGCCCGGCGTCGACATTCGTGGTGTCGCGGCGCTCGACACGCCGCTGGACCGGCCGGCACGACTGAAGAAGCTCGGGGTGACGCTGCTCGCGCCGTCGGGTCGCGCGCACGGCTCGTCGGCGCTGTCGGTTGTCGGCGACGAGGCGGACGGCCTCGACACCACGTACGAATTGTCCTGGCCGCAAACGCTTCCCGACCCCGGTCGGTTCATGCTCGGACGCTCGGGCGACGACCTCCTCGTCACCGTCGACGGTCTGCGCCACTGCCTGCCGTTGCCTTCTGTGCTGCGGCGATGCGTCGTCGACGACGCCGACTGGGATGGCCAACAGGTGCGCATCCGGTTCCGTCCCGACCCAGCGGTATGGCCTCGACGGTGAGGTTGCGGGTAGCGTTTCGGTGCACATGTCCCCGGGCGAGTACCGGGGCCCGCCACCAGCAAAGGACCAGCCGCCCGACATGAGCAGCGACGACCGTGGCAATCCGTCGGGGGGACGGGAGACGCCAGGAGACCGCGACGACGCGTTCACCGGAGACCCCGTCGGTGACCCTGTCCGCGACTTCGTCCTGGGCATCGCAGCGCAGATCGACCAGCTCGCCGCCATCATCGGCGGAGGAGGGCAGTCGACGTCGACCGGGGCAGCCCGGGGGACGGGCGCGCGCCACCAGGCATTCGGCGACGTCGCGGGCGAGATCAGTTCACTCGTCGCCGAGATCGGCGACCTCATCTCCCGGCTGATAGCCGCACTCATCGCGGTGCTGGAGGCCGTGGCGAACGCGCTACGCGCGACTCCGGCCGCGCACACCCCGCCGACCGCGCAGTACCAACCGATCGCGGTCCGTATCGGCACGTCGACGCCACACCGGGCGACGCGCGAGCACGGCGCCGATCCCTTCGTTGACCGCAGGCATCTCGATGGCGACACCCAGACGTGATGAGAACTGAGAAGTAATGGGCGAGTTGACGATCGGCATCGACATCGGCGGCACGAGTGTGCGCGCCTCCGTGGTCGACGAACGTGGACGGATGCTCGACACCCTGCGGGCCGCGACGCCGGGCACGGCGCTGGCCCTCGAGCACTGCCTCGATCGGCTCGTCGGCGAACTCACCTCACGGTGGGCGGCGCGCGCCGTCGGCCTCGCGGTGGCAGGCTTTCTGACCCCCGATCGGCAGGTCGTCCGGTTCGCGCCACACCTGCCGTGGCGTGAGGCACGTGTCGCAGAAGAGATGAGTGCGCGCATCGGTCTGCCCGTGGTCACAGAGCACGACGCCAACGCCGCGGCCGTCGCCGAGTTCCGATTCGGCGCCGCGGCGCGCGGACACAACTCGCTGGTCTTGGCCATCGGGACGGGTATCGGTGCCGGACTGCTCATCGAGGGCGAGATCTATCGCGGCAGTTTCGGTGTAGCCCCGGAGCTCGGACATCTGACGGTCGTCCCCGACGGTCGGCCGTGCTCATGCGGCAAGCGCGGATGCTGGGAAAGATATTGCAGCGGAACGGCTTTGGTCGACACCGTCGTCGAATTGCTTGCCGACGGCGATTGGGGGAGAAGCCAGCTCGCCGCCGACGTCGCAGCCGATCCCGGGTCGCTGACGGGGCGTCGTGTCGCGGGTGCCGCCGCCGACGGTGACGCGGTCGCGATCGCCGCGTTCGCCGCTTTCGCGGCGTCACTCGGTCAGGGGCTGGCGATGATCGCCGACATCTTCGACCCCGACCTGATCGTGCTCGCAGGCGGCGTCGGCGCGGCGTCGGGACTGTTCCTCGACGAGGCGCGTGAGCACTACGCCAGATTGATCACCGGTTCGGGGCACCGGCAGCTCGCGCGGATTCGAGGCACCCAGCTCGGCGAGAGCGCGGGCGTCATCGGCGCCGCAGAGGTGGCGCGCGCGGCACTACGGTCCGAAGGTCTGGCGCTCGGCGACGCAGGGTGGTCGACGGCACACTGAGAGCACGCCCTATGGCCCACGCGGGTCTGGGCGCTTGAGTAGAGTCATCTCACAACGTCCCGTCGGCTCACCGGGAAACTCGCCCCTCTTCGAGTTCTCTCGGTGCTCAGTCCGACGACGACTTCACCAAGTGGCGACGCGGCGATGATGGAGTGAGTCTAAAATGTGGTACTACCTGTTCAAGTACGTTCTCCTCGGACCGCTCCTGCGGGTGCTCGGCCGTCCTGAGGTCGAAGGCCTCGAGAACCTCCCCGAACGCGGACCGGCGATTCTCGCCAGCAACCACCTCGCCGTGATGGACAGCTTCTTCCTGCCGCTGATGGTGCCGCGTCGAATCTACTTCCTCGCCAAGGCGGAGTACTTCAACGGCACCGGTATCAAGGGTCGCTTCCAGGCGTGGTTCTACACCGCCGTCGGTCAGATCCCGATCGACCGGACCGGTGCGGAGGCGGCCGCCGATGCGCTCAAGGCCGCGCGGCGCCAGCTCGAGACAGGCAACCTGATGGGCATGTACCCGGAAGGCACCAGGTCGCCCGACGGCAACCTCTACAAGGGCAAGACGGGACTCGCCCGAGTCGCGCTCGACACCGGGGTGCCGGTGATCCCCGTCGCCATGATCGGCACCAACACCTTCAACCCGCCCGGAACCGTGCTGCCGCGCCCGACCAGGGTCAAGGTGAAGATCGGCAAGCCGCTGAACTTCGCCCGCTACGAGGGCATGCAGGGCAACCGCTTCATCGAGCGTGCCGTGACCGACGAGATCATGTACGAGCTGATGCAGCTCTCGGGTCAGCAGTACGTCGACATCTACGCCGCCTCGCTCAAGGAGCCGAAGCCCGACGTGCAGGAGCCCGCACAGTCGGGCGAGGCCTCGGCCGCCTGACTCACATCGGCCGTCAGTTCGGGCGCCGGCGCCGCGCGGGAATCACCGCTCAGGCAGATCGGATCTCGGCGAGCGGCTGATCGGCTGCTCGTGTGGCGGCCGGCGCGGGGGAGAACGGAAGCAGCCAGATCACGACCAAAGCGGCGATTCCCCACAGCGAGAACGCGTTTCCGACGATGTGGTCGAATACGGTCCAGTGTCGGGCAACCATCGGCAGGAACTGGTACGGGCCGACGGCGAAGATCAGGATGCCGCTGACGGCGATCGCGTTGTAGGCCACGTACGCGCGCCGCGAGTCGGTGCGCGCGGCCACCACAAGGCTCGTCAGGATCAGCGGAATCGACCACACCCAGTGGTGTGCCCACGATGTCGGTGAGACGAGAAGTCCCCAGACCGCGACGACGCAGGTCGCCAGGAGGGCGTTGACGCGTCCGGTCCGACCCGCGCCCCGGCCGAAAGCCGCGACGGGCTTGCATGCGAACAACGCGGCGCCCGCCAGTGCCGTTGCGACGAGTGAACTGAGCACCCACGCGAGCTGTGCGGCGCTCGCCTCGGGGAGGAGCCGAATCCACATCGCGTTGAGGTTCTGGTTGATCCGGCCCGATGGATCACCGATGCGCGTGGTGTGGAACAAGGTGTGTGTCCAGTACCCCCACGAATCCGACGGCATCCAGATCCATGCCAGGGCGGCTGCGGCGACGAACGTCGCGGCGGCCGTGACGACCGCCCGCCAGCGTCGAGCCGATGCGAACAGCACGATGAAGACGAGCGGGGTCAGCTTGATCGCCGCCGCGAGTCCCACCAGAACACCCTGCAGAGGCCCGAGCGCGCGGCGACGCCCCCGTCCGACGAGGAAGACGTCGACGACGATCATCGCCATGAGGATCACGTTGATCTGACCGAAGCCGAGCGTCATCCACATCGGATTGAGCCACAGCGCGGCAGTGGAGACCAGAAGAGCGAGCCACCACCGGTTGCCGATGCGCCCGACGGAGAGCACCGTCAGCACGATGTGCACGACGACGACGAGGAGTCCGATCGTGATCAGTGACATCACGACACCCGCGATGGTGAGCGTCATTGCGCCCAGCGGTACGAAGGCCATCGCGGCGAACGGCGGGTAGGTGAACGGCAGCCAGATGCCGTCGCTGGTGAACGGCATCGAGCCGTCGGCGTAGAGACTCTGGCCCTGCTGCCAGATCTGTGCCCCGAGCCGGTAGACGTCGAGATCGATACGCGTTCTGGTACCGAAACTGCTGGTGAAAGGCACACCGATCATCTGGAGTAGCGACGACGCCGCGAATGCGACGACGATGAGCGCGCGCGCCCACCGCGTCGGAACCCACCGACGGAGCCGGGCGTCCGCGGCGCTGCAGAATGTGGGCATCGATGGCCTTTGTGTAGGCCCCGCGTCGGGGGCATGTGGGTCGGTCGGGTGTCGGTGTGCGCGTTCGGTGGCGAATACTTGGCGGTATGCGTTTCTTCTACGACTCGGAGTTTATCGAGGACGGCCGCACGATCGATCTCGTATCGATCGGTGTCGTCGCAGAGGACGGTCGTGAATATTATGCGGTGTCGACCGAATTCGATCCCGGGCGCGCCGGTAGTTGGGTGCGCGCCAACGTCCTGCCCAAGCTTCCGTCCCCCTCCTCGCCGCTGTGGCGGTCGCGGGCGCAGATCCGCGAAGGCCTGCTGGAGTTCCTGACGGAAAAAGGCAACGACATCGAGTTGTGGGCGTGGGTGGGTGCCTATGACCACGTCGTTCTGTGTCAGTTGTGGGGGCCGATGACCGAGCTGCCCCGCGCTGTTCCGCGTTTCACGCGTGAGCTCAAACAGCACTGGGAGGCTGCCGGTCGGCCGCCTCTGCCGTCCGCGCCCGACGACGCTCACGACGCCCTCAGTGATGCTCGACACAACCTGCGCAAGTGGGAGGCCATCGAGCGTGCCGGCGGTGTGCGTGCGTGAGCCCGGCTAGCCGACGGGGCCGACCTGCGGGGGCGTCGTCGGCGCCTATTACGCTGGAGGGGTGGTGAACTGGACCGTAGACGTTCCGATCGACGAACTTCCCGAACTGCCCCCGCTTCCCGGCGACCTGCAGGCGCGCTTTGCCGACGCCATGAGCAGGCCGGCACTCCAGCAGCCGAGCTGGGATCCCGAGGACGCCCACCGGATGCGTACGGTGCTCGAGAGTGTGCCGCCGATCTGCATGCCGGCAGAGGTCGAGGCGCTGTCGTCGCAGCTCGCCGATGTCGCTGAGGGCCGCGCCTTTCTGCTGCAGGGCGGCGACTGCGCGGAGACGTTCGCCGACAACACCGAACCGCACATCAAGGGCAACATCCGCACGTTGCTGCAGATGGCCGTTGTACTGACCTACGGCGCGAGCCTGCCGGTCGTGAAGGTGGCCCGCATCGCCGGGCAGTACGCCAAGCCACGCTCGGCCGACGTCGACGCGCTCGGCCTGACGTCGTACCGCGGCGACATGGTCAACGGATTCCCGCCCGTCGAGGCGGCACGAGTGCACGATCCGTCCCGCCTGGTCCGCGCGTACGCCAACGCGTCGGCAGCGATGAACCTGGTGCGCGCACTGACCGGTGCCGAAGCCGACCTGCGTCGTGTCCACGATTGGAATCGCGAGTTCGTCCGGACGTCACCCGCCGGCGCGCGGTATGAGGCCCTCGCAGGCGAGATCGACCGCGGCCTGAAGTTCATGGACGCCTGCGGCGTCACCGATTCGAGCCTGAAGTCCGCCGCGATCTTCGCCTCACACGAAGCGCTCGTGCTCGACTACGAGCGCGCGATGCTGCGCCTGGCCGACAATCCCGACCTCGACGGTTCCGGCAATGCGTCCGAACTCGACGAGAAGGTGCTCTACGACCTTTCGGCGCACTTCCTCTGGATCGGCGAGCGCACCCGCCAACTCGACGGTGCGCACATCGCGTTCGCCGAGCTGATCCGTAACCCCATCGGGGTCAAGGTCGGACCGACGACGACGCCGGAGCAGGCCGTCGAATACGTCGAACGGCTCGACCCGCACAACCGTCCCGGACGGCTGACCTTCGTTGCCCGCATGGGCAACTCGAAGGTGCGCGAGGTGCTGCCGCCGATCGTGAGCGCGGTGGAGGCGACCGGCCACAAGGTGATCTGGCAGTCCGATCCGATGCACGGGAACACCCACACCTCGCCGACCGGGTACAAGACCAGGCACTTCGACCGCGTCGTCGACGAGGTGCAGGGCTTCTTCGAGGTCCATCACGCGCTCGGTACACACCCGGGTGGTATCCACATCGAGCTCACCGGAGAGAACGTGACCGAGTGTCTCGGTGGCGCACAGGACATCTCCGACGTCGACCTGGCGGGCCGATACGAGACCGCGTGCGATCCGCGGCTCAACACCCAGCAGTCGCTGGAACTGGCATTCCTCGTCGCGGAGATGTTGCGCGGCTGAGCATCTCGACGTCCTGAGCGGTCAGCCCACGATCAGCGCGCCGACCCACCAGCCGGCCGAGCCGACGCCTGCGGCCACCAGCAGGACGACGGTCAGCCAGATCAGCGCCTGCAACCTTCCGCGCCCCGGGTCGTGGGTGGGGGTGTCATCGGCCGGTCGATCGGGAATCACCGTGGGACGCTTGGTCGTCGCGGGTGGTGCTGTCGTCGGCTGCGGAGGCGCGACGAGCGACGCCGCGACCGGTTGCTGTGCCGTTGCGGGGACAGCGCGCGGCGCCACCGGGCGCGGCTGTGGGCGCGCCGCGGCGGCCTGTGCGGCGCGTATCCGGACCATCGTCTCCCGCTCGGCCGAGCGGCGCGGTGCGGGAACGGTGAAAGGCGGCAGGTCGAGATCGTCGGCGGCGGCGAGCAGCGCGTCGCGCATCTCGAAGGCGTCGACGTAGCGGTCGCGCGGCCGACGTTCGGTGGCGCGCAGGATCACCTCGTCGATCTCCTCGGGCACGCCGTCGATGACGTCGCCGGGGGCCGGGACGTCGTAGGAGAGTCGTTGGTAGGCGAGTGCCAGTGGTGAGTCGCCGTGGAAAGGTGTTCTGCCGGTGAGTAATTCGAACATCATGACGCCCATGGAGTAGACGTCGCTCCTGGCGTCGGCGTCGGCGGACTCGACCTGCTCGGGCGACAGGTACGCCGCGGTGCCCAGGATGACGCTCGCCGAGGTGACACCCGCGTCCGCGACCGCGCGTACCAGGCCGAAGTCGGCGACCTTGACCTCGCCCGCATCGGAGATCAGGACGTTCTCGGGCTTGATGTCGCGATGGACGAGTCCTGCTCGGTGCGCGGTGCCGAGACCGCCGAGGACGGGATCGGCGACCGCGACGACGGCGTGCGGCGGCATGGGTCCCCGCTCGCGCAGCAACTCGCGCAGGCTCCCACCCTCGACGAGTTCCATCACGAGAAACGCGGTGCCGTCGTCGATGCCTTGGTCGTAGACCGCGACCAGGCCCGGATGTTTGAGGCCTGCGACCGCCCGCGCCTCGAACTCGAAGCGCCGCACGAATTGTGGGTCGCCCGAGTAGCGTCGATCCATCACCTTGACCGCGACGTCGCGACCCAACCGCAGATCGGCGCCGAGATAGACCGCCGACATCCCGCCGCGCGCGATGGGCGCGTCGAGACGATAGCGGTCCTCGAGGACCGCACCGAGCAGGGTGTCGGCCGGGCTGTTCACGACGTCGAATCTACCCGGCACCACCGACCGCGGGCCCATACCCGGACGCCGTGGCGTGTACCCGAATGACGAGTTGTGCACAGCGTGACAACCGCCTGTCGGCATGCGCGGCGAAACGGTAATCTCAGGCGGGTGAGTTCTCTGCCCCTCTCGACCGACACCCTCCCCGCCGACACCGCCACCTATTCACTCGACGACGTCGCTGCACGCCTGCATGTCTCGACGAACAAGGTGCGCAACCTCATCCGGGATCATCACCTGCTGGCGATCTCGCGTGACGGTCAGCCCGCGGTGCCGCGCGTGTTCTTCGACGACGAAGGCATCGCGAAACACTTCACCGGACTCGTCGACGTATTGTTCGACGGCGGCTACACACGCGACGAGATCATGGCGTGGCTGTTCACCGAACAGGACGACCTCGGCCTGACACCCGCAGACGCGCTGCACACCCACTCGGCCCGCGAAGTCATCCGTCGCGCGCAGGCACAGGCGTTCTGACACCCCACATCCGACGTCCGAGAGCGCCGATCCGCAGCGGATCTGGTCGCATCACCGACGCGGCCGCGAGGCCACCGAGCGCCAGCGCCAACAGTGTCTCGGGCAGTTTGTAGAACAAGATCGAGTCGTCGGGCTGGAAGACGATCAGCATGAACGTCGAGATGCCGACGACGAGTGCGCGCACCCACGTCGGCAGTGTGAACGCGACGGCCAGACACAGCACCCACGTGTAGTACCAGGGGAGCGTCGACGGTTCGAGGATCACGACGGCCAGCATGGCGAGCACGATGCCCGCCATCGCGTCTCGCTCGGAATGCCGCTGCCGCCACCACAACACGACGAGGATGACCGCGAGAAGCGCTTCGCCGATGAGCCGGGTGATCGGCAGAACGGTCTGCAGGTTGAGCGGAGTGAACGGCGCGGCGACGAGCGTCACGAGGTGGGCGACAACCGTCGGCAGCGTGAACCAGTTCACGATCCGATCCGCCCAGCCCAAACCAGTGAGCCAACCCAGGCCGAGCCCGACGAGCGCGGTCCACGCCGCGAACACCGCAACGGTGATGCCCACGATCGCGGCGAGCACGAGAGCCACGTCGCGCGCGCCCACCTGGCGCCGTTGTCGAATGTGCGCCAACCAGATCCACAGCACGAAGGGGACCGCGATCCCGGCGGTGATCTTGATCGAGACCGCACAGCCGAGCAGCACGAGCCCGCCGACGTGTCGCCCGGTGACGACCAACGCCATCCCCGCGGACAACACACCCATCATGAGTAGTTCGACGTGCGGTCCGCCCACCAGGTGGATCAGGACGAGTGGGTTGAACAGCACGAGCCACAGCCCGGCGGCGGCCGACGCCCCGAAGTGGCGGGCGAGTCGCGGAATTGCCCAGAGCGACAACAGGAGTCCCGGCAGCAGGGCCAGTCGCATGGCGAGCACACCCAGGATGACGTGATCACCGGTCACGGCGACGACAAGGTGTGTCACCCACACGAAGAGCGGACCGTAGGGCGCAGTGGTCGACGCCCAGACCTGCGCCATGCTGTCGACGAGTGGTCCCGGATTGTGAGCCGGGCCGTCGGCATATGGGGAGAAGCCCGCCCCGAACAGGGCGCCCTGGCCGAGGTAGGCGTAGACGTCGCGACTGTAGAGCGGCACGGTCACCATCAACGGTGCGGCCCACGCCAGCACCCACCTGCCCAGGTGGAGCCCGCTGTGATCACGCGTGCGGTCGCACAGGATGCGCCCAAGGCGTATCCATGCGATCACCATGAGCGTCACGCCGACCCAGAATGTGATGCCGCACAGCGATTTACCGTGTCCGTAGGTGAGCCAGCTCAGTCCGGTGTCGGTCAGTATCGGGTGGTTGCGGGGGATGTCTGCGATGCCGAAACCGCCGAGCGACACCATGATCGAGCCGATCAGACCGGCGATGAGAGTGCGCCGCGTCGTCGACGATCCGCGGTCCACACGCGCTTCTGCGGCCACCGTCACGTCGGTGCCCACGCTCAGGCGTCGCGATGCGCCATACGACGCGCGACGGCAACGAGGTCGGTGTACACGGCATCGTCGATGTCGGTGCTCTCGAGGGTGGTGACGGCGGAGTCGAGCAGCGTGTCGATCGTTCGCTCGACGTCGGCGACGGCGCCCACATCGGTCAGAATGCCGCGCGCAGTGGCCAATTCGTCTGCTGACAGTTCGGTGCCTATGACCGACCGCAACGTGTCGCCGAGTGCGGGATCGTCCGCGTCGGCGCGGGACAGTCCGAGCGCGAGAAGCGCTGTCCGCTTACCTGCGACGAGGTCATCGCCCGAAGGCTTGCCGGTTCGGACCGGATCACCGAACACACCGAGAAGGTCGTCCTGCAACTGGAACGCGATGCCGAGATCGTGGCCGACCGAACGTAGTTGGTCGACGAGTTCCTCGGAGGCACCCGCGGCGCGGGCACCGAGCTCGAGTGGACGCGCGACCGTGTACGCCGCCGTCTTGAACTCCATCACCCGATAGGCGGCCTCCGTCGATTCCTCGCCACTGACCTCGTTGACGATGTCGAGGACCTGACCGCCGAGGACCTCGGTACGCATGGCCGCCCATGTTGCGATCACTCCCGGTGGCAGGGGCGCGACCTGCGGGCCCGTCAGAGGCCTTCCCGCGGGCGACACGGTCGCCGGGACGTACCCGTGGACAAGGTCGTCGGCCCATGCGAGCGCGAAATCGCCTGCAAGAACAGCCGACGCGACGCCGTGTTCGGCCGCGTCGCCGCGCCATCCGGCGTCGCGATGGCCGCGCTCGAAGACCCGGTGCACCGTTGGTCTGCCGCGCCGCGTGTCGGAGGCGTCGATGATGTCGTCGTGAATGAGCGCGCACCCCTGCACAAGTTCGAGGGCGGCACTGATCCGCAGTGCGTCGGCGTCGGTGAGGCCGGTCGGGACACCGTTGGCGTCGCTGCGGCCCGCTTGCCACCCCGCGTACGCGAAGACGGGCCGGATGCGCTTGCCGCCCGACAGCACGAAATCGGCGACGACCTGCGCCGACGACCCGACGACCGGCGAAATGGCCGCGGCTGTTGACACAGCGGTACCGAGGAAGTCGCGCAGCACGGATTCGACTGCGCCGGGAACCTCGGCGAGGCGCGTGGGGACGGGAGCGGTCGAGGTCACGTGTCACAGGCTAGCCCGTACACTGGTCCGGTGAATTCATCCGCCCCGGTGCCGTCCGTCGTCGAACGTCTGTCTGCGCCGCATCCGGGACAGGTGCCCTTCTCCGTCGAGTTCCTTCCACCGAAAGATGCCGAGGGTGAAGCACGCCTGTGGCGTGCGGTGCGTGTCTTCGAGCGGCTCAATCCCGCGTTCGTGTCACTGACGTACGGCGCGGGTGGCAGCACCCGCGATCGCACCGTGCGCATCGCGGGGCAACTCGCGACCGAGACGACGCTGGTGCCGGTCGCCCATCTCACCGCGGTGAACCACTCGATCGCCGAACTGCGCTCGCTGGTCGGCGCGTACGCGGATAAGGGCATCACCAATATCCTTGCGCTGCGCGGTGATCCGCCCGGAGATCCGCTCGGTGAGTGGGTCAAGCATCCCGAGGGCGTCTCGTACGCCGAAGAACTCGTCGACCTGATCGGCGGACTCGGCCAGTTCCACGTCGGTGTGGCCTCCTTCCCCGAGGGCCACCACCGCGCTCCCGATCTCGACCACGACACCCGCGTACTGGTGAGCAAGCTCCGCGCGGGCGCCGAGTACTCGGTCACCCAACTGTTCTTCGACGTCGACTTCTACCTCCGCCTGCGCGACCGCGTCGCTGCTGCCGACGCCGAGCAGGGTGCCAAGCCGATCATCCCCGAGATCATGCCGATCACGTCGCTTGCCTCGGTCCGACGGATGGTCGAGCTGTCAGGCTCGGTCCTGCCCGAGAGCGTCGAGCGACGGTTGATCGCCGCCGCGGGTTCCGGTGAACAGGAAGACAGGGCAGCGGTGCGCGCGGTCGGAATCGACATCGCCACCGAGATGTCGCAACGTCTCATCGCTGAGGGCGTCCCCGGGCTGCACTTCATCAGCCTCAACTTTGCCAAGGCCACCTGCGAGGTACTCGACCGGCTTGGCGTCGACACCTCCGACGCCCTGCCGCTCGTCTCGTCGAACTAACCGGCGCCAGCCGGCGCAACTGCCCCGCTGGGAGGCCTAGCCAGCGGAGCCTGTGCTCTTCGGCTTGTCGCCACCCGACGGCGTCGTCGCGGATTCTGCGTGCGCGGCGGGTGCGGCCGTCGAAGGCTGGGCGCCTGCCTTCGGTGTTGCTGCCTTCGGTGCCGTTGCCTTTTGGACGGGTGCGCTTCGACGCACCGGCCGCGGCCGCCCGGGGCGAGGGCTCGTGTCGCGGTGCGAGTACGCCAACCAGATGACGAGCGCGACGACGAGCAGGCACACGATCACGAGGAGCCACGTCCATCCGGTGAACGCCGCGGTCGCGGGGTCGGGGTATGTCGCATCGGCGATGAACTCGGTGACCTTGCCCGGTTCGGGTGTCCACGTGACCGAGGTCTCCGAATCCTGCTTCGCGACGTTGCTCGCGGTGATCGGACCAGCGAACGCCAGGGTGAACTTGAGGTAATCGCGTTCCTCGAGTCCGTTGAGATCTGCACTGCCGCGGAAGCGCACGACGTCGCCGCTGCGCTTGGCGTTCAGCTCCATCGTCATCGACGTGTCGCCGAACGCGTTGGCGACGATGTCGCCGAGCTGACTGAGCTGACCGGCGGTCAGATCGGAGAACGTCGCCCTGGTACCGACCCGGCTCGCGCCCTGCCCTGTGGTCCCCGGCTGTGTCCCGGTCGACGGTGCGCCTGCGGATGGGGCGCTTGCGGACGGGGCGCCCGGAGACGGTGAAGCCGACGGGTTCGCCGAGTCGCCCCCACCCGTGTTGGGGCCTTCGCGGTAGTCGGAGGTCGACACGTTGTTGCGCATCGATTCGGGAATGTCGAGTCGTGGCGCGCCGCTGGGATTGTCCGGCGAGGTGGCGACGATGACCGTGCCGGCATACCGGTCGCCGACGGTGGTCGAGCGGGTCAGACACCCCGACAGCAGAGGAATGGCCGTGAGCAGGATCAACACCGACGCGACCGCGGTTCGCGCGGAACGTCTGCGCGTCGGATCGGTCGGGCGTCGCGTGGTAGCCGGTTGCACGTGCTCATCGTGCCAGAAGGGCACCGTCGCCTCGCACACCCTGCGGCGTGTGTCAGGCGGGGAGTGTCGGATGGGGAGTGTCGGATGCGGAGTGCCGGATGAGGAGCGTCAGCGACGCCATCGGCTCGCCGCGATCGCGAGTTGCCCTGCGATACGCCCGCTGGCACCGGTCACCCCACCGCCGGGATGCGTCGACGCCCCGGCGAGGAACAGTCCTGCCGCGCCGGGTACACGGTGCCCGGCCAGGTCGGGGTGCGGCCGATAGACGAACATCTGGTCGATCGTCATCTCGACGTGCATGATGTTGCCGCCGACCAGCCCGAGTTCGGATTCCAGATCGGCCGGCGTCTGTACATAACGATGGTCGACCGACGCACTGAACCCCGGTGCGTGGCGATCGACTTCGGCGAGGATCTCGTCCGCGGCGACCGAGCCGGCCGTCGACCACTGTCCTTCGCGCAACTGTCGGGGATGCCACTGCGACCATACGGTGATCGAATGTCGTTGTGCGGGAGCAAGTGTCGGGTCGATCGCCGAGTAACTCATCACGACGCACGGTGGGCGCGGTGGTAACTCGCCGACCGAGGCCGCGGTGTACGCGCGACGAAGCTGTGCGCGATCGGCGACGAGGAGTCCCAGCGCCGAATGCACGCCGTGCGGTGGAAGGTCCGACGGCAGGTCGCGGTAGGCGGGGAGTGCGCGTGTGACGAGCCGGACTGCCATCCCGATGCCGGAACCGATGTCGATCTCGCGCCGCCACCGATCGATCTCCGCTGGTGGAGCAGCTCGCCCGGCGTCGAGCATGTCGAGCGTTGCGAAGATGTGGCAGGCGGCGATCACCTGGTCGGTGCAGTGGCTGTCCTCGCCGGTCTGCACGCGCCAATGATCGCCACACCGACTGATCGACGTCGCGGGCGACCCGGTGAGTACCTGCGCGCCGTCGGCGTCGAGGCGATGCAGGAGGGATTCGGTGAGCGCGCCGCTGCCGCCGACCGCCCTGCCAGGGGGAATCCGATGCATGAGCGCGGCGAACCCGACCATGGGTGCGGTACCCGGCGCGTTCATCGGCGGACCCGATTGCGCGCCGAACCAGGCGAGAGCCGCTTTGAGTCGTTCGGAGGTGAACCAGCGATCGAGGAGGGCGTCGCCGGACATCATCAGTTCCTGGGTCGCCGACATCAGAGACCCCGCACGCCTACCGATGAACCCGGTACGCGCGGTGTGGGCGGTGTTGCCGATACCGGTGAAAGCCCGTCCGAACCGGGGGAGCGTTGCCGGCGAGTTGAACGCGTCGAGCACAGCTCGCGACCGCGGACCCCACACGTCGACGAATCGTCGGTAGGCGTCCGCGTCGGCGTCTGAGCACGCGGCGGCGATCGACGCGCAGGTCGCGTCGAGGTCGGTGCGGAACACCAACGGTGGTCCGTCCTGCGTAGCGGGTGCGAAACCCCAAGGGTCGCAGTCGATATAGCGCAGACCGTGCGCGGAGAGGTCGAGCTCGTCGATGATCGGGGGTGTCGGATCATCAGATGTGCCGACGATCCGCGATCGACTCGATAGCCCGGAAAGCGTTCGACGGTCGAAACAGCGCCGCCCGGGATGTCGTCGCGTTCCACGACGAGGACCGAACGTCCCGCGCGGGCGAGGTAGGCGGCCGCGATGAGGCCGTTGTGACCTGCACCCACGACAACGGCGTCGTGCCGGGGCTTGTGGCCTGAGTCGCCTCGGCGGCTCACCGCGCCGCCGCTGGTGGCGTGCCTGTGAGAGGTTCGGTAGCAGCGTCGAGCGGGAGTCGTCGACCGAGGAAAGCGAAGGGTCGTGGGTCGCCGGTGAAGGTGAAGTGGCGCAGCACATCGTCGAAGCCCATCCTGCGGTAGAGGGACCACGCGCGATTTCGTTCGGCGGGAATCTCCGGGGTGGACAGCAGGACGTGGTCTTCTTGGCGGTCGCTCAGCAGCGCGGTCAGCAACCATTCGCCGATGCCGTGGCCCTGAGCGGTCGGGTGGACGTGGAGTTCGGTGAGTTCGAAGTAGTTGGTTGCGATGCGTTCGATGGTGTCGCGGTCGCAGCCGGACAGTCGGAGTCCGGTCCTGAGTTGGTGATTCCACCACTGGTCGTCGGCGCCGCGATAGCCGTAGGCGATGCCGACCATGATCTCGTGCCCCGACGGCGACACCGGAGGGCCGATACGTCGACGCTCCGCGTCGGGGTCGAGCCGGATGTCGGGGGAGACGGCCGTCAGCGCCGCGTATGCGGTCCACCCGCGTCGGGCGATGTGTTCGCGCCAGAGCGGAACCCGGTGGTGCTCGGTGCCACGCGGGTAGTCCATCGCGGTCACGTAGACATTCAGGGCAGCGTCGAGCCAGGCCGGGGAGTCCTGGCCGGTCAACCGAACGAGTCGGGTCGCCAACTGCTCGTTGTCCTTCCTCCCGCAGTCCGCCGCGCGCGTCGCGTTCCTGGCAGGCCGCAGCCGATCGGGAATGTCGGTACCGAGTTCTACGCTTCTGCTGTCGGGAATGGGGCCACATCTCCTCTTGAAGAGTGTCGCCGTTCTAGCTATATTGAATATGTCGAACGGGTGTTCGATGAACGTGCCTCCGCAAGCCGTTCTGCGTCACCCACGACAGTCTGGGCGGTCCGGCGACGGACGAGGGAAGCGTGCATCGCCGGACCGTACCGGGACTTGGTCACACACGAACGACTTGGTCACACAGGAACGTGGAAGCCGCTCGGGTGTCGAGCGGACGCAACACCGAAGGGAGCGCGAGATGGCAGTCCATAGGCCGACGCGCGGCACAGTGCGTCACGCACGGCGAGGTGCAGTGGTGCGTCCGGAGATCGACCCGATGGTCGTCGTGCGTGCTCGCGACCTCCTCGATCGCGCAGAGATCCTGGTCGAGAATGCCGACGGCGTGCCAGACGACGCCGAACGGTTCCGCCAGTACTACTTGGCGGCGCTGCGGGCGGCAGGAGCGGCACTCGCGGTCTACGAACCACCCGCGAAGCGAGCATCTCGACGCGTGTCCCCCAATGCGTGGTCGCGGATCTCGTCGGCTGTTCCTGATCTGGCCGAGTTCGCCGAGGCGTTTGCCCGGATGTCGTCTGTGCGCATGGAGATCGAGTCAGGCCTGCGTCGCTCCGTCGAGGGTGCGACGGTCGTGGCGCTCCGCTCCCGCGTGTTGTCGTTTCTCGACGCCGTCGAAGACATCATCGTCGCCTACGAACAGGGAAAGCTTGCGCACCAAGCGGTCGACCGGTCCGACTACGGCTACGACCACATCGCCTGATTCATCGGCTCGTCCGCGCCTGCGGTTCGCGCTTCGCGGCCGACGGCGCCGTACGGCGGTTCGGATGGCGGTCATTTCACCCGACGTGATCACAGGTCCCGAATTGTCGCTATTGGCGGCTTCGATGCGACGGTCGGGTGGTTATGGTGGTCGCGCTTGCAATCACCTCGTATCATGGAAGCAGTAAGCCGCGAACACATGTCACGAGACTGGCGTCCGCGGTCGCCACAATCTCGTTGATGTGTGAATCGGCAACGTAGTAAGGAGGGTCGGTGCCACTCTCGGAGCACGAGCAGCGCATGCTCGAACAGATCGAAAGTGCTCTTTACGCCGAGGACCCGAAGTTCGCGTCCAGCGTGAAGCGTCGGCGGCTTGGCCGGTCGTCGGGTCGTCGTCGTCTTCAGGCGGCGGCGGTCTTCGTCGTGGGTCTTGTGCTGCTCGTCGTCGGCCCACTGGTGGGCCTCAGCGTGGCCGGGCTTCCCGTCGTCAGCCTCATCGGATTTCTCGTGATGTTCGGCGCGGGCCTCCTCGCTCTGTGGGGCGGTGGCCGCTCGGGTCCCGAGAATTCGGCACCCGCCGAGGCCCCCGCGCGGCCGGCAGGCAAGCGCAAGTTCACCGAGCGCATGGAAGAACGGTTCAACCGCCGCTTCGACCAGGAGTGACCCAGGCGCCTGATTGATCAGGCGTCTCCCTTCGGCCACATTGTGTGTCGTATCGAAGGATGTGTGTGCTGCAGCACCCACGGCCTTCGATAGGACACACATTTACGCCTCCACCACTCCTTGAGATAGTCAGATCTCACAAACAGCAGGGCAACACATCGCACCAATGTGTTGCCCTGTTGTCGTATGCGGGTGAGCACGCCGTGTCCGCACCGGCCCGGCCGGCCACCTCACCTCTAACCCTGCCTTCTGGTGGGGCCATGCACCCATCGCTCTGGTCTGCCTGATCGGACCTCCCACTCCGGAGCTCCCGCGACGCCGCCGCCAGCTGTGCGGCCCCTGATTCCCCACGCCGCCCCACCGCGGTCCCCACAGCGCCCCACCGGGTTCCCCACATCTCCCCACCCGGGCACAAAACTGGCTCCCATCAGTCACTTTGATGCTGTTTCGTCCTTCTGGACACACGAATGGCGGGCTGGGACACGCGGCGCGTGGTGTCATCCACCACCGTGTTTATCTGTGTTGACCTGCAGCAATAGTTTTGGATGGCGACTTCAGGGGGTGGAAGGGGTGGAAAGTGGTGGAAAGTGGGGTACTGTGGCAGCACTGGGTGAGACGGACCGGAACGGATCGCTCAGGGGGCAGGAGGTGTCGACATGTCGTCCGTTCGATTTGTCGGCACCTACACACCCAAGTTGGACGACAAAGGGCGACTGACATTGCCCGCCAAGTTCCGCGACGCACTGGCAGGAGGCGTGATGGTCACAAAAGGCCAAGACCACAGCCTGTCGGTGTTTCGAGCCGAGGAGTTCGACGAGATCGCCGCCCGAATTGTGGAGGCATCCCGTAACGATCCGCAGGCACGAGCCTTTCAGCGCTACTTCTTCGCCAGCACCGAGGAGCAGCGCCCGGACGGGCAGGGTCGGATCAGCTTGTCTCCCGACCATCGGGAGTACGCGGAGCTGACCAAGGAGTGCGTGGTGTTCGGCAGTTTCGATCACCTCGAGATCTGGGACGCGCAGAAGTGGCGCGAGTACCAGAACGAGCACGAGGAGAACTTCTCGGCAGCCAACTCGGCCGCACTGAACGCGGTCTTGTAGCCGAGGAATGGCACACGATGGACAGGGCTTCGGGTGGATCGAGGCCCCGGTCCGGAACGACCCTGGCGTACTTCCCCAACGCCAGGTTCGCGACCGGACCGGGACCCCGCTTCACCCGGCGAGACTCTTCGTGCCGACCAGTGTCGGTGCCAGGGATTCAAGATGAGTGTGCGTGGCCGCAACGGGTCGGGGCGTGCAGACAGCACGCGTCGGGAGGTGATTCGGTGAACGCGCCACACGACGACGAACGTCGTTCCGGAGAATTCGGCCACGTGCCCGTCATGGCACGGCGGATCACCGAACTTCTCGCACCGGCCTTGACCCACTCTGGTGCCGACCCCTCGGAGACCGACCGTCCGGTGTTCGTCGACGCGACGTTGGGCGCCGGCGGCCACAGCGAACTCATACTCACCGAATTTCCCGACGCGCGTGTGATCGGCATCGACCGTGACGAGTCGGCGTTGAACATCGCACGTGATCGCCTCGCCCGCTTCGGCGACCGGATCTCGTTTCACCAGTCTCGATTCGACGGCATCGACGACGTCCTCGCCGCGGCAGGCGTCGACCACATCGACGGCGTGCTCTTCGATCTCGGTGTGTCGTCGATGCAACTCGACCGCGCCGATCGTGGATTCGCCTACGCCGTCGACGCCCCTCTGGACATGCGGATGAATCCGGACGACGACCTGACCGCGGCAGACGTGCTCAACACGTACTCGCACGGCGACCTCGCACGGGTGCTGTCGGAATACGGAGAAGAACGCTTCGCAGGCAAGATCGCGTCAGCCGTTCTCCGGGCCCGTGAGACCGAACCCTTCACAACAAGTGGGCGGCTCGTCGAATTGCTTTATGCCGCAATTCCTGCGGCCACACGTCGGACCGGTGGGCACCCCGCGAAGCGCACGTTCCAGGCGCTGCGGATCGAGGTCAATCACGAGCTCGACGCGCTACGCCTCGCGTTGCCCGCAGCGCTCGATGCGCTCGCGGTAGGTGGACGCGTGGTGGTGATGAGTTATCAGTCGCTCGAAGACCGAATTGTCAAGCGTGAGTTGGCATCTCGTACCACCTCGACGTCGCCACCCGGCCTTCCGGTCGAACTGCCGGGGACCGCACCCAAGTTCAGACTCGTCACCCGAGGTGCCGAGCAGGCAGGCGAGGCCGAGCTCGCCGAGAATCCGCGGTCTGCCCCGGTACGGGTCCGCGCCATCGAACGTGTCGAGAGGAATCGGTCATGACAGTGCTCGACGACCGCACCGTCGCCGACAGCGCAGGTGCAGCCACCACAACGCCAACCCGTCGTCCGCGTCGGGAGAATCTCGAATCCGAGCGTGCCAACCGCTCGCGAGCAGCCCAACGTGCGCTCGATCGCCGTCGCAATCGTGTTGTGGCGCAGGGCTCTACGTCGACGCGTGGTGACCGCGATTCGGCCGTCCGACGTGTCTCGCTGTTCACTCGTGCGCGGTCGGTTCCGTTCGTGGTGCCCGTTCTCGCGCTGCTCGTCGTGGGTCTCGGGTTGAGTCTCTGGCTGTCGACGAAGGCCGCGCAGGATTCCTACCGACTCGGAATCGAGCGCAAGGTCAACCAGTCGCTCGTCGACCGCCGCGACAGTCTCAAGCGCAGCTACGAGTCGGGCGACTCCGCGCCCGAATTGTCCGACAAGGCAGCGAAATTGGGGATGATCCCGGTTCAGAATCCGGCCCGGATGGTTGTCGGCGCCAATGGCAAGCCCAAGGTGCTCGGCGATCCCGAGCCCGCATCCGGCAAGCCGATGGGGACGATCAACCCCGACGACAAGCCCGATCCCACCAGCAAGATCGACAAGAGCAAGGTCAGTGATTCGATGGGCCTCGGGGGTGCAGACGCATCGGACTCGAATGCCGCCCAGTCCGGTGATGCGACCAGGTCCGGCGATAGCAACTCGTCCGGCGCCGGCTCGTCCAATTCGCCAGCGCCGAACAACAATACGGCTCCCGGAACCAACACCACGCCGACCCAGAACCAGGGTGGCGACGCCCCGGCACGCGCCGATGCTCCCGCGCGCGCTGATGCCCCGGCGCCGGGGGCCGCTGCCGCACCCAATCCGAATGTTGCACCCTCGGCTC
Organism: Gordonia sp. 852002-50395_SCH5434458; assembly: GCF_001665905.1. Taxonomy (NCBI): domain Bacteria; kingdom Bacillati; phylum Actinomycetota; class Actinomycetes; order Mycobacteriales; family Gordoniaceae; genus Gordonia; species Gordonia sp. 852002-50395_SCH5434458. Next base: position 23,480 of record NZ_LZTC01000016.1, read on the forward strand.
AGACGAATGGCAACCCGCCGAGCGCAAATTCGGCGGGAGCCCGTTAGGGCAGTGGACAATTGACAACCATGACACGCGCCAGTTTTCAGCGGATCGGTGAGCGTTTCGACCCGCCCACTGCGCAGCCCCGGTCAGGGCGACGCCCAGCATCTGCGGGCGGAGGGTCGGGTACCGGTGGCCGCGGAGGCGGGCGGGGTCGAGGTCCCCGCACCTTTGAATTCCGCAGTCGCGCTGTAGGAGTCGTGATTCTCCTCGTGGTGTTGGCGGTGGCGATCCGGATGATCGTCGTGCACACCATCGAGGCGTCGTCGATCTCGGCAGAGGCGGCGCAGCAACGGGAGTACACCCAGGTGCTGACGGCCAAGCGCGGGGCGATCCTCGACCGCAACGGGCGCCCCCTCGCGTACACCGACGAAGCGCGCTCACTCACGTTCTTGCCCAAGGCCGTTCGCAAGTCGATCGAGGCCGAGCACAAGAAGAACCCCGAGTACCCCGATGTGGACAAGAGGCTCAAGGAGATCGCCGACGGTGTGTCGTCGGCGCTCGGCGGATCGATCAGTTCCGACGATCTGCACAAGAAGCTGACGAGCGACGACGGGTTCGTCTATCTCGCACGGTCGGTGAGTCCTGAGGTCGCGGCACGGATCGTCGCCGACTATCCCGAGGTGGGCGCCGACCCGCAGGCGATCCGTCTCTATCCGGGTGGCTCGCTGGCGGCCAACGTCGTCGGCGACGTCAACTACGACGGGAACGGGTTGATCGGTCTCGAAGCATCGATGGATTCGGTACTCGCGGGGACCGACGGATCGAAGACGTACGACCGCGGCTCCGACGGCGCGGTGATCCCGGGTAGCACCCGCAACGTGCACCCGGCCATCAATGGCGCCACGGTGAAACTGACGCTCGACTCAGACATCCAGTGGTTCGTGCAGAGCGAGGTCAACAAGGCCAAGCAGGCGTCCGGCGCGAAGTCGGCGTCGGCGGTCGTGCTCGACGCGAAGACCGGCGAAGTGCTCGCGATGGCCAACGACGGAACGTTCAACGCATCCAAGCCGCTGTCGGAACAGACCAAATCCGACCTGGGCAACCCGGCGGTCACCTCGCCGTTCGAGCCGGGGTCGGTGAACAAGATCGTCGCTGCCTCCGCCGCCGTCGAATACGGGCTGACCAGGCCGGACGAAGTGTTGCAGGTGCCGGGCAGTATCAACATGGCCGGAGTCACCGTCAATGATGCGTGGTCGCACGGCGTCGAGCCGTACACGACGGCGGGCATCTTCAGTAAGTCGTCCAACGTCGGAACGCTGATGCTGGCCAAGCGTGTCGGTGAGCAACGGTTCGCCGACATGGTGAAGCGCTTCGGGCTCGGGCAGCGGACCGGCGTCGGCCTTCCGGCAGAGAGCGGTGGAGCGGTACCCGCACTGAGTCAGTGGTCGGGTGGTTCCTTCGCCAATCTGCCCATCGGGCAGGGCCTCTCGATGTCGCTCCTGCAGATGACCGCGATGTATCAGGCGATCGCCAACGACGGTCTCCGTGTGCCACCGCGCATCCTCGAGTCAGAGCAGCGCGACGGCGGCAACGTCGAGGATGCTGATCGGCCCGCTGGTGTCCGAGTGGTCAGTCCGCAGACCGCGCGTACGGTTCGCGACATGTTCCGCGGGGTCTTCCAGGAGGACCCGATGGGCGTGCAGTCGGGAACGGGCTACAAGGGTGCGGTCTCGGGCTATCAGATGTCGGGCAAGACGGGTACAGCGCAGCAGGTCGACCCGGCGTGCGGGTGCTACTCGAACTCGAGCTACAACATCACGTTCGCAGGCATCGCTCCCGCCGACAACCCGCGCTTCGTGGTGGGCATCATGCTCGACAACCCCAAGCGAAGCTCCGACGGCAGCGGCGGACAGTCGGCGGCGCCGCTGTTCGGGACGATCGCCTCGTGGATTCTGCAGCGCCAGCAAGTGCCGCTGTCTCCCACACCTACGCCGTGGATCAAGCTCGAGGCGCGCTGATTTGCCGGTGGGCGCGCCGTCACGAATTGTCCTGACGGTATCGTGAGTGCGTTCCGGAGAGCGCGCATCCGCACATCCCCGGGTTCGAGCCGCACCGGCGCGAACACGCGACACCGATACCACTGCTGAGGGAGGCGATCGCATCATGGCGTCGAATCGCCGGTCCGCAGGACTGAACAGACCAACTCACGTCGAACCCACGGCCGTCTCCGTGCTCTCGACCGCCACCGGCGCACGACTCGACTTGATCGGGACGGTGCCTGCCGATGCCGCCGTCTCCGGGGTGTCGTTGCGTGCGCAGGACATCGTCGCGGGCGATCTGTTCGCAGCGCTGCCGGGTGGCCGCACGCACGGCGCCAGGTTCGCGGCCGAGGCCGTTGAGCGTGGCGCGACGGCGATCCTCACCGACGCGGCGGGCCGCGCAGAGCTCGGACGGGTGCTCCCGCCCGACGCCGCGTGCGCGGTACTCGTGCACGCCGACCCGCGGTCGATTCTCGGCGGCGTGAGCTCACGGATCTACGGCAACCCGTCGCAGCGCCTCAAGCTGATCGGCATCACCGGCACGTCGGGCAAGACGACAACGGCATACATGGTCGAGGCCGCGTTGATGGCTGCCGGTCACACCGTCGGATTGATCGGCACGGTGGAAACCCGCGTCGACGGTGTCGCTCAGGCGAGTTCACTAACGACGCCCGAAGCTCCGACCCTGCAGGCATTGCTCGCCGCGATGCTCGAACGCGGCGTCGACGTCGTGGTCATGGAGGTGTCGAGTCACGCACTGGCTCTCGGCCGCGTCGACGGAGCCCACTTCTCGATCGGTGCGTTCACCAATCTGTCGCAGGATCACCTCGACTTCCATCCGACGATGCGCGACTACTTCGAGGCCAAGGCACTCCTGTTCGCGGCGGGATCACCGACCCGAGCGGTGCGTTCGGTGGTGTGCGTCGACGACGAATGGGGTCGACGCATGCTCGACGTCGCGCGTCGCGGTAAGGGCATCGCGCCGATCACTGTCTCGACGACCGACGTCCCGGCCGAGTGGCATGCCGGACCGTCGACGATCGAGTCCGACGGTTCACAGCGCGTCGAGATCGCCGACGCCGCCGGGATCGGTCACGATCTCACGCTCAGGCTGCCCGGCCGCTACAACGTCGCCAACGCGACACTGGCGGTCGCGGTCGTGGTCGCGGCCGGTGTGCCCGTCACTACGGCGACCGCAGCAATCGCCGACGTGTCGGTTCCCGGACGGCTGCAGCGCATCGATCGGGGGCAGGACTTCCTTGCCATCGTCGACTACGCGCACAAGCCGGGAGCGCTCGAAGCCGTGCTGACAACCCTCGACGACCAGGCGCGCGGACGTGTCGCCGTCGTCATCGGTGCGGGCGGCGACAGAGACACGGCCAAGCGGCCGTTGATGGGCGAGGTGGCCGCGCGCCGCGCAGATCTCGTCGTCATCACCGACGACAACCCACGGACCGAGGACCCGGCCGCGATCCGCGCGGCTGTCCTCGCCGGTGCACAGGCCGTGCCGGATGAGGAGCGTCGAGCGGGTGTCGAGATCAGGGAGGTCGGCGACCGCCGTGGCGCGATCGAGGCGGCTATCGCGTGGGCGCGGCCCGGCGACATCGTCTTGGTGGCCGGCAAGGGCCACGAGGCAGGCCAGGAGATCGACGGCGTGAAGCATCCGTTCGACGACAGGGACGTCGTCGCCGAGGCCCTCGCTGGCGTCGTCGAGAACACGTCTGGGGCAGCTCGGTGAGTCCCGATGGCGGCCAAGGGGAACGACACGTGGTCATCGTGCCTGCGGATGTCGAGACGGTGTCGCGTGCGATTCGCGACCTGGTGTCGCGCGCACGGGATTCACCTGAACGTGTGCGCACCTGGGCGATCATCGGCGACATGGGTACACGCGACGGTCTGACCGAGAACGAGCGCGTCGTCGAGCATGACAGGGTGGGGCGACTCGCCGTTCGGCTCGCCGTCGACAAGACACTGTGCGTCGGAGAGTCACGTGCGGTCCGCGCGCTGCATCAGGGAGCCGTGATGGAGGGTTCCTGGGGCGACGAGGCGCGGTTGGTCGCGACGGTCGACGACGCGGCCGCAACGCTCGACACCGACGACTGGCGCCCTGCGCCCGACGACATGGTGCTCGTCGCGGGCACCGATCCGGCGTTGGCCGATCGGGCGGGTTCGGGTACATGAGCTGCGGGACTGGGGAGATGACGAGACAGGAACAAGGAGAGCGACGAGTGACCGTCGGGCAAACTGAGGGAGGACTGCTGCGGTGACCCAGATCCTCATTGCGGGTGCGATCGCCGTTGCGGTATCGATCCTGCTCACTCCGGTGCTCATCCGTGTGTTCTCCCGCCAGGGATTCGGACAGGAGATTCGCGTCGAGGGGCCGCAGAGTCACCAGACCAAGCGCGGCACCCCGTCGATGGGTGGAGTGGCCATCCTGATCGCGTTGTGGGCGGGCTACTTCGGAGCGCACATCGTCGGAGTGTTCACCCACGACGGCAACGGGCCGACAGCGTCCGGGCTGCTCGTTCTGGGTCTCGCGACGGCACTCGGCGGCGTCGGATTCCTCGACGACTTCATCAAGATCCGCAAGCACCGGAATCTGGGGCTCAACAAGACCGCCAAGTCGATCGGGCAGTTCCTCGCGGCAATTCTGTTCGGCGTGCTCGTCCTCGGCTTCCGCAACGACTCGGGTTACACGCCGGCGAGTCCGCACCTGTCCTATGTCCGCGACATCGACGCGATCTCGATGGTCTCGGTCGCATTCGTGGTGTTCTGCTGGCTGATCGTCGCGGCGTGGTCGAACGCCGTCAACTTCACCGACGGTCTCGACGGCCTCGCCGCCGGGTCGATGGCCATGGTGCTGGGAACCTACGTGTTGGTGACGTTCTTCCAGTTCGTCAACGCCTGCTCGGGAGGCGCCAAGCCTGCCGCCGACATCCCTCGGGGCTGCTACCAGGTGCGCGACCCCTTGGACCTCGCGCTGATCGCGGTCGCAGGTGGCGGCGCATGTCTCGGGTTCCTCTGGTGGAACGCGGCACCGGCGAAGATCTTCATGGGCGACACGGGTTCGTTGGCGCTCGGCGGTCTGCTCGCGGGACTGTCGATCACGACCCGCACCGAACTGCTCGCGGTGGTCATCGGCGCGCTGTTCGTCGCGGAGATCATGTCGGTCGTCATCCAGATCGCGTTCTTCCGTACGACGGGTCGTCGTGTGTTCCGCATGGCTCCCTTCCACCACCACTTCGAACTCGGTGGCTGGGCGGAGACCACGGTGATCATCAGGTTCTGGCTGCTCACAGCCATCGCGTGTGCGCTGGGACTCTCGCTGTTCTACGGCGAGTTCCTCACGGTCAACGGCTGAGCGTGATGACCTCATCGTCGGAGCTGCATCTGCGCGGCAGGCGCGTGCTCGTCGCGGGCGCAGGCACAGCGGGGATGTCGGCGGCACGATTCCTCCTCGGAGTCGACGCTCGGGTCACGATCGCCGACGACAGATTCGGTGAGGTAGAGCCGACCGGTGTGGTCGGAGCCGATGCCGCGCGGACCGCCGGCGCCCGTCTCATCTCGATCGCCGAGCTCCTGGCCGACGACTCCTGGGTGGCGACGACCGACCTCCTCATCGCTTCGCCCGGGTTCGCGCCGACCAATCCGCTGATGGTCGCAGCAGCCGAGCACGAGATCCCCGTGTGGGGCGAGGTCGAGCTCGCGTGGCGGGTCGACCGTGCCGGGCTGCTCGGCGCTCCCCGCACGTGGCTGGTCGTGACCGGAACCAACGGAAAGACCACGACGACGTCGATGCTGACCGACATCGTCGTCGAGAGCGGCCGCGCCGCCGCAGCGTGCGGCAACATCGGATTGCCTGTGCTTGACGCGATGCAGACGCAACCTAGGGTCGATGTGCTGTGCGCCGAGTTGTCGTCGTTCCAGCTTCACTGGGCGCCGTCGATCACTCCCGATGCGGGTGTCGTGCTCAACATCGCCGACGATCACCTCGACTGGCACGGATCGTTCGCCGCGTACGCGGCCGACAAACAGATCGCGCTGCACGGCGACGTGGGTGTCGTCGGCCTCGACGACGCCGTCGCCGCGGGCCTTCCCGTGCCGGGACGGCGCGTCGGGTTCAGCCTCGGCGAGCCCGCACCGGGTGAGCTCGGCGTCGTCGATGGTGAGCTGATCGATCGGGCGTTCACCGCTGAGCAGGACGGCCAGTCCGGGGGTACGCCTCTGATCGCCGCGACGGCGATTCACCCCCCGGGGCCGTCGGGAGTGTCCGACGCCCTGGCGGCCGCGGCGTTGGCGCTGGCGATCGGCGTCGCGCCGTCGGCGATCGGTCGGGCGTTGAGCGCGTTTCGTCCCGCGGCGCATCGGGGTGAGGTGGTCGTGACGATCGACGGCATCGACTTCGTCGACGATTCGAAAGCCACCAATCCGCACGCGGCCGCGGCGGCGATCGGTGCACACCGTCGCGTCGTGCTCATCGCGGGCGGGCTGTTGAAGGGTGCGTCGGTCGACGACATGATCACGGGCTCCGCGGATCGACTGGCCGGAGTTGTCGCGATTGGGCGAGACCGGGCGATCATTGTCGACGCGATTTCGCGACACGCCCCAAAAGTCCCAACAGTCACAGTATTCACAGGAGACGATGGCGGTGTGATTGCACAGCGCGCCCTCGGATCAGAAACGGATCCGGTGTCGAGCGGGGGACAACCCCCATTCGACGCCCCCGGGAACTCCGACGACCTCGCGACCGCGGTGATGAACCGTGCCGTCGCGGAGGCGTGGACGCTGGCCACGGCCGACGATCCGCGCCCCGACGCAGTGCTTCTGGCACCTGCGGCGGCGTCGCTGGACATGTTTCCCGGATACGGACGACGCGGTGATGCCTTCGCGGCCGCCGCGCGCTCGTTGCCGGGGAGTGCTCCCCGGGCGACGCAGCCGTGACGGCGACACAAGAAGACGCGTCGACCGAGGCGAAGAGCGCCGGCTCTGACTCCCCGCGTGCGTCGAAACGACGTACCGCGCCCAAAGCTCCGCGCTCACGCAGCGATGCTGCCGCCATTCCCGCGACGCTGGTCGAGGGCGTCCGCAATCTCCTGAGCCGGCCATTGGCGTCTTACCACCTGGTCCTGACGATGGCAGCACTGATGACATCGTTCGGTCTGATCATGGTGCTCTCGGCGTCGTCGGTGGAGGGCTATTCCGCGGACGGGTCGGCCTACGGTTTGTTCGCCAATCAGGTCATCTTCGTGGTGCTCGGTGCGGTCGTCTTCTACCTCACGTTGCGCATGCCGGTGCGATTCTTTCGTCGCATGGCGGTCCCGCTGATCGCCGCCACGACGATCATGTTGGCGCTCGTCCTCGTGCCGGGAATCGGCACCCTCAGCCAGGGTGCGCGCCGCTGGTTCGACATCAACGGCCTCTCGGTGCAGCCGTCCGAGCTGGTCAAGGTCGCGCTCTGTGTCTGGGGCGCGCATCTGCTCGCGTCACGTCGACGCGACAACTCGTCGCTGCGCGAGCTGCTCGTGCCTCTCGTGCCGGTCGGCCTGCTGATCTGCCTGCTGATCATTCTCGAGCCCAACCTCTCGACGACGATCACCATCGCGATCATCGTCGGTGCTCTGCTCTGGTTCGCAGGGCTGCCGATCAAGGTGTTCGCGGCGTTCGTCATCACCGGTGTCGGCATCGCCGTCGTCCTGGCGCTCGTCGAGAGCTACCGGTCGCAGCGCGTGATGAGCTTCCTCGGTGGCATCGACGATCCGCAAGGTGCCGGCTACCAGGCGCGGCAGGCGACGTTCGCGTTGGCCAACGGCGGCGTCTTCGGAGTCGGACTCGGTCAGAGCCGCGCCAAGTGGAACTACCTGCCCAACGCGCACAACGACTTCATCTTCGCGATCATCGGCGAGGAACTCGGGTTGATCGGCGGACTGCTCGTCGTCTTCCTGTTCGTCGTGCTGGCGTTCACCGGCTTCCGTATCGCTCACCGCTGCACCGACCCGTTCCTGCGGCTGATGACGTCGACCATCACGGTCCTGATCACTGCGCAGGCCTTCATCAACATCGGATACGTCATCGGGCTGCTGCCGGTGACCGGAATCCAGTTGCCGCTGTTGTCGGCGGGCGGTACGTCGACGTTGACGGTGTTGGCGATGCTCGGCCTGTTGGCCAATGCCGCGCGTCATGAGCCCGAGGCCGTCGCCGCATTGACGACCGGCCAGCGCAGTCGCGTCAGCCGCTGGTTCCGCTTGCCGACGCCTGTTGCCTACAAGCCGACCCGGGCCGAGAGCGCGCGGAATCGTCTCGACACGCGTGATCGCCGCGCACCGGCCTCGTCCGGTGGACGACGTTCTGCGACACCCAATCGGGTACCCGCCTGGCGTCGCGCGATCGGCGTGCGCTTCTTCGGTGCGGCGCCGGAGCCGAGTCCACCCGTCGATCGACGCGGGGCACCTCGGTCGGGTCCGGTCCGTCTCGACTACCGTGTCGGGTATTCAGGCCGCCAACAGCGTCGGGACGACGCCCGTGGTCACGAGCGACAGAACCCATCGCGACGATCGTCAGAGTCCGCTCGTGCAAGCCAATCCGCCCGTCGCGCGACGGGCAGGGGAGTGCCGAGTTCGACGCGAACAGGGTCGTCGACGGGGGCGTCGCGGTCGGACTCGGGGCGCTATTCCGGTCACACCGGGCGAGCTGACAAGATGTCGGGTGGGTCGCGGTGGTCGGGCACCGGTCGCTGATCTCCCGAGGTGAGCAGAACAGATGTGAACGGAGTGCAGACCGTATGGGTCCGGACGAAACACGGGTCACGACAACCGACCACGGGGCTGCGGGAGGCAGTGACCGAAAGCTGTCGGTTGTGGTCGCCGGTGGCGGCACCGCCGGTCACATCGAACCGGCACTTGCGGTAGCGGATGCGGTGCACAGACTCGATCCCTCCGCACGGATCACCGCACTGGGCACCTCTCGTGGACTCGAGACGACGCTCGTTCCCGAACGCGGTTACGACCTCGCGCTGATCCCGCCCGTCCCGCTGCCACGTAAGCCCGGCGTCGAACTCGCGAAGACACCCGCGCGGTTGTTGCGCTCGGTGCTCGCAACCCGCAAGGTCCTCGCCGACGTGAAGGCCGACGTCGTCGTCGGATTCGGCGGATACGTCTCGATGCCCGCCTACCTCGCGGCCAGGGCACATTTGCGGCCGAGTCGACGTCTGCCGATCGTGATCCACGAAGCCAATGCCAGTGCCGGTGTCGCGAACAAGGTCGGCGCCCGCTTCGCCGACGTCGTGATGGCCGCGGTCGACGGCTCTGGACTCGACTGCGCCGAGGTGGTCGGTATCCCGGTGCGCGGCGTCATCGCTGACCTCGACCGCAAGGGTCTGCGCGCCAAGGCCCGCCACTACTTCGGCCTCGACGAGGACGCCCCGACCCTGCTCGTATTCGGCGGATCGCAGGGGGCGCAACGACTCAACGAGGCGGTCGCGGGTGCTGCTGACGCGTTGGGGCGCGCCGGGATCGGCGTGTTGCACGCGTATGGACCCAAGAACACGATCGATCCGGTGTCACCCGAGGGCGCTCCGCCGTATCGGGCCGTCGGATATCTCAAACGCATGGACCTCGCCTATGCGGCCGCCGATCTCGTGATGTGTCGGTCGGGCGCGATGACGGTTGCCGAGGTGTCGGCTACCGGGCTCCCCGCGATCTACGTGCCCCTTCCGCACGGCAACGGCGAACAGCGGCTCAACGCGCTGCCGGTCGTCGAAGCCGGTGGTGGGGTGCTGGTGGCCGATGACGAGGTCACCGCGGACTGGGTGGCCGCGGAGGTTCCCGCACTCCTCGGCGATCCGGAACGGCTCGCCGCGATGTCGGCGTCCGCGTTCGGGACGGGCCACGGCGACGCCGCGAATGCGGTGGCACGTGCGGCCCTCGACCTCGCTGCGTCGCATCGGCCCGGACGTCGGGCGCGCGCCGCGCAGCGCGTCGAGGCGGCAGAGGCCGACGCGAGCGCACCGGCCGCGACCGATGATCGAGCGTCGGATGCTCGCGATGAGGGCGCGCGCAAACCCGGTGATCCCGATGACGGGGCGGCGTTTCGTTCGACCGAATCGGCTCGCGAGCGGTGACAATCGACGATGTGACCCCCGCACACCCCGGATCCCCAGCACAGCCCGAGCCGGGAGCTGCCCCGCTGCCAGAAGAGCTCCGTAGAGTCCACATGGTCGGAATCGGTGGGGCCGGAATGTCGGGCCTGGCGCGCATTCTGCTGTCCCGAGGTGGTCAGGTGTCGGGATCGGATGCCAAGACCAGTCGCGGAATCATCGCGCTGCGTGCGCGTGGCGCCGAGATTACGATCGGTCACGACGCCGCTGCACTCGACGTGCTGCCCGGCGGTCCGACCGTCGTCGTCACGACGCACGCCGCAATACCCAAGACCAATCCGGAACTCGTCGCGGCACGCGAGCGTGGGATCCCGATCCTGTTGCGGCCCCACGTCCTCGCGGGAGTGATGGCCGACCACCGCACGCTGCTCGTCGCCGGAACACACGGCAAGACGTCGACGACGTCGATGGCTGTCGTCGCACTGCAGCACGCAGGGCTCGATCCGTCATTCGCGATCGGCGGCGAGCTCAACGAGTCGGGTACCAACGCCCATCACGGTAGCGGCGACGTATTCGTCGCGGAGGCCGACGAGAGCGACGGGTCGCTCCTCGAGTACACCCCCGACATCGTGGTGATCACCAACATCGAAGTCGACCATCTGGACTTCTTCGGCAGCGTCGAAGCGTACGTCGCGGTGTTCGACGAGTTCACCGAGAAGATCCGGCCGGGCGGCACGCTCATCGTCTGCCTCGACGATCCGGGGACCGTGGCACTCGCGCAGCGACGTGCCTCCGAGCTGACCGCGCGCGGTGTCCGGGTGCTCGGGTACGGCACCGACGCCGACACGGTCTCCATCCCAGATGTCATCCCGGCGGCCACGCTGCTTTCGTGGGCGCCGCAGGGGAGTGGCGGGGTGGCCGATGTGAGGTTCACACAGCCGGTTGCCGACACCGCTATCGAGGTCCCGATCACTCTCACGACCCCGGGAATCCACATGGCGCGCAACAGCCTTGGCGCGATCCTCGGTGCGGTATGCGCGGGCGGCGAGCTGGCCGAGGTCGTCGCTGGAGTCGAGGCGTTCGGCGGTGTCCGACGTCGCTTCGAATACAAGGGCAGTGCGGTGGGCGTCTCGGTGTACGACGACTACGCCCACCACCCGACCGAGGTCGCCGCAGTGCTTGCCGCAGCACGGGGTGTCGTGGCCCGGGGAGTCGGCGACCACGCCCGCGATGCCGGCAACGGGCGGGTGATCGCCGTGTTCCAGCCCCACTTGTATTCGCGCACAGAAGAATTCGCGGAAGAGTTCGCCTCGGCTCTCGACGCCGCAGACGAAGTGATCGTCGCCGACGTCTACGGGGCACGTGAGGCACCGATTCCCGGTGTGAGCGGTCGGAGCATTACGGACAGACTGACCGGGAACCACCGGTTCGTCCCGGATCTCTCGACGCTTGCCGGGCTCGTCGCGTCGATCGCGCGGCCCGGCGACATCGTGCTGACCCTCGGCGCCGGAGACATCACCATGCAGGGACCCGAAATCCTTGCCGCACTTGACGACACCCGCGCGGCATCGCGGACCACCAGGGGAGGCGAGGGCACCTCGTGACCCGGTTCCTGCCGGAACGTCGAGGAGCGCGCATGCTGCTCGGGGTCGGTGCTGTCGTGATCGTCGTCGTGGGACTCGTTCTCGTCGCGTTCTTCACGCCGCTGATGTCGGTGCGCAGTACCACCATCGAGGGTGCCAAAGGTGTGCAGACCGGCGAGATTCTCCACGCCGCTGACGTCGCGTCGGGGACACCGCTGCTACGCGTGGACACCCGTGTCGTCGCGCAGCGGATCGCGGCGATCCCATCGATCGAGTCCGCGCGCGTCCAGCGTGAATACCCGTCGTCGCTGTTGATCACGGTTGTCGAGCGGCAACCGACCGCCAGGGTCGTCGACGGCGACAAAGTGCACGTCCTCGACCGCACCGGCGTCTCATACCTGACCTACGCCACCAGAGGGCTGCCCGGCGAGTACGCCGCACTTCCCGTGTTCACCACGCCCAACCCCGGACCATCGGACCCGACAACCGTCGCAGCCATGAAGGCAACCGCGGGACTACCCGACGACATCTCGGAGCAGGTGACGGCGATCGACGCATCCTCGCCCGTCGACATCAAGTTCACCCTCAAGGGCAACCGCAAGGTCGTCTGGGGCGATTCGGCCAGAGGCGACGAGAAGGCGCGGACCCTCGGATACCTGCTGCCGCGCAAGGCATCCGAATACAACGTGTCGAGTCCGGACTTCCCGGCTGTCAAATAGGCGGCGGCTTCGCCGCCGCATGCCCGGCGAGCTCTAGCACCGTGCCTTCCTCCTCATCGCATCGTCGCTACGCTCCTCGCTCTTCGTGGTGCAGGCACGGCGCGCTCGCCGGGGGTGCAGAGTTTTTGGCGTCGGCTCCGCCGCCGCGGGCCCGGCGAGCTTTTAGCGCCGTGCCTTCCTCCTCATCGCATCGTCGCTACGCTCGTCGCTCTTCGTCGTGCAGGCACGGCGCGCTCGCCGGGCGTGCAGTTCGACGGGTGTGGGGTCGGTCGAGTGGTCGCGTCGTCGCTTTCGCTGATCGAGTCGATCCTTCGCTGATCGAGCTTGTCGAGATCACCCACCCACCCGACCGAGCCCGCCGCGAGCAGGTCGCGGCGTCGGTGGAGTGGTGAGCGGGCGCGGGAACGCGTCGGCGGAGTGGTGCGCCGTCGCGTTCTGGACGACGAGCGAGCGAGGAGCGCAGCGACGATGCGAGGGAGGAGGAAGAACGCGACTAGAGGCGCACCACTCCGCCGCGCCGATAAACACAGCGACGATGTGAGGGAGGAGGAAGAACGCGACTAGGGCGCACCACGCAGCCGCGCCAAAAAACACAGCGACACGCCGCGCCGCCTGCTGGCTCCTGGGCCAGTGGGTGCATAGCGTTCTCGGCAACAGACCACTTGACATAACTCTAAATCTATGGTTCAGGTTTAGGGTTTTGGATCGATAAGGAAGGCGAGCGCCATGACGCCACCGCACAACTACCTGGCCGTGATCAAGGTCGTCGGCATCGGCGGCGGCGGCGTGAACGCCGTCAACCGAATGATCGAGCAGGGCCTCAAGGGCGTGGAGTTCATCGCCATCAACACCGACGCGCAGGCGCTGTTGATGAGTGATGCCGACGTCAAGCTCGACGTGGGTCGTGATTCGACGCGCGGCCTCGGAGCAGGCGCCGACCCCGAGGTCGGCCGTCGGGCCGCCGAGGACGCACGCGATGAGATCGAAGAGCTCCTCAAGGGCGCCGACATGGTTTTCGTGACCGCGGGCGAGGGCGGCGGCACCGGCACCGGAGGTGCGCCGGTGGTCGCGTCGATCGCACGCAAGCTGGGTGCCCTGACCGTCGGTGTCGTCACCCGACCCTTCGGCTTCGAGGGCAAGCGTCGCGGAGGACAGGCAGAGGCCGGTATCACCGCCCTGCGCGAGTCCTGCGACACCCTCATCGTCATCCCCAACGACCGCCTTCTGCAGTTGGGCGATGCCCAGGTCAGCCTCATGGACGCCTTCCGCAGCGCCGACGAGGTACTCCTCAACGGCGTGCAGGGCATCACGGATCTGATCACTACCCCCGGCCTGATCAACGTCGACTTCGCCGACGTCAAAGGCGTCATGAGCGACGCAGGTTCGGCGCTCATGGGCATCGGGTCGTCGCGTGGTGAGGAGCGTGCACGCAAGGCGGCCGAGGCTGCGATCAACTCGCCGCTGCTCGAGTCGTCGATGGAGGGCGCGCGTGGTGTGCTGATGTCCATCGCCGGTGGTAGCGACCTGGGTCTCTTCGAGATCCACAACGCCGCGACGCAGGTGCAGGAAGCCGCACACGAGGACGCCAACATCATCTTCGGCACGGTCATCGACGACAACCTCGGCGACGAGGTGCGCGTCACGGTCATCGCGGCAGGATTCGACGGCGGTACCCCGCGCAAGCGCACCGACGCCCCCGCGGCCGTCGGCAAGACGGCCGTCGGAGCTGGCCAGGCGGGCACCGTGAACCCCGCGGAGAAGACCGACCCGCTCTTCGGGAAGATGCCGCAGGAGGGCGCTGGTGACCCGTTCGCCGATCGCCAGGCGTCGCCGCCCCGTCGCAACAGCGTCACGCTCGACGACGATGACGTCGACGTGCCGTCGTTCATGAAGCGCTGACGAACGTGAGCGGGCCGATCACGCCCCGGGTGCGTCGTGTGGTGACCACCCGGGACGGCGGTGTGTCGAAACCGCCCTACGACTCGTTCAATCTGGGCGATCATGTCGGCGACGACCCGGATGCCGTCGCGGCGAACAGGTCTCGGCTCGCGTCGCAGTTGGGTCTCGCCGCCGACCGCGTCGTCTGGATGGAACAGATTCACAGTCGCAACGTCACAGTGGTCGACGCTCCTGTCGGCCACGCCGTCGAGGCCACCGACGCGCTGGTGACGACGACGCCAGGGCTTGCGCTGGCGGTTCTCAGTGCCGACTGTGTGCCGGTTCTGTTGAGCGACGACGAGGCGGGTGTGATCGCCGGAGTACATGCCGGACGGGTGGGAGCGCGCATCGGGATCGTCCCGGAAACGCTGCGCGTGATGATTTCGTTGGGTGCGCGCCCCGAGCGGATCGGCGCATTTCTCGGACCTGCCGCGTGTGGACGCCAATACGAGGTTCCCGCTGCGATGCAGCGCGACGTCGAAGAGCATCTACCGGGCAGTGCCTGTCTGACCGACAAGCGCACCCCGGGACTCGATCTTCGGGCTGGATTGCGTCGGCAACTGCTTGCGCTGGGTGTCGCCGCGGTGGCAGAGGATCCGCGGTGCACGATCGAAGACGCGCACCTTTTCAGTCACCGACGCGGCGCGCCGACGGGCAGGCTCGCATCGGTCATCTGGATCGACCCGAGTCCCGAGTCGTGATGACTGCACACGACGATGAGCGCACGGCCCAACTGTCGGAGTCGCTGTCGGCTGTGCGCACACGTCTCGACGCCGCGGTCGATGCTGCTGGGCGACGACGAGGTGACGTGGAGTTGCTCGTCGTGACCAAGTTCTTCCCAGCCGAAGATGTCGCGCGATTGATCACGTTGGGCGAGAAGGACTTCGGCGAGTCGCGGGAGCCTGAGGCGAGCCGCAAAATCGACGAACTGCGCGCGGATGCGGGTGGCGATCTCGGCGACGTCGCATTCGACATGATCGGTTCGGTGCAGACCAAGAAGGCGCGCACCGTCGCCCGATGGGCACGTGCGGTGCATTCGGTCGACCGCGACAAACTCATCGATCATCTGGCGACAGCAAGTAGGTCCGCCCTCGACGACGGTGAGCGGGGCACGCCGCTGGGGATCTATCTCCAACTGAGCCTCGACGGCGATCCCACCAGGGGTGGAGCGCTTGAGGAAGAGCTTCCCGAGTTGGCCGACAGGGTCGAGGCGAGCGACTCGCTGGCGCTGCGCGGGCTGATGGTGATCGCGCCGCTCGACGGCGACGTCGACGAGTGGATGGCACGAACGGCGCAGGCGCACGAACGGTTTCGGACCCGGTTTCCCCAGGCGACCGGACTCTCGGCGGGTATGTCGTCGGATCTCGAAAGTGCCGTCGCACATGGATCGACATGCGTGCGTGTCGGTACCGCAATCATGGGTCCGCGGCCGTTAATCTCTCACTAGTCACATTGGTCACATGCGAACCAACGAGAACAAACTCCACACTGACAACACTCGCGAACCCGCCGCGGGTGTCGGATGACCAGAGAGGCCCCTCACATGACCACGATGCAGAAGTTCAAGGCATATTTCGGCATGGTGCCTCCGAGCGAGTACGAGGACGACTACTTCGACGAGCCCGGACCGGGTCCGGTGCGGTCGATGTCGCGTGAGCGCGTGTACCGCGACGACTACTACGGCGAGGCTCCGCTGCGTGACGGCTACGGGGATTCCTACGCAGACCCCGGCTACCGCGAGGCTGCCGACGCAGGCTACGACGAGCGACGATTCGGACCAGGCTTCGATTCGGCACCCGGCTACGAGCAGGGGTACCAGGGCGACTACACCTACGCGGGTCCGCGACACTCCGAGCCGGTCGAGCGTCCCCGCCCGGTCTCGCGCCTCGAGCCGCTGCAGCGGTCGAGTGCGGCCCCGCACCGCGCCGCAGCGGTGTCGGCCTCTGCGAGTCCCGATCTCGAGCAGGTCTTCGCCGACGGTCCGCTGCACAAGATCACGACGCTGCGCCCCGCCGACTACAGCGAAGCACGCACGATCGGCGAGCGGTTCCGTGACGGCAACCCGGTCATCATGGATCTCGTCGACATGAGCAACGACGACGCGAAGCGCCTCGTCGACTTCGCGGCCGGTCTCGCCTTCGCGCTGCGTGGCTCGTTCGACAAAGTCGCCACGAAGGTGTTTCTCCTCTCACCGGCCGACATCGACGTCTCTGCGGAGGATCGCAAGAAGATCGCCGCGACAGGCTTCTACAACCACGGCTGACATCGACGTATTCGGCGGGCGAATCGCACTCGGTTCGCCCGCCGATGCTCGTTCGGCCCCCACATCTGCTCGCGCGCACCAGGTCAGCGGTACCTGGGGTGCAGCGCGCCCGACATATCAGGCACTCTTGACTCGTGGCGATACTGTTCGAAGTCCTCTACATCGTGCTGTTCATCTACTGGCTGCTCCTGCTTGCACGCCTCGTCATCGAATTGGTGCGCACCTTCGCGCGTGAATGGCGACCGAGGGGTATTGCAGTTGTGATCATCGAGGCGGTATTCACTGTCACCGACCCGCCGATCAAGGCGCTTAGGCGCATACTGCCTCCGATTCCGCTCGGTCCGGTTCGGCTCGATCTCTCGCTGATGATCGTGATGATCGTCGTACTCATCCTCATGTCGGTCATGCGAGGGCTGGCCAACAATGCAGCGGCCTCGGCGCTGGCGAGCGCACTCCTCTGACCAGCTGATCGGAGCTCGGGCGCTCGGTGAACGTCGGTTGAACACGATCCGACGTCATGATCCGACTGCCGCTCGTCGAGCCGATGTTCTACCGTTGAGTGTCATCATCGAGTGACTGTTGCATTGCAGGACGGCATCGAACATATGCGACAAGCGGTTCAGATGTGACAGGATGAGACGCCAGTTACGGATTTTGACTGGTATGAATATTGAGTGACAGTCTGTACACATAGGCTGTGACGTATCCGCCCAACTGAAGACCAAGCTCGGACGACACCAAGCTCGAGCCGACCCAACGCTCTAACGACAATGAGGGGAACCGACATGCGGCTGACACCAGCTGATGTGCACAACGTCGCGTTCAGCAAACCGCCGATCGGTAAGCGCGGCTACAACGAGGACGAGGTCGATCAGTTCCTCGACTTCGTCGAAGCCGAGCTCGCTCGCCTGATCGAAGAGAACAGCGACCTCAAGCAGCGCGTCGAAGAGCTCGAGGGTGAGCTCGCCGACGCCAAGTCCGGCAGTGGGACCGCCGACGCATCCTCGTCGTCCGACTCGACACCGACGACCGATGATTCGACACAGGTGTCCGACGACGACTCGAACATCCGAGCTGCTCGGGTTCTCGCTCTCGCGCAGGACACCGCCGATCGCCTGACGGGTTCGGCTCGCCAGGAAGCCGACACGTTGCTCGCGGATGCCCGTTCGCGCGCGGACGCCATGGTGTCCGAGGCGCAGACGAAGTCCGACGCTCTGCTGAACGATTCGCGTCAGCGGGCCGAAGCAATCCTCGCCGACTCGCAGACGAGGTCGGAGGCTCAGCTGCGTCAGGCGCAGGAACGTGCCGACGCGCTGCAGAGCGACGCCGAGCGTAAGCACAGCGAGATCATGGGCACCATCAACCAGCAGCGCGGCGTCCTCGAGGGACGTATCGAGCAGCTCAAGACGTTCGAGCGTGAGTACCGCACACGCCTCAAGACCTATCTCGAGTCCCAGCTCGAAGAGCTACAGCAGCGCGGCAGTGCCGCGCCTGTCGAGAACGGGCGCTCCGATCAGTCCTTCTCGTCGGATCCCGGTAACGGCGGCTTCAGCAGCTACTCGCAGAGCTGATCGGTGCCGGCGGACGGTCATTAGGCAGATGACGTGCTGAGTCTGGCGCTCGCGGCCACCCTCGTGGGCTTCGTGCTGCTCATCGTCGGGTTGATCACCGGCACGGTGTGGCTGGCGGTGGCGTGCATCGTCGTCTGCCTCATCGGCCTGGCGTTCCTGATCGTCGACATCATCGGTTCCGGCCGAAAAGATGACCAGGTCGGCAATGATGACCAGGTCGGCAGTGATGATCAGGTCGACGAGTCCGACACAGGGGAGCGTCCCGAGGGACGTCGCTCCCGTAGCGTCGCCGCCGAGAGTGATCTCTCCGACGACGATCCCCCCGACGGTGGTAATGTGTTCGACGGCGGCTCGGGCATTTCCGGTCCGTCTCCCGCTGCACGACGCGAGTCCCCTCCGCAGTCGTCGTGGCAGGGTGTGATCAAACCCGGCGGGCGGCCGGGTTCATCCGCCGACGCAGCGTCGAATCCGGATCCCGGCGAGAATCCACGGACGAATGCATTCGGCACGGGAGAGTCTGCGCAGTCCTCGCGTGAAGGCAACTACGACGACTATCTGCGCGCTGTCGGCGGCGATCCCGCAACCGGCGGATTCCGCAGGCCGTCGACGCCGGACGAGCAGGCGCCGCCCCAGCAGGGGCGCCCCGGTCAGCGCCCGCCGGCGCAGGGGTACCAGCAGCCCCCGCGGCAAGCACCTCCCGCGCAGATGCCAACGCAGGGTCCGGCCGCGCAGGGGTACCCGCAGCAGCCGTATCCCCGGCGCCCATATCCCCAGGGGCGCGAGCCCTACAGCCAGCAGAGGCCGGGTGGCGACCAGCAGCGTCCTGGCGCGGCGCCCCGACAGCCAGAGCGTGAGCAGCCGCGAGGCATACAGCAACCGCCGTCCGACGATGGCAAACCTTCTGATCGACCCTGGGAGCAACCCGAGCGTGAGCAGGGGAGCGGAACCGGACGTTTCGATCCTCTCGATCCCAACTGGCGTCCGCCGCTCGACTGATCCCGACCGATCCAGCCCTGGGGAATCCCCTGCGGCGTCGACACCCAGGCGACGACACCCAGGGCATCGACCACGGTCGATTCGTGGCCGGGTAGCCGCGGTCGCTACACTGGAAGCGCAATGATCCGGCCATCACCGGGGAGCATCCGGAAGAACGGATTCTCGTCACGCATCGTGTGAGTCGGTGAGCGTCCCAGTAGAACCGGGCGGGAGTGGCCCGTCATAGCCGCAGGTCCATTCGGTTGGGAGTGTTGGAGCACTCCGGGTGTGTGAGCATCCGGCGTTGTTCGCCTGCCGATCCGAGAGGGCCATGAGCGGCATCGGACCAGTCCGATGCAAGCGGGGTGGTACCGCGCACACGTCGTGCGTCCCCGTGCCAAGAGCAGATGCACACGTCCTAGTGGACGTGCGAGCCAGGCACGAGGAGTCAGCGTGAGCGAGCAGTCAGAATCGGCAACACGTGTGTACCCGGTCGTCGACATGACCGGCGGCATACGTAGTGGTGCGCCATCTTTCCCCGACGTCGAGCTCAACGTTCTCGACTATTGGAAGAACGACGACACATTCGCCGCATCCATCGCCAATCGAGCCGACGCTCCGGAGTTCGTCTTCTACGACGGGCCTCCGTTCGCCAACGGCCTGCCCCACTACGGTCACCTGCTGACCGGTTACGTGAAGGATCTGGTACCGCGGTACCAGACGATGCGCGGCAAGAAGGTCGAGCGGCGATTCGGCTGGGACACCCACGGACTGCCCGCAGAACTCGAGGCCGAACGTCAACTCGGGATCACCGATAAGTCGGAGATCGAGAAGATGGGCGTCGAGAAGTTCAACGACTTCTGTCGCGACTCCGTGCTGCGCTACACCGGCGAGTGGCGCGACTACGTCACCCGTCAGGCTCGCTGGGTCGACTTCGACAACGACTACAAGACCCTCGACATCGACTTCATGGAGTCGGTGATGTGGGCATTCAAGCGGCTCTGGGACAAGGGCCTCATCTATCAGGGCTATCGCGTGCTGCCGTACTCCTGGTACGAGCAGACACCCTTGAGCAACCAGGAATCGAAGCTCGACGACGCGTACCGCATGCGCCAGGACCCCGCTCTCACCGTGAGCATGCCGCTGGTCGTCGACTCCGACGGTCCGTTGGCGGCGCTGGACGGGGTCAATGCGTTGATCTGGACCACGACGCCCTGGACTCTGCCGTCGAACCTCGCGATCGCCGTCAATCCCGATGTCTCCTATGTGCATGTGCGTGCGGCGGACGGGCGCGAGTACCTCCTCGCCGAGCCGCTGCTCGGCAGCTACGCGAAGGAGATCGTCGACCCCGAGGTGCTGGGCACGTATCAGGGGCGCGACCTGGAGGGGCTGGCGTACACACCGCCGTTCGACTTCTTCGTCGGGCACCCCAACGCTCACCGCATACTGCTCGGCGATTACGTGACCACCGACAGCGGTACCGGAATCGTCCATCTCGCACCGGCTTTCGGTGAGGAGGACATGGAGCTCTCGACGGCCAACGGCATCGAGGTCGTGCAACCACTCGACGCAGGTGGCCGATTCACCTCGCAGGTGCCGCCGTATGAGGGCCTCATGGTGTTCGACGCCAACGCGCCGATCATCAAGGACCTCAAGGCCGGTGGGTCGCGCGTCCTCGCCGGATCGGACGGGCACCAGGGGCGTGTGGTGCGGCACGAGACCATCGAGCACTCCTACCCGCACTCGTGGCGGTCGGGAAAGCCGTTGATCTACATGGCCGTTCCGTCGTGGTTCGTCGCGGTCGACCCGATCAAGGACCGCATGATCGAGCTGAACAAGCAGATCACCTGGTCGCCGGCACACATCCGCGACGGGCAGTTCGGCAAGTGGCTCGAGGGTGCACGCGACTGGAACATCAGCCGCAACCGCTACTGGGGCGCGCCGATCCCGGTGTGGGTCTCCGACGACCCGGAGTACCCGCGCACCGACGTCTACGGCTCGCTCGATGAGCTCGAGCGCGACTTCGGCGTGCGCCCGAACAACTTGCACCGCCCCTACATCGACGATCTGACGCGGCCCAATCCCGACGACCCGACCGGAAATTCGACGATGCGTCGCGTTCCCGAGGTCCTCGACTGCTGGTTCGAGTCGGGCTCGATGCCGTACGCCCAGGTGCACTATCCGTTCGAGAACTCGGAATGGTTCGACGGGGCGAGTGACGGTTCGGAGCCTGCACACAATCCGGGCGACTTCATCGTCGAGTACAACGGCCAGACGCGTGGATGGTTCTACAACCTGCACGTGCTCGCGACTGCGCTGTTCGATCGTCCGGCATTCAGAACCGTTGCGGCGCATGGCATCGTGCTCGGCGACGACGGCCAGAAGATGTCGAAGTCCAAGCGCAACTATCCCGACGTCAACGAGGTGTTCGACCGCGACGGCAGCGATGCGATGCGGTGGTTCCTGATGGCGTCGCCGATCCTGCGTGGCGGCAATCTCGTGGTGACGGAGAAGGGAATCCGCGAGGGCGTGCGTCAGGCGCTGCTCCCGTTGTGGAACGCCTACAGCTTCCTGCAGCTCTACGCCGACCGGCCCGCCACGTGGCGCACCGATTCGTCGAACGTGCTCGACCGGTACATCCTGGCGAAGCTCGCCGTCACGCGCGACGCCATGACCGAGGCCCTCGACGTGTATGACGTCTCCGGGGCGTGTGATGCGTTCCGCGAGTTCGTCGAGTCGCTCACCAATTGGTATGTGCGCCGTTCGCGGGCACGTTTCTGGGCGGGCCAGGATGAGGAC
This sequence comes from Gordonia sp. 852002-50395_SCH5434458, assembly GCF_001665905.1. Classification (NCBI taxonomy): domain Bacteria; kingdom Bacillati; phylum Actinomycetota; class Actinomycetes; order Mycobacteriales; family Gordoniaceae; genus Gordonia; species Gordonia sp. 852002-50395_SCH5434458. Next base: position 45,444 of record NZ_LZTC01000016.1, read on the forward strand.
CCGGAGGCTTTCGACACCCTGTACACGGTGCTGGAGGTTGCGAGTCGCCTTGCGGCACCGCTGCTTCCGTTGGCGACCGAGGCCATCTGGCGTGGGCTGACCGGTGAGCGGTCGGTGCACCTGACCGACTGGCCGACCAGTGACGAACTGCCCGCCGACCCCGACCTCGTTGCGGCGATGGACGACGTGCAAGCGGTGTGCTCGACGGCGTCGAGCGTGCGCAAGGCCAACAAGCTCCGCGTGCGACTGCCATTGCCGCAGTTGACCGTCGCGTCGCCCAACGCCGATCGCCTCGCGCCCTACACCGATCTGATCGCCGATGAGATGAACGTCAAGTCGGTGGAATTGTCCACTGACGCAGATCAATACGGTCATTACGAGCTCGCGGTCAATGCGCGCGCCGCAGGACCGCGCCTCGGCAGGGATGTGCAGCGCGTCATCAAGGCGGTCAAGGCGGGGAACTGGAGCGTGCGGACCGCCGACGACGGTACCGAGATCGTGTCGGCCGACGGCATCGACCTCGAACCGGGCGAGTACAGCAGGAAACTCGTTGCGGAGGAACCGGATTCGACGGCCGAACTCCCCGGTGGCGGCGGACTCGTAGTCCTCGACACCAACGTCACCGAAGACCTCGAGTCAGAGGGTTGGGCGAAGGACCGCGTGCGTGAACTCCAGGAGGCACGTCGCAATCTCGGGCTCGACGTGTCGGATCGCATCGAGGTGCGCTTCGTGGTGCCCGAGCAGCGACTCGAATGGGCTCGCCGCCACGCCGACATGATTGCCGGTGAGGTGCTCGCGACGTCGTTCGTCGTCGAATCGGCAGACGACTCGGCTGCGGGTGCGATCGAACTCGGCGACGGGGTGACGGCAGACGTCAACAAGGCGGGCTGAGCAGCAGTCCGTCGGTGCGGCAGTCAGTCGTCGAACAGCAGCGACAGGACGGCGTCGACCTGCGTGGTGAACAACGCGTCGGGGTGAGCGAAGGTGTCGGCGCCGTACTGTCCGAAGACGTCGAGGCTGATCCCGCCGATGATGGTCGCCCAGAGGGTTGTCGCCGCGGCGACGACCTCTGCGGGCACGTCGACGCCGAACTCGTCGATCACCTGACGCATGTCGGCGGCGACCTCCGGCGAGATCGGCGGCAGCTGCGCACGCAGGTCACCGTCCCGATGCGCGGCCGCCAACTCGACGACGAGTCGACCGACCACGCGCGTTCCCGGGGGCGTCGTGCGCTCGGCTGGCGCCGAGTACCCCGGCACCGGACTGCCGTAGAGCAGCGCCCATCGCGCGGGGTCGTCGACTGCCCAGCCGCGTATCGCAACGGCCATGCACCGCAAGCGCTTCCGCGATCCGCCGGCCCCGGCTGTGCGGTCAGCGTCGTTGTCATTGTCAGCGTCAGCGGCGGCGTCGACGGTGTCGGCGAGGTCGTTGTAGCCCTCCACCAGAAGCAGGGTCAACAGCTCGTCGCGGCTGGGAACGTACCGGTAGACCGCGGAGGAAACGACGCCGAGGTCGCGAGCGATCGCCCGTAGTGACAGCCCGGCAGCGCCCTGCGTGCGCAGGTGCTCGCGGCCGAGCCGCATGATCTCGGCCTCCATCGCCGCGCGATTGTCGGCCCGTGTCTTTCCCGTTCCCATGCCGACAGTCTGCCAGATCAGAGAGCGGTGCTCTTGCATTTCCTCGACGCCGGGCGCACACTCGATTATCGAGAGCGGTGCTCTCGGATCATCTGCGACGTCGAGGAGTAACCGCCATGCAATCAACGCAACACCACGTCACGCCCGGCCGCTCGGACCGCGTCTTCAATTCCGTCGTGCGCTGGCTCGCCGACCGTGGGGTCAACCTCGCCGGTGCGCAGACACTGACCATCGTCGGACGAAAATCTGGTACACCACAAAGCATTCCGGTGAATCCCATTGCGTTCGACGGCTGCGAGTACCTCGTGGCGGTACGGGGCAACACCCAGTGGGTCCGCAATGCCCGAGCCGCGCGGACCGCGCACCTGCGTCGTGGCCGCAACGATCGAACGGTGACGCTCGCCGAGGTCGACGTCGCCGATCGCGGTCCGATCATCCGCGCGTACTTGAAGCGATGGGGGTGGGAGGTCGGCCGATTCCTGCCCGACGGCATGACCACCGACCCATCCGACGACCAACTGCACACACACGCGGCGTCGATCCCTGTCTTCGCCGTCGGCAGGGCGACTACCGGGTAAGTCCCTGAAGAAGCCCCGATCGACCTGCTTAGTCTTGATGTGTGTCAGCAGTGTCCGGTTCGCCCGCAGATGGGGAACGCAGCACCAGGTGGGTGATGCATCTGGACATGGACGCCTTCTTCGCCTCGGTGGAGCAGCTGACGAGGCCGACGCTCGCCGGTCGCCCCGTGCTCGTCGGTGGGACAGGGGGCCGCGGTGTCGTCGCGGGCGCCAGCTACGCCGCACGCCGTTTCGGTGCGCACTCGGCCATGCCGATGCACCAGGCCCGACGCCTCGTCGGAGCGTCGGCGGTGGTACTTCCACCCCGCGGCTCGGTGTATCGCGTGGTGAGCAGCAGGATCTTCGGCATCGTGCGTGACGCGGTGCCGGTCATCGAGATGTTGTCATTCGACGAGGCATTCGGAGAGCCCGTCGACCTCGTCGGTGCCACCGCGGCCGATGCCGAGGCCTTCGCGCAGGAGATCCGTGCCCGCATCTTCGAGGGCGTGGGGTTGGCCGCCTCCGTCGGTGTCGGCAGCGGCAAGCAGATCGCGAAGATCGCCTCGGGAATGGCCAAACCCGATGGGGTCATGGTCATTCCGCCGAGCAGACAACTCGACTTCCTCCACGCACTGCCGGTCCGCAAACTCTGGGGGATCGGGCCCGTCTCGGGAGAACGGTTGGCGCGCCTCGGTATTGACACGATCGGCGATCTCGCCGCGATGTCCGACCTCGAAGTCGCGTCCGTACTCGGCTCCAGCGTCGGACCAGCACTGCACATGCTCGCGCGCGGACACGACGACCGGCCCGTCACCGAACGCGCCGCGGCCAAACAGATCAGCGCCGAATCGACCTTCGCACGCGACATCGTCGACCTTGCCGGCCTGCGACCCGCGATCGACAAGTCGGCGGCGGACGCGCATCGTCGACTCCTCTCCGACGGACGCGGTGCGCGCACCGTCGTACTGAAACTCAAGCGATCGGACATGTCGATCCTGACCCGGTCGTCGACGCTGCCCGCCGCGACGACCGATCTGGACACCCTCACGTCGATGGCCCGTCGCCTTGCCCTCGATCCGCAAGAGGTCGGCCCCATTCGCCTTGTCGGGGTTGGCTTCTCAGGTTTGTCCGCCGTCGAGCAGTACGCACTGTTCGGCGACGGTGATATCGCACCGACAGCCGACCTCGCGCCGATCACCGACGCAGATCTCGAAGCGCCAGATCTTGAAGCCCCAGATCGTGAAGGCGCCATCGCCATCGACACGGTTCCACCCTCGGACGGCTTCGAAACCACCCACGCGACCGTCTCCGACAGCGGCGCTGGATCTGCTGTCTCCGACAGCGGGAGCTGGGCGACGACCGGCGTCGACGTGGTGCACCCCGAGTTCGGGCACGGCTGGGTGCAGGGGAGCGGACACGGTGTGGTGACCGTGCGATTCGAAACGCGGGCAACAGGACCCGGCATCGCGCGCACATTCTCAGCCGACGACGACGCGTTGCGACGCGGTGACCCACTCGACAGTCTCGCGTGGCCCGATGTACCGCGCTGAGCCCTCAGGCCACGACAGTCAGGCGGCAGGTTCCGAACGGCGGAAGAAGTCGGCGACGTCGTCGGCGTCGTGCCCGGTGGACAGCAGCGTGATCAGCGCCATGCGTGCCTGTGGCGCGCGTAACCAGCGGGACACCACCGCGCCTGCGCGTTCGAGGTCGACGGCTCCGCCGCCACCGCCATAGGTCGCGACCACCGGGCCGTAGGGAACGCGTGTCGTGACGACGACGGCGACCCCCGCGCGTCGTGCGGCGACGACTTCGGCGGTGATGTCGGGATGGGTGTTGCCCGAACCCGTCGCCGCGAGCACGATTCCCGACGCACGCTGCGCGACGGCTGCGGCGATGATTCCCGCGGCGACGCCGGGATACAACGCGTAGGTATCCACGCGGGCCAGGCGTTCGGGCAGCGCGTCGACGACCAGGGGGCGTGGAAGCGCGGCGTGCACAGTGTCGAAGGCCTCGGTCGCTGTGGTCGAGACCTTGAACGCTCCCCGAACCGGCAGCACGCGTCCGCCCAAGGCAAGCACGACGCCTCGTCCACGACTATCCGGATCGGCTGCCACCTCGATGGCCGCCGCGATGTTCGCGGGCCCGTCGGCCTCGGGGGTGTCGGCGGGGTACTGCGCACCGGTGAACACGATGGGGCGGGGATCGTCGGAGACGAGGTCGGCCAGAAATGCCGTCTCTTCCATCGTGTCGGTGCCGTGGGTGACGACGACCCCGGTCACGTCGGGATCGGCAAGCGTGGCTGTGACAGCACGCACCACCTGCGCCTGCTGAGTCACCGTGATAGCTGAGCTGTCCGCCGACATGAGGTCGTTGGTCTCGATGACGGGAGTGACTGCCGACGGTGTCCTTGCTTGTGCAAGCAGTTCGGAGGCGCTCAAGACCGGCACCGCCCCGTCAGCGCTCTGGCGAGCTGCGACCGTTCCGCCCGTGGTGATCAGCGCGATTCGGGGTTGCGTCATGCCAGACAGCGTCCCTGGAACCGATGTCGGCCGTCAACCGCTTCACCCGTCGGCACTGCTCGTGCGACGCCGCAATGCTCATCGAGATAGCTGCAACTGGCGATCTCGGCGGGTACGCGTCGTGGGGCGGAGTCGATGTGTTTGGCATAGTGGTGTGAGTTTGTGGCCACGGGGGTGGATATGGCGACCGTTGTGACGGTCGCTGTGAACCGCGTACGACTGCGCGAATCACCGCCGAACACGATCATCGCCGACGTTGAATGTGAGGAAGATCCTTGAAGTTCCCTAAGTTCGTAGGTGCCGCCATCATGGCTGCCGCAGTCGCCACGTCCCTCGCGGCGTGCAGCAGCAGCGACGATTCCGACGACGTCCCCACGGTCGCCACGACGACCAGTGCCGCAGCCACCTCTGAGGCAGGCGCGTCGGGTGCCGACGCCGGGGTCACCAACCCGAACGTCCGCCCGAGCGTCGCGACACTGAACGCGATGCTGGACAAGGCTCTCGATCCGAACGTGCCGAACTCGGAGAAGACCGAACTCGTGCAGGGTTCCGAGAAGGATCCGCAGCTCTTCGACAAGCTCGTCAAGGCACGTGAGGACAACAAGGACGTCACCTACCAGATCTTCCCGCCGGTGATCCCGGCCGGACCGAACAAGGCCACGGTGAAGGTTCAGGTGAAGCTCCCCGACAACCCGCCGACCAAGCTCGACGCCCAGATCGTGTACGCGGACGGACGTTGGAAGCTCGCGAGCGACTCCGTGTGCCCGATCCTGTCCGGCAACAACATCAAGAGCGCCATGTGCACCCAGTGATTCAAGTGCACGCCTGAGCGCGCTTGCACCACAACGAGAGCCCCTGTCCCGCGCGGGACAGGGGCTCTCGTGTGTGAGGGAGCTCTTTACTTCCAGGTGTAGGAGAAGCCGATCTTCTGGAGCAGCGGGTTGGCAGGGTCGGCTCCGACCAGTTCACGCGCGCCTGTGTATGTGCCGGAGCCGCTGAGCGGCAGACCGCGGGTCACGTCGGAGACCAGGGTCCCCGAGCCGGTGTAGGAGTAGCGGGAGATGGTCAGCGTGGTGTCGGAGCCGGGAATCGCATACACCGAGTTGACCGGTGATTCCTCGGTGGTGAAGTCGATGGTCACGCGGTTGCCGTCCCACGCCTTGAGCGTCGCGGTGATCGTCTGGGTGAGTGTGGTCGCAGCCGTGATGGTCCGCTCGGTTCGCCACGTCGCACCCACACCGATCGGCTCTGTGGGCAGGGGAATCGAGTTCTGGAACGCCTGAACCAGCGACTGCTCGATCGCGCTCCTCGCTTCCGAACCCGAATCCTTCGTGGGGATCAGTCGTAACGAGACAGGCGCCGCGCCGGGTCCGAGCGCTACGCCCGCCTTGGCGTCCCTGGCCGCTTTCAGTTGGTCGTTCAACGTGGGGTCGGGAGAGGTCGACGCGCCGAGTGTCATCTCGAGATCTGTGTTGTCGGTGCAGTGGAACGTCGCAGTGATCGGGATGTCGACGGTCTGCTCGGTCGTGCCGTCGGCCGCTGTGACAGACGACGTCGTCGACAACGTCGAATGCTGTGGCGTCGAACGGTCGGGCGCGCCACCGACCACCCGTTGTGGTTGATTGCCCGTGGATGTGACGGTCACCGCTGCGGGAGGGATGGGGATCAGATTGGCGTCGCGTTGACCGGAGGTCGAGGTGGTCGTGCAGCCCGATGGGGCTCCCGGCGACTGCCCCGACTCGGCATCGGAACCCGAGTCGGTGCCGCACGCCGACACCAGGAGCCCGCACGCCAGTGCTGCTGCGGTCGACCCGAGCGTGACCCGGCGGCGAACCGAGCGGCGTCGAGGGGGTGGTTCTTCGGCAGTTCGACGGGTCGGATCGGACACGCCAGTCAGCGTATTGCACGTGTCAGGGATGATGGTGGGGTGGATGACCGACCCGACCAGACGCACAACCTCTCCGACGCCGAGGACACCAGCGAGAACGACCGTGGCGGAATGCTGCGCAGCTCGACCTCGGTACTGGCCTGGCTCGCGGGCATCGCCCTGACGGTGATCGCGCTCGACGTGCTCACCAAGTCGCTGGTCGTCGCGCTGCTCGACCCGCAGCGACCGGTGCACATCATCGGTGATGCGGTCACGCTTCGGCTCGTGCGAAACAGCGGCGCGGCATTCTCCATGGCGTCCGGCTACACCTGGATATTGACGCTGATCGCGCTCGCTGTCGTGGTGGTCATCATCCGGTTCAGCCGCAGACTCCGCTCGGGGTGGTGGGTCCTCGGCCTCGGTCTGGTCCTCGGCGGAGCCATCGGCAACCTGATCGATCGCATCTTCCGTGACCCCGCACCGCTGCGCGGGCACGTCGTCGACTTCATCTCGGTCGGCTGGTGGCCCGTGTTCAACGTCGCCGACTCCTCGGTTGTCTGCGGTGCCGTGCTGCTCGTCGTGCTGTCGCTGCTCGGATACGACTACGACGGCTCGCGCTCCGGCTTCGCCGCTCGGCGCGCCGAGAAGGTCGAGGCCGAGAATGCGTGAATCGCGTGCCATGCCGGTTCCCGACGGGATCGCGGGCATGCGCCTCGATGCCGGGGTGTCCCGCATCCTCGGCTTGTCGCGGACCGTCGTGGCCAATCTCGCCGACGCGGGCGATGTGACCGTCGACGGCGTCGCAGTCGGCAAGTCGCACAAGCTCGCGGCCGGAAGTTGGCTCGACGTGTTGCTTCCCGAGCCGGACGAGCCGCTGCGAGTAGAGCCGACACCTGTCGAAGACCTGTCGGTGATCTACCACGACTCCGACATCATCGTCGTCGACAAGCCCGTCGGCGTGGCGGCCCATCCGTCGCTGGGGTGGAGCGGGCCAACCGTCGTCGGCGCGTTGGACGCCGCGGGTTTCCGGATCTCGACCTCCGGCGCGGCCGAACGGCAGGGCATCGTGTCGCGCCTCGACGTCGGCACGTCGGGGTTGATGGTGGTCGCGGCGTCGGAGCACGGATACACGTTGCTCAAGCGCGCGTTCCGCGACCGCGAGGTCGACAAGGGCTACCACGCGCTGGTGCAGGGTCACCTCGATCCGCCGACCGGGACCATCGACGCGGCGATCGGACGTCATCGGGGAGCCGACTGGAAGTTCGCGGTCACCGCGAACGGCAAGCCGAGCATCACCCACTACGACACGCTCGAGATGTTCGCCGCGGCGTCGCTCCTCGACATCCACCTCGAAACGGGACGGACGCACCAGATTCGCGTGCACTTTTCCGCGCTGCACCACCCGTGCTGCGGTGACCTGACCTACGGAGCCGACCCTGTGTTGGCGGCGCGACTCGGGCTCGAGCGCCAGTGGCTGCATGCTCGTTCGCTCGGGTTCGCCCACCCTGCCGACGGGCGTTGGGTGGAGTTCGTCAGCCCCTATCCGGCCGACCTTCAGCACGCTCTGGACGTCCTGCGCGAGACCTGAGTTCGTCGCCCGCGCCGACACGCCGCGGGCGACACTCCGGGATCCTCGCCTCATCTGTCACAGCCTGGCGCGGCATGTTCGTGAGTGTCAGAGGCGAGTCCTACAGTGGTTGGGATCGACCAGTGGCTGGGCTCGACCTGAGATTGGTATCGATCACGCACATAGCAAGACACGACATTCAGCGACGTTCCGTTCGGAACGTTCCTTCGAGGTGAGAGGCATCCGTGGCCGGTTCGTTTGTCCACCTGCACAACCACACCGAGTATTCGATGCTCGACGGTGCAGCAAAGGTGTCGCCCCTGTTCGCGGAGGCCAAACGCCTGGGCATGACCGCGATCGGGATGACCGACCACGGCAACATGTTCGGTGCGAGTGAGTTCTACAACACCGCGATCAAGAACGAGATCAAGCCGATCATCGGCATCGAGGCGTACATCGCACCGGAGTCGCGTTTCAACACCAAACGCATCCAGTGGGGTACGCGCGATCAGAAGGGCGACGACGTCTCGGGTTCGGGTGCCTACACCCACATGACGATGGTCGCCGAGAACGCGACCGGTCTGCGTAACCTGTTCAAGCTGTCGTCGCTGGCGTCCATCGAGGGCCAGCTCGGCAAGTGGGCCCGAATGGATGCCGACCTCATCACCGAACACGCCGAGGGAATCATCGCCACCACAGGGTGCCCGTCCGGCGAGGTCCAGACCCGTCTCCGCCTCGGTCATGACCGCGAAGCCCTCGAAGCCGCCGCCAAATGGCAGGAGATCTTCGGTAAGGAGAACTTCTACCTCGAGCTGATGGAACACGGACTCGAGATCGAACGCCGGGTCCGCGACGGCCTGCTCGACATCGGCCGCAAACTCGGCATCAAGCCGATCGTCACCAACGACTGCCACTACGTCACCAAAGACCACGCCGCGAGCCACGAGGCGCTGCTGTGTGTGCAGACCGGTAAGACCCTGACCGACCCGACGCGATTCAAGTTCGACGGTGACGGCTACTACCTGAAGTCCGCCGACGAGATGCGAGCCCAGTGGGACTCGGTCATCCCGGGGGCCTGTGACAACACCCTCGAGATCGGCGAGCGGGTGCAGTCCTACGCCGACGTCTTCACCCACCGCGACCGTATGCCGATCTTCCCGGTCCCCGACGGCGAATCGCAGCAGACGTGGCTGCGCAAAGAGGTCGCCAACGGTCTCGCCGAGCGTCGTTTCCCCGGCGTCGAGGTGCCGGAGGACTACCTGCGTCGCGCCAACTACGAACTCGACGTCATCATCCAGATGGGTTTCCCCGCCTACTTCCTCGTGGTCGGCGACCTCATCCGGCACGCCCACGAGGTGGGTATCCGCGTCGGCCCCGGCCGTGGTTCCGCGGCGGGCTCGCTGGTCGCGTGGGCGCTCGGGATCACCAACATCGACCCGATCCCGCACGGACTGCTGTTCGAGCGATTCCTCAACCCCGAGCGTGTGTCGATGCCCGATATCGATATCGACTTCGACGACCGTCGGCGCGGCGAGATGGTTCGCTACGCCACCGACCGGTGGGGCAGCGACAAGGTCGCCCAGGTCATCACATTCGGAACGATCAAGACCAAGGCTGCGATCAAGGACTCCGCGCGAGTTCAGTTCGGCCAGCCCGGCTTTGCCATCGCCGACCGCATCACCAAGGCGTTGCCGCCGCCGATCATGGCCAAGGACATCCCGGTGTGGGGTATCACGAACCCCGAACATGAGCGGTTCGGTGAGGCCACAGAGGTTCGCACCCTCATCGAGACCGATCCCGACGTCAAGAAGATCTACGACACCGCGATCGGCCTCGAAGGTCTGATCCGTAACGCGGGCGTTCACGCGTGTGCGGTGATCATGTCGTCCGAACCGCTGACCGACGCGATTCCGGTGTGGAAGCGCGCACAGGACGGCGCGATCATCACCGGCTGGGACTACCCGTCGTGTGAGGCCATCGGTCTGTTGAAGATGGACTTCCTCGGACTGCGCAACCTGACGGTCATCGGCGACGCGCTCGAGAACATCAAGCTCAACCGTGGCATCGATCTCGACCTCGACACCCTGCCGCTCGAAGACACCAAGACCTACGAGCTGCTCGCCAAGGGCGACACCCTCGGTGTGTTCCAGCTCGACGGCGCGGCGATGCGCGAACTGCTGAAGATGATGCAGCCCACCGGCTTCGAGGACATCGTCGCCGTGCTCGCGCTGTATCGCCCGGGACCCATGGGCGTGAACGCGCACACCGACTACGCCAAGCGTAAAAATGGGCTGCAGCAGATCAAGCCGATCCATCCCGAGCTCGAAGAGCCGCTCAAGGAAATTCTGGCCGAGACCTACGGTCTGATCGTCTACCAAGAGCAGATCATGCAGATCGCTCAGAAGGTGGCGGGCTACTCGCTCGGCCAAGCAGACCTGCTGCGCCGCGCGATGGGTAAGAAGAAAAAGGAGATCCTCGACGAGGCCTACGACGGCTTCGCAGAGGGGATGCGCAACAACGGCTTCTCCCAGGCCGCCATCACCGCCCTGTGGGACACGGTGTTGCCCTTCGCCGGCTACGCGTTCAACAAGTCGCACGCGGCGGGCTACGGTCTGGTCTCCTTCTGGACCGCCTACCTCAAGGCGAACTACCCGGCCGAATACATGGCCGGGCTGCTCACCTCCGTCGGCGACGACAAAGACAAAGCAGCCATCTATCTCGCCGACTGCCGCAAGCTGGGCATCACGGTGCTCCCGCCGGACGTCAACGAGTCGCAGCACAACTTCGCCGCAGTCGGAACCGACATCCGCTTCGGCCTCGCCGCGATCCGCAACGTCGGGTCAGGTGTCGTGTCGTCGATCCTCGCCGCGCGCGATGAGAAGGGGAAGTTCACCAGTTTCTCCGACTACCTCAACAAGATCGATGTCACGGCGTGCAACAAGAAGGTCACCGAGTCGTTGGTGAAGGCGGGCGCATTCGATTCGCTCGACCATCCCCGTAAGGGCCTGTTCCTGATCCATGTCGAGGCGGTCGAGTCGGTCATCGGCACCAAAAAAGCCGAAGCGATCGGACAGTTCGACCTCTTCGGCGACGCAGGCGGCGGTGCCGACGACACCATGGCCGAGGTGTTCGCGGTCAAGGTGCCCGACCAGGAGTGGGATTCCAAACACAAGCTCGCACTCGAACGAGAGATGCTGGGGCTCTACGTGTCCGGGCATCCGCTCAGCGGCGTCGAGCACGCGATCGCGGCCCAGACCGACACCTCGATCACGCAGTTGCTCGAGGGCAACATCTCCGACGGCGCGCAGATCACCATCGGTGGCATCATCTCGTCGGTGACCCGCAGGGTGAACAAGAAGGGCGAGCCGTGGGCGGCCGTCACGCTCGAGGACATGGTCGGTGGCGTCGAGGTCTACTTCTTCCCGCGCGCGTTCCAGACGTACGGGATGGACATCGTCGCCGACAACATCGTGTTGGTGAAGGCGCGCGTCAACATGCGCGACGACTCGATGATGATCAGCGCCAACGACCTCGCCGTTCCCGATCTCAATGCCGCGGGGGCCACCAAACCGGTCGCACTGACACTTGCGGCTCGCGCCTGCACACCTGACCGCGTGCAGGCACTCAAGCAGGTGCTCACCCGACATCCGGGCCCGGCCGACGTGCACGTCACGCTGGTCAGCGACGAGCGGTCGACGGTGCTGAAGCTGACCGAGTCGTTGCGCGTCACGCCCAGTTCGGCGTTGATGGGCGACCTGAAGGCGCTACTCGGGCCGACCTGCCTGGGCTGAGCAACGCGGGTACGCTCCATCAATGCCCGGCCACATCATCGTGCACGGCGATGACGCCCTCACCGAGCGCATCACCGAAGAACTACGGCTCGCGGGAGCGACCATCGTGTCGTTGCACGACCCGGCAGAACTGCCGGACGTCGGCGTCGAGACCGCCGCGGCCGTCGTCTGTGCGGGTTCCGACGACGCGCTCAACCTCGAGATCGCCCTTCTGACACGTCAACTCAGCGCCGAGGTGCGCGTCGTGACCAACCTGTCGAGCGGTGTCCTACGCGACGCGGTCGCGCTCGGCAACGGTCCGGGGGCGGTGCTCGATGTTGCAGAACTCGCGGGTCCGTCGGTGGTCGAGGCGTGCTTGGGCCGCACCACACACCCGATTCCCGTGGCGGGCAACGACTTCCTCGTCGCGGGCGACTACGCGCCCCGCGACGCCACGTTGCGCGAGCTCTACGGCGATCTCGCTCCCGTCGCCGTGCTGCGCGGTGAGCACAGCGCCGAGCCGGGGGAGGTGGTTCCCTGTCCCGGACGCGATCTGGCTGTGACAGCGGGAGACTGGGTCGCAATGATCGGCACCGTCGACGAGTTGTCGGACCAGAGCATCGCAGTCAACGGCGATCCCGAGCGTGTGCACCGTCGACGCTACCGCCCCGTCTCGATGCGTCTACTCGGCGGACTCCGTGCGTTCCGAGACGACGTGAATCCCAACCTGTTTCGTGCACTCGGTGTCTCGTTTGCCCTGTTGCTGGGCGCCACGGTGCTGCTGCGCTTCACCTACCACCGACCGGGAATGAGCTTCGTCGACGCCCTCTACTTCTCCACCGAAACCATCGCGACCGTCGGCTACGGCGACTTCAGCTTCGTCGGACAGCCGACGTGGCTGCGTCTCTTCGCGATCGTGTTGATGTTCGCGGGTATCACCACGACGGCGATCCTCATGGCGTTCATCGCCGACCTGCTCCTGTCGCGTCGTATCGAGACATCGGCCGGACGACGGCGCGCGAGCCAGATGTCGGGCCATGTGATCGTGGTGGGTCTCGGCTCATTCGGTATCCGGGTCGCGACCGACCTCGTAGCGCTCGGTCACCCGGTCGCGGTCGTCGAGCGCAACGACGACAACCGTTACCTCGGTGCGGCAGCAGAACTCGACATTCCGGTCGTGTTCGGTGATGCGACCCTCCGCGACACTCTGCACGACGCCGGTCTCGCGCGGGCGCGGGCCGTGGCAGTGCTGACCCACGACGACATGGTGAACATCGAGAGCGGCATCGTGCTCCGCGAACTACTCGGCGCACGATGGTCTCGCGGCGTCGACGGCCGACCGGGGGTCCCCGTCGTCATGCGCGTCTACGACCATTCGCTCGGCACGGCTGTCGCGCATCGATTCGGATTCCAGAACGTCCGATCGACCGTCGACCTCGCGGCGCCGTGGTTCATCGGGGCGGCCCTGGGCCTGCAGGTGATCTCGACATTCTCCGTCGGACAGCGCTCATTCATGGTCGGTGGATTGTTCATCCGCGCAGGCAGCCCACTCGACGGCATGACCATGGCCGACCTGCCGACGCGCACACGCATCATCGCCATCGTCCGGGGCACCGACACCATCGTGCATCCCCGCCGCGACGATCGCCTCGCCGCAGAAGACACCGCGTATCTTGTCGGGCCCTATCACGAACTCTTCGACACCCTGCGCGACGGACGCTGACGGATAAGAACGAGGACATGACGAGGGCGAGAACACCGGCTGACCAGTGGTTCCAGGCATGTCGGGCCGCAAGGTTTCGGCTCACCGAACATTTTCTCGCGGGTATGTCTATACTCGACGCAAAGCCAACCCGAACGGGTAGACGAACCGCCAGCCGAATCGTTGCGAGGTATCCGATGACAGTCCTGATCGAGTCCAACGGAGCTCACCGCGGACACGCAACCGGTCACGGCCACACCGTCGACATCGCCGGCGTGAGCTGGCCCGTCCACAAGCTGTACGCCGCGGTGGCGGCCACCGTGGTCGCGTTGATCGCCCTCGTCGTGACCCGTTCGCCCGAGATCGCCGCGTGGTCGTCGGCGGCAGCAGGCGTCGCCGTGTGGATCGTCGCCGCGAGCCTCACGCGCCAGTCAGCTCAACGGCCGGGGAACGCCGCTACCGATCCGGCCGAGTAGCCACTCGGGATCTCGAAGATCCGGCCGTCGAAGCCCGCCCGGTACAGATGTCCGGCCGAGAAGCCGCTCGCGGAACGCCCGTAAGACACCACGCTCGACAGCGGTAGGCCGCTCGCGAGAACGCAGTAGCGTCCGGGCGAGGTGATCCGCACGATCTGACCACTCGCGTTGAACGGAACCACCGGACGGTCGGCGGCGTCGAGTGTCAATCCGTCTGGTGCTGCGAGCGTGTCCGCCCCGCCGAGCGTCAACAGACTCTGCACGACACGGGGATTGCCGGTGGAGATCCGGCTGACTCCCGGATTGCTGAACGTGCGCGACACGTACAGGAAGCTGTCGTCACGATTGAGAACGGCGCCGTTCGCGCTCGGAATCGAAGCCCAGTTGGCCTGGACGGCCCCGGTGGGCGTGATGCGTCCGACCAAATTGCCGAAGTCGTTGGTGGCGTACACATTTCCACGTGCCGACACGTCCATCCCGTCGGCTGCGGAGAGGCCGCCGACCCATGGGCGCAGGGCCAGGCTGTTGACGTCGAGCCGTGCAATCGCGCCGGGACGGATCGCATCGCCGAGGAACACGCGTGGGTCCGACCCGTAGCCGACGAGGAGCGTGCCGTCCGGGGTCCACGCGAGTGCTCCTGCGCCACCGGAGGGGACCTTGGCTATCGGCACGGCACCCGCGCCGGGCCGATCGAGTCGGAACACCCGACCGCTCACGAGGTCGGTGGTGTAGAGCCGTCCGCGCGAATCGACGGTCAATCCCTCCAACGCTGCTCCGGGGACGGTGCCGACGAGCCGTGCCGGTGCGGCGCCACCCGGACACGGCGCCGCGGCATCCGCGGTACCGGTGCCTGTGACGGCGGTGACGATCACCGTCGCGCAGGCTGCTGCGCAGGCGGTGGCAAGAGCGGTGGTCCGCCGCAGAGTTGCCGTCCGAAGGGATGGTGTCAGAACGCGGTGTCGGAGCATGCCGACCTCCTGCTTGTCGTCCGCCGCGATGCGGTGAGGGTGTCGCCACTGTGCTGGACGACGGCGTGTCGACGACGCGCGGCGAAATGGGTGGACGCCACCGATGCTACGTCGGTCGGGTCGCGCGACGAGGGATTTCGTGAGGTGAGACCATAAGAGGGTGAGTACGCAACACCTCGGAATCGACAATTCGCAGCCCACAGCGTCGGATCAGCAGCTCTCCGCCGACGCGATCGAAGCGGCTGTCGAGCGAATTTCGCCCGCGGTCACTCGTACCCCGCTCGAGGCCGTACCGCGTATTTCGGAGGCGTACGGCGCTCGTATCCATGTGAAGCGCGAAGACCTGCAAACCGTTCGGTCCTACAAGATCCGCGGCGCGTACAACACCATGTCGCTGTTGTCCGAGGACGAGCTCGCGCCGGGCGTCGTCGCGGCTAGTGCGGGCAACCACGCGCAGGGCGTCGCCTATGCCTGCCGCACGATGAAGGTGCCGGGGCGCATCTACGTACCCACCACGACGCCCAAGCAGAAACGCGACCGTATCCGTTGGCACGGAGGCGAATTCGTCGAACTCATCGCGGTCGGCGACACCTACGACGCTGCCGCGGCGGCTGCGCAGGACGATGTGATCCGGACCGGTGCCGCGTGGATTCACGCATTCGACGACCCGCGGACCGCAGCCGGCCAGGGCACCAGTGCGGTGGAAATCGTCGAGCAGCTCGGCAGGGTTCCCGACGTCGTCGTCCTTCCGGTCGGCGGAGGTGGTTGTCTGGCGGGCATCGCCACCTACCTGCGGTCGAAATCCGACGACGTCGCGATCATCGGCGTCGAACCACACGGTGCGGCATCGCTGTCCGCCGCGCTCGTGGCGGGAGGGCCGGTCACGCTCGACGCGATCGACCCGTTCGTCGACGGTGCTGCGGTCAAGCGGATCGGCGCACTCGGTCACCGCGTACTCGCCTCGATGGGCGCGACCGTCGCCGACCATCCCGAGGTACGACGGCAGGTCGCGCGGCAGGGCGGAACTTCGCACGTGCCGGTGCTATCCGTCGACGATCCGCTGGTCGTGACGCCGGGTACCACTCACATCACCCACGTCGACGAGGGCGCGATCTGTTCGGAGATGCTCGACCTGTACCAGAACGAGGGGATCATCGCCGAGCCCGCGGGTGCGCTGGCCGTCACCGGGCTGTCGAGACTGTCACTGCCTGCCGACGCCGACGTCGTCTGCCTGATCTCCGGCGGCAACAACGACGTGTCGCGGTACAACGAGATCATCGAACGGTCCCTCGTCCACAAGGGACTCAAGCACTACTTCCTCGTCGACTTCCCGCAGGAGCCAGGCGCACTGCGCAGGTTCCTCGATGAAGTCCTCGGTCCCGACGACGACATCACGGTGTTCGAATACGTCAAACGCAACAACCGCGAGACAGGTGCGGCGCTCGTCGGCATCGAACTCGGTTCACCAGAGGGGCTCGCCGACCTCATGGAGCGGATGTCGCATTCCCGACTCAACTGTGAGCGGCTCGAACCGGGTTCGTCGGCGTACAACTACCTGACCTGAACCGGGCTGACGTGGCCGTCACCGAACTCTGGTGCCGACGACCACGTTGTGGCCGGGGCTGTGCAGACCGTCG
This sequence comes from Gordonia sp. 852002-50395_SCH5434458, assembly GCF_001665905.1. NCBI lineage: Bacteria > Bacillati > Actinomycetota > Actinomycetes > Mycobacteriales > Gordoniaceae > Gordonia > Gordonia sp. 852002-50395_SCH5434458. The sequence continues at coordinate 62,144 of NZ_LZTC01000016.1, forward strand.
TCGGTGATGTCGACGTCGGACCAGCTCAGCGCCGGTTCGAGCCGGATCGGCACGTCGGTCGGCTCTGCGCCGATCACCGCGACAACGCTCTGGTCGCCACGGTGCATCGCGAACCAGCCGGCCTGCTCGTCGTACTCGACGTCGAGTGAGGCAAATGACTTGTCGGCGAACGCGTTTCGGGTCTTGCGCAGCTCGATGAGTGCTCGATAGAACTCCAGCACCCGCGCGTGGACTCCGGTGCGGGGCTCGCTCCAGTCGAGCTTCGAGTCGGCAAACGTCTGTGGCGATTGCGGATCGGGGATCTCGGCGCTGTCCCAACCGTGCTCGGCGAATTCGGCCTTGCGTCCCTCGGCGGTTGCGCGGCCGAGCTCGGGCTCGGGGTGCGAGGTGAAGAACTGGAACGGGGTACTGGCTGCCCACTCCTCACCCATGAACAGCATGGGGGTGAACGGGGAGAGGAGCACCAGTGCCGCTTTGATGGCGAGTTGGCCGGGATCGAGGTAGGCCGACGGTCGGTCGCCGATGGCGCGGTTGCCGATCTGGTCGTGGTTGCAGGTGTAGGCGAGCAGGGTCGCTGCCGCGATCTCGTCGGTCGGTATCGGCCTGCCGTGGTGTCGACGTCGAAACGACGAATAGGTGCCGTCGTGAAAGAAGCCGCCCCGCAACACCTTTGCCAGCGCGTCGTAGCTGCCGAAGTCGGCGTAGTAGCCTTGCCGCTCCCCGGATATGAGTGTGTGGATCGCGTGGTGGATGTCGTCGTCCCACTGCGCCGTCAGCCCGAAGCCGCCACGATCACGCGGTGTGACCAGACGGGGGTCGTTGAGGTCGCTCTCGGCGATGAGTGAGAGCGGTCTGCCGAGTTCTGCTGCGAGAGAATCTGTTTCGGTGGCAAGCTCCTCGAGGATGTGTACCGCCCGGTGATCGTTGAGGGCGTGGACGGCGTCGAGTCGCAGTGCGTCGATGTGGAAGTCGCGTAGCCACCGCAGTGCGTTGGAGACGATGTAGTCGCGCACGGTGTCGGAGTCCGGTCCGGCCAGGTTGAGTCCGGCGCCCCACGAGGTGGCGCCGTCGCTGAGGTACGGCCCGTACTCCGGCAGATAGTTTCCCGACGGCCCGAGATGGTTGTAGACGACGTCGAGAACGACTCCGATCCCGCGCGCATGGCATGCGTCGACGAACCGCACGAGCGCGTCGGGGCCACCGTAGGATTCCTGGACGGCGAACCAGTCGACGCCGTCGTATCCCCATCCGACGTCGCCGTTGAACGCATTGACCGGCATGAGTTCGACGAAGTCGACGCCGAGGTCGATGAGGTGGTCGAGTTTGTCGATGGCCGAGTCGAGTGTGCCTGCGGGAGTGAACGTCCCGACGTGGAGCTCGTAGATGATCGCGCCGAGAACCGACCGTCCGTGCCACTCGTCGTCGGTCCAGATCGATTCGTCCACGACGTGCAACGCCGACATACCGTGCACGCCGTCGGGCTGGCGGACAGACCTGGGGTCCGGACGCACCGGGGCGTCGGCGCTCGAGTCGTCCGAAGTCGCGGCGTCGCGGAAAATTCTGAAGCCGTAGCGGCGCTGCGGCTCCGAACCTGATTGCGAAGCCGCACCGGAACCCGCGCCGCCGACAGTGTCGACCCGCCACCAGCCCGGTGCGTCGGTCACGGGCGTCATCGGACTGCCGTCGGCGTCCGGTGTGTCGGTCACGAGAATGACCGAACTCGCGGCAGGGGCCCACACCTCGACATCGTCGATGAGACGGGGTGGGTCGAACCGTCTCTGTGGCGAACTCCTGTGAACGTTTTCCTCCGACCTCGAGGCGCCTGTCGCTATGGTGTCTGCGTCGCGAGGGCTGCGGGGTCCGGGGGTGGTCTCCATGGCCCAACCGTAGATCCGCTGGCGCGTGAGCGCCGACTCGCCGCCATGTGACCCATCGCACATGCCGTCGGTCGGGCGATGTATATTACCGCGCAGTTAGTTCGGTAAAGATAAACAGCTTGTTGGCGCGGTGCCAACAGTGGCATGATCTCCGGCATACGCGACACCGGAGGTGCGCACAGCACGGGCAGGGGTGGTTGTCATCGAGAGTCGGGCATGAGTGAAACCGCGGAGCAGGAGAGTACGGCGCCAGACCGTGGCGTGACCATCAGGTCCCGTCATAATGGCGCTGCCGTGTGGTTTCGCGAGCATGTCGTGGCCTCGTTCGACACGTTCGGGCGGCAACTCGGTCTTTTCGTCGAGGTGTTCCGGACCCTCTTCGTCGACATAGCCAAGAGGCGGTTTCCGTTCGCGGAGTTCATCCGTCAGTGCGCGTTCATGGCCAGCACGTCCGTCTTGCCGACGCTGCTCGTCGCGATCCCGATCGGCGTCATCGTGTCGATCCAGGTGAGCAACATCGCCGGACAGATCGGAGCAACGTCGTTCTCCGGCGCGGCAACCGGTCTGGGCGTGATTCGCCAGGGTGCACCGCTGGTGACGTCGCTATTGCTCGCGGGCGCCGTCGGCTCTGCCATCGCCGCCGACCTCGGCTCGCGGACGATCCGCGACGAGATCGATGCGATGAAGGTGATGGGCGTCAACCCGATCGAACGACTCATCTCGCCGCGACTCCTCGCGACGATGGTCGTGAGTTTCCTGCTGTGCGGCTTCGTGTGCTTCGTCGGCTTCATCACCGGCTACGTGTTCAACGTGTACTTCCAGGGCGGCACACCCGGTAGCTATACCGGAACCTTCGCATCGTTCGCCTCTGTCTCCGACCTCTCGTTCGCGCTCATCAAGTCGGTCATATTCGGGGCGATCGTGGCAATCGTCGCGTGCGACCGCGGGTTGTCGACCAAGGGTGGGCCTGCGGGAGTGGCGAATTCGGTCAACGCCGCCGTCGTCAACTCGGTCCTCCTCTTGTTCACGGTGAACGTCATTCTCACGCAGATGTTCGCTCTCCTCGTCCCGACAAAGGTGGTGTGAGGTGACTGCATCACGGTATGTGGCACCGGTTCTGCGTCCGCTCAACGCGGGCAAGGTGGTCGTCACCGCACCCCGCGACGCGCTCGCCCGGATGGGGCATCTCGTCACGTTCCTCGTGCGGTCGATCGGTGCGGTGCCGCTGACCTTCGTCCACTACCGCAAAGAAGTGTGGCGTCTGCTCTCCGACGTCGCATGGGGCAATGGGGCGATCGTCGTCGGCGGTGGAACCGTCGGGGTGATGCTCATCCTCGGTGTCATGGGTGGCGCGACGGTCGGTATCGAGGGCTACACCGCGCTGAATCTGCTCGGCATGGCACCGGTGACCGGCGGACTCTCGGCCTTCGCGACGACCCGCGAGATAGGACCACTACTCGCCGCTACGGCGTTCACCGCGCAGTCGGGATGTCGGTTCACCGCACAGCTGGGGTCGATGCGGATCAGTGAGGAGATCGACGCCCTCGAGTCGATCGCGATTCGGCCGATGCCGTATCTCGTGACCACGCGCATGCTCGCGGCCGTGATCGCGATCGTGCCGCTCTACTCGGTGTCGTTGGCCGCGAACTACATTGCGTGCCAAGTCATGTTCCAGCTCCAGAGCGGCAAGGGGGCAGGTGACTACCTCTCCTATTTCGACTCGTTCATCCGCTCGCAGGACGTGTTCTTCTCGTTCGTCAAGGTGATCATCTTCGTGCTGCTGACCACCTTCATCCAGTGCTACTACGGGTATTTCGCGTCGGGCGGACCCGAGGGAGTCGGCGTTGCGGCGGGCCACGCGATCCGTCTCGCGATCATCGTCATCGTCTTCGCGAACCTCATCATGACGCTCGTCTTCTGGGGCATGTCGTCGGGCGTTCGGATATCGGGATGAGGGGAGACCGATGAACATCGCCACCGACGGACGCAACCCGTCGCTACGCCAGTACATCCTGCGCGGACTGATCTTCGTGGTCGTGCTCGCCATCATGTTCGTCGTCCTGTTCATGCGATATCAGGGTGCGTTCGACTCGGTCGTCGGGGTGCACGCCGAGATGGAGGACATCGGCGACGGGCTCGTCGACAGCGCGGACGTTCGGTACAACGGCCTGATCGTCGGCGAGGTCAAGACCATGCAGCTCTCCACCGAGACGGGGGCGGGGGGCAAACAGATCAAGGTCGTCGACATCGACCTCGATCCCGCACAGGCCGAAGGGATTCCGGCCAATGTGACGGCGCGGACCGTGCCGTCGAATCTGTTCGGCGTGAACTCGGTGGAGTTCGTCGCCCCGGAACAACCAGCACAAGAACGTCTTTCCGACGGCGCGACCATTCCAGCCGACCGGTCACTTGCGACGATCAAACTGCAGGACGCGCAGAACGATCTGCAGACGCTGCTGACGGCTGTGCCTCCCGAACAATTGGCGGCCGTGCTCGGCACCATCGCGGACGCACTTCGCGGCGGTGGCGCGGTGTTCGGGATGTTCTCCGGCGAACTCAAGACATATTTCGAATCCATCAACGCGCAGTTCCCCACGGGGGCGCCCTCCGGGTTCGACAACTTCAACGATTCGGTACTCGGACTGGCGAAGTCGGCGCCCGAATTGCTGAATACTCTGGGCCGCAGCATCATCCCCGCGATGACCATCGCATCACATCAACGTGACCTCACCGCGCTCCTCACCGCGGCGTCGGGCACGCTCGACCAGGCGCAGACCCTGTTCGCGCGCAACGGCGACGTGGCCAAGCGGTTGGTTCCCGATTTGGACACGATGATCGGCGCGGTGACACTCGAGCCGAACTCGCTTCCGCAGGCGCTCACCGCGCTGAATCAACTGGCCGCCAAGGCGGTCACTGTGTTCACCGGACTCAACGGCCTCGTGCAGGTCAACATCGGCATCAGTTTCGGTGCGCTGCAGCACTACTCACGTGCCAACTGCCCGGTCTACAACGGTGGGCCGTACGGCCAGGCGCGTGGTCCGGGATGCGTCGGACCGGGAACAGGTACCGGCCCCACCAGTTCCGGACCGCTGCTCGTCGCGCCTGCATCGAACCAGCAGGGGTCGAACCAGCAGGGATCGAATGCCGACCGGTCGTCGGCGGGTGCGGTCACGACCAGCGCTGACAACCGGACGCTGACGACGGCACTCGACCGCGCGCCGCGCGCGGCTGACACGTTGATGCTCGGCCCGCTCGTGCAGTCGGTGTCACTCGAACGAGACGGCGACGGCAACGGCACTGGGGGAGGACGATGAGCGCGGTTGAGGGATCGATCCGAAAGCCGTTGATAGGCTTCACCATTTTCGCGCTGGTCGCGCTATTGTTGACCTACATCATCTATTCGACGCTCGAGCGTTCCGTGCCGGGCCCGACACGGGATTTCTCGGCCTATTTCAACGACACGTCGGGGCTCCTCGCCGGCGACGACGTGCGTATGGCCGGGGTTCGCGTCGGACGCGTCCAGTCGATCGATCTCGACCACGGACGCGCCAAGGTGACGTTCGAGGTGCAACAGGACCAGCCGGTGTTCACCACCACGCAGGCGGCAATTCGATACCAGAACCTCGTCGGACAGCGCTACCTCGCGCTGTCGCGCACCGACGCCGCGTCCGAAGCGCCGTTGTCTCCCGGATCGACGTTGCAGCAGCCATCGCAGGATTCGTTCGACGTCACGAAGTTGTTGGCCGGATTCCAGCCGGTGTTCGACACGCTGCAGCCCGAGCAGGTCAACGCACTGTCGAACGGCTTGGTGCAGGCGTTCCAGGGCGACACCGTGTCGTTGAACACCACCGTTGCGCAGATCAGCAAACTTGCCTCTGACATGGCCAACCGCGACGTCGTGATCGGAGCGATCATCGACAACCTCAGCGGCGTGATGCGCGACCTCTCGGTACAGAAGAGTCAGCTCACCGGGGTCGTGACCAGCGTCGCGTCGCTCATCGAGAAACTCAACGCGAACTCGGCAGCGCTGGGCAAGTCCGTCGACCAGGTCGGGCGCACCGCAGCAGGATTCGCCGATGTTCTCGGTCGGTCACGCACCGACCTGGCCGCGGCCGCGAACAACACCAGGTACGCGACGAATGGGCTGATCTCAGCGGGAGCGGCGCTCGACCAGACCGTGATCGATCTGCCCAAGTTCCTCGCTCTTCTCTCGAAGGCCATGCAGGAGGGGGCGTACCTGAACGTGTACGCATGCGATCTCGACATCTCGATCGGCAATGTCCTACTCCCGCCGGGAATCCTCAACAAAATCGGCGGCACCAAACACTCACCGGTGTGCCAATGAGTGGGCGCATGCGAAGGAGCTTCCGCCGGCACCGTCGTACGTGGTACGGCGTCATCGGCGCCGCCGTGATCGTGGCGCTCATTCTGCTGGTCACGGGAATCGGGCAGGCGCACATCGGAAAGAAGTCGTACACAGCCGATTTCGCGCAGGCGGGAGGTATCCGGCCGGGCGACAAGGTGCGCGTCGCGGGAATCGACGTCGGAGAGGTGGCCGACACCTCGCTCGAGCGTGACCACGTCAAGGTCACCATGAAGGTCGATCGCGAGGTCGATGTCACGTCAAACGGCTCGGCCGAAATCAAGATGTCGACGCTGCTCGGTCAGCGCTACGTCGATGTGTCACTGGGCAATTCGTCGCAACCTGCGCCCGACGGTCGGATCGCCAAGACCGCTGTGCCCTACGACCTGCAGAAGACCCTCGAAGTGGGCACCCCGGTGATCGCCGGTGTCGACGACAAGGCGTTGGCGCAGAGCATCACGACGCTCAATGCGCAGCTCTCCGACGCGCCGGCACTTGCTCGCCCGACGATCGACTCGCTGGTCGAGATGTCGAAGATCATCACCAACCGCAAAGACCAGATCACCCAACTGCTCGCCGACACGAACACCGTCACCACGGTGGTGAACGACACCCAGACGCATTTGGCGGTCATCGTCGGTCAGGGCGGGCAACTCGCTCAGAAGATCGTCGCGCGTGAGGCCTTGGTGACCAAACTGCTCGACGGCGTTGCGGCGCTGACCGATCAGACGCGAGCTGTCGCCGCCGAGAACGGCGACAGCTTCGCGCCGATCCTGGCCAACCTCAACACGATCAGCCAGGGCCTCCAGAAAAACCAGGAGAATCTGCGCAAGCTCTTGCAGATACTCCCGGTCACCACGCGCGTGCTGAACAACATCATGGCCGACGGCCCGCATTCCAGGGGATATCTCCCATGGGGTCTCTTCCCCGACAACTGGCTGTGTACCGCGCGTGTGGTGGATGGGTGCTGAGCATGGGAACGAGTCGACACGTGAACACGCATCCGCGCTGGCGCAGGCCGACGATCATCGTCGCGCTGACCGTCCTGGTTGTCGCGCTTCTCTCCGGGTGCTCACTGGTCCCGGCCAGTTGGAAGGTGGCCGTCGGGTCGCAGATCCAGGTGACCGCCTACTTCGCCAACGTCGCAGGTCTGTACAAGGACAACGACGTCGCGGTCCTCGGAATGCCAGTCGGACAGGTGACTTCCGTTGAGCAAGAAGGCAATCGCGTCAAGGTGACCTTCAGCATCGACAAGAACATCCCCGTCCCGGTCGACGCGACGCCTGCGATCGTGAACACCTCGATCGTCACCACGCGCCATATCGAGTTGACGCCGACGTACTCCGGTGGGCCGAAACTGACAGACGGCGCGGTCCTCAAGAACGAGGGGCGTAGTCCGGTAGCTGTCGGTGATCTCTTCGACGCCGTCGATCGTCTGGTGTCGTCGTTGAGTACCGACACGGCAGGCGAAGGGCCGATCGCAGATCTGGTCGACATCACGTCGGGAACGACGTCGGGAAACGGCGAACGTATCCGCGAGGCCATCAACCAACTCGGTTCTGCGACAGACGTCTTCGCAGGCAACGGAGATCAGCTCACGCAGATCATCAAGAACACGCAGAAGCTCACCGGCGCGTTGACCGCGAATTACCCGAAGATGAAGCAGTTCTCGTCGTCGATCACTCAGGTGGCGTCAATGCTCGGGCAACAAGCTCCTGGGCTGACGGCGACACTCGACGATCTCAATCAGACGTTGCTCAACACGTCGCAGTTCCTCGGCAACAACTCGACGACCATCAGCGACTCGACGGGCAGACTGAGCGCGCTGGTGCGCAATCTGAGCGATTACTCGCGTCAGGTGGTCGAGACGGTCGACGTCGCGCCGCTGCTGTTCCAGAACCTGGCCAACACCGTGTCGCCGGAGCAACGCGCGTGGCGCTTGCAGGTGCTCCTTGACAAGTCGCTGATCGACGGTGAGGCGCTCAACCAATTCTGCCAGTCGATCAACCTGCAGAAGAACGGCTGCCGAACCGGTCAGCTCAAGGATTTCGGGCCAGACCTCGGTGTGTTCTCGAGTCTGCTGGAGATGAGCAAATGAGGCAGTACACGATCACGCTGGGCAGACCGCGATCGCCCATCTCGCGCGCCGCGATCGCGGAACATCTGTGGCCGCTGCGTCGGACCCGGATGACTCGGATGCAGATGGGTCGGACGCAGATGGGTCAAACGCCGTCGGGTCGGACGCACGGAATGCGCCGACGCCGCGACGCGCGTCGTGGTGTCCCGGCGATCCTCACGCTGATCGTCGCGGCGACCGTCGGACTGTGCGGCTGCAGTGCGATGCCCGGCCTCACCGTCGAACAGCTCCCGCTACCTGCTCCCGGTGGGATCGGCGACGGCAAGACGCTCATCGCGCACTTCGACAACGCATTGAACCTGCCGACCCGCGCGAAGGTGAAACTGAACGGCACCGACGTCGGTGAGGTCAGCGACATCGCGGTGCGCGACTACACCGCGATCGTGCAGATGAAGGTCGCAGGCGACGCGCAGATCCCCGCGGGTACCGGGGCACAACTGCGACAGGCGACGCCCCTCGGTGATGTCTTCGTCGCTCTCATGCCTCCGGCGAACGCATCGGGTCCCTCTGTTGCCGACGGCACGGTGCTCACCGGCCCGACGTCGGCTGCGGCGACCGTCGAGGACATCCTCGTCTCCGCGGCCGCAGTGGTCGACGGGGGATCGCTGGGGTCGTTGCAGCAGATCGTCACCGAGCTGAGCGCTGCCGTGGCGGGCGGACCGAGCAGCCCCGGCAATCTGCAGGGCGCCATCAAGGAATTCACCACCGCGATCAGCAGACTGAACGCCAACTCCGCCGAGGTCGACCGTTCGTTCCGCAACACCTCCGTACTGACCGCGGATCTCGCCGCGGGTCGACCGCAGATCATGGCGGCCATCAACAAGCTCGGCCCGGCGATCGACACCATCGACGACCAGATGAACTTGATCTTGTCGACGCTCGACAAGACGAACAGCGTCACCGATGCGACGAATGACTTCCTCGGCAGCAATTCCGACAGCTTCGTCTCGCTGGTCGGGAGTTTGCGAACCCTGACCGCCGAATTGCGCGACATACCACCGATTCTCGGGCCGGTGTCGCGCAATCTGGGTGAGCTGACGCCGAAGTTCGCCAAGACAATTCGAGGCAATTCTGTTGCGAGTTCAGCAAAGTTGTACTGGCTCACAACGGGATTCGGGTTCGATTCGGCCAGCCGACTGCCCGAACTGCAAGACCTCCAGGCTGGTGGGCAGTCGCTCGAGCAGACGCTGACCCGGGTTCTTGCGCAACTGAGCGGCACGAAGGGATGCTGCGGATGATCACCTGGTTGCGAAAGCACTCGAGTCTGCTCGGCAACATCGGGCTGGTCGTCGTCATGCTGGTCGGCCTCGCCTACATCGGGTTCGGTGCGCTGAGTTGGCGCCCCTGGCAGGGCTCCTACCACCTCACGGTCAACTTCCCGATTTCCGGTGGACTACAGGACAGTTCACGTGTGACGCTCCGCGGCGTCAACATCGGGAAGGTCGAGTCGCTTCGGGTGCAACCGCAGTCGGTGCAGGCCAACCTCACCATCGACGACGACGTCAAGATCAACCGGAATTCCCTGGTATCGGCATTGGGCTTGTCGGCGGCGGGCGAGCAGTACGTCGACTTCACGCCCACAACCAGCAGCGGTCCCTATTTCACCGACGGCGACACGATCGAGGTCAATCAGACGCACGTCACCGCGCCGTTCCCGGCGTTGCTCGAGTCGTCGTTGAATGTCATCAGTCAGATAGACCCCGTGAAACTCCGTGCCACAGTGTCGAGTCTCGACACCGCGCTGACTCCGGAGGCCGGGCAGACCAATCAACTCCGAGTGTTCTTCGACGCCGCGGGCACGGTCTTCACCGACCTGCGTCGGGTGCTGCCCGAGACCACGAAACTCATCCAGCAGACCGGTACGATCCTCGCCACGACCGCCAACGTCCAGCCCGACCTGGGGACGGCGGTGTCGGGCGCGAGTGCAGTGGTGAACTCGGCCGTTGCCGCGAACGGAGAACTCAACACGTTGCTCGGCAAGGGACCCGCCCAGCTCACCAGCCTGAGCGGCTCACTGAGTCAGATCCGAGATCCGTTGACCGGGGTGGTCCAACAGGTCGCAGACATCGCGCGTCAGGGCGCACTGCGCGCACCCGCTCTGGCGACCCTGCTGCCGTCGATCCGCGACGCCTCCTACATCAGTCAGGACATGTTCCACGATGGTGCGTGGTGGGTCATGGCGTCGATCTTCCCGCGGCCCTACTGCAACTACGCGGTCACCCCGATCCGCCCGACCAAGGTGCTCGAAACGGTGATTCCGACCAATCTGTACTGTGTCACCGAAGACAAGAACCAGCAGATCCGAGGTTCGGCCAACGCGCCCCGACCTCCCGGGGACGACACCGCGGGACCGGCACTGGGAGCCGACCCGAACGCACGGACGGTACCGCTGGGATAGGACTGGTCTACCGCCGGGATACGACGGTGTGGCCGCCGTGACGACCACGGCCGAATCCACCCGCGAAGCCGCACATCGCGCCCGCACCCGGGGCGGGCGAGCACACTGAACTGGAAGCACATGACAGCCGACAAGAACAGCACCGACGACAACAACGTCGACAAGATCGACTCCGACGACAACAGCACCGACAAGGTCGACACCGACGACGCGCAAGAAGTCGGCACCGGTAAGACACGCGCCGAGAAGGTAGATGCCGCAGCGTCGGACGATGTCCCCGAGCGGCAGGCTCCTCGGACGAAGAGTGCGCGTGCCGCGGCTCGCAGGTCCAGCGCAGCCGCCGACGGGACCCCTCAGGAGACTGCCGCTCAGAAGACCGAGGGCAGTGCATCAGGCGACGCGGCAGAGCCGGAGAAGAAGGAGCGCAAGGGTTCTCGCCAGGTCTCCGTCACCATCAGCACCGCGGGACTTCTCAAGGTGCTCGCAGGGATCGTGGTTGTCGCGCTGATCGTGGGTGTCGGACTGCTCGGTTGGGGCTACTACCGCGACCAACAGAAGTTGGCTGCCTTCGACGATGCGAAGTCGGCATCGTCGGTCTTCACGGTCAAACTCGTCAGCACGATGAATTCCGACGCCGTCGGCGACATGAAGACCCTGCTGGGGCCGCTGAGTACCGGAGAGTTCAGACAGAATCTCGAGCGTGAGCAGACTGACGGCTCCAAGGCGCTGCGCGATCTCAACGTCAAGGCCACTCCGACGGTCAAGTCGGTGTCGGTCGAGTCGTTCGACGCCGATCGTGCGTCGACCGCCGTGCTCGTCGAGGTGTCCGGCACGAGCACGATCGCGCCCAGCGGCGGTAAGGAGCTGATGCTCGTCTGGCTCAACCTGGTGAAGGAAGACGGTTCCTGGAAGGTGTCCAAACTCAGTGGGGCACAGGCCGGTTTGGGGCAGCAGCAGGGAGCGAGCGGTCCGGCCGCCGATACGCAGGGCGGTTCGCAGAGTCCCGCACCGGCCGCACCATCACCCGCCGCCCCTGCTCCTGCTCCCGGCGGCTGAGCCAACCGCGGCGACGTCGGCCCCAGTCGCCGACGCCGCGCCGGTTGCCACAGAGGTGTCACCGTCGCCTGCACGTACCAGGATGGCCACAGGGTTCGCGGCACGCAGTTCCCCGAGGTCTGCGACGCCCCGATAGACCTTGTCCGACAACACATCACGCCAGGTCCCCGAGGGTAGGTCGAGGAAGGTCAGCGCCGCGTCGTCGATGAGGCTGTGGGTGAATCGGGCCGTCACGACGATCACCTCGGGCACCTCGTCGACGACGCGTCCGAACGCGATCGCGTGGTCGGCGCCCGGCCCGTCGGCGTAGAGCGGTAGGTAACCGCTATCGCGATCAAATGCTGCCGGACGTGCTGCGCGTACCGCGAGTGCCGCACGCACGACCCGCGCCTTGGGGTGATCGAGCGAACGGTCGTAGTCGACGGGGCGGCGGTTGTCGGGATCGACGAGCGAGTCGTCCCACCACTCGGTGCCCTGGTAGATGTCCGGTACGCCGGGGCACAGAAGCGCAATCGCCTTGCGTGCGAGCGCCTCTTGCTCCCACGCCGAGGCGATCCGCGAGACAAAACGTGAGATCAACTCGGCTGCAGCACCTTTGGTGATCTCGTCGATCCAGGCTTCGATCTGGCCCTCGAACTCCTCGTTGACGTCGGTCCACGATGTGTGCAGTTCGGCCTCCCGCGTCGCCTTGCGCGCGTAGTCGTACAGGCGCTGTCGGAGTTCGTCGCTGACGGTCGCGCTGCCGGGGGGATCACCGATCGGCCAGACGCCGATGATGTTCTGCAAGAGGAAGTAGCCGGTGAGGTCATCCGGCGGGGGCCAATTCGACCAGAGCTCGTCGACGAGGAGCGACCACCGTTCGGGTACCTGGGCGAGCAACGCGATCCGAGCGCGCACGTCCTCACCGCGTTTGGTGTCGTGCGTGCTGGTCGCCGTCATGGCCAATGGCCATTGCGCCGCACGAATCGCGTTGTGGTTGTGGAAGTTCTGCAGGCTCATGGTCGGGTCGGCGGGGTCGCTACCCACCTCGAGCGACGAGACGAGTCGCGCTGTCCGGTAGAAGAGGCTGTCCTCGATACTCTTGGCCGTCACGGCACCGCCGGTCTGTGCAAGCCGAGAACTCGCGGCACCGTCGTGCGTTGTCGCACTGATCACGGTATCGATGGCAGCAGCGAGATCTGCTCTGCGCGCGGCTATCTCGGTCGCGGTGGTGATCAGTAGGGGACGCAGTGACGGATAGTCGGCGCGGTACACGGGTAGTGCCGCGATCAGCTCTGCGGTCGCTTCGGCGACCGCGTCCGAATCGGCGTCGGGATCAGAGTGAGTGATCGCGCGGACCAATCTGCGGTGTTCGCTGCCGAACTTGTCGTGCAGCGTCTGCAGTTTGCGTTCGCGCTCCTGTGTGTGCAGCCAATGCGAGTCACCCGGTACGCCGGTGACGCGCAGGTGGATCTCGTCGAGTTCGACGACTCCCGACGGTGCGGTGAACACCGCGTCGATGATCCGCATCTGGTCGTATCCGGTCGTCCCCTCGACGGGCAAGGTCGGTTCGAGTTGTTCGTCGGCCGCCAGGATCTTCTCGATGTACAGCAGTGAGTCGGGACCGATGTCGCTTCGCAACTCGTCGAGGTACGCCATCGGTTGCCAGAGTCCGTCGGGATGGTCGACGCGTAGGCCGTCGATGAGCTCGGCGTCGAAGAGTTCGTTGATCCAGGTGTGCGTTGCGCGATAGACCTCATGGTCTTCTTGGCGTAGGCCCGCGAGCTCGTTGACCGTGAAGAATCTGCGGTAGCCGATGAGTCCGCTGTCCCACGGCACCAGCCGATAGTGTTGGCGCGCATGCACATCCTGTGCGCTACCGCCGAGAGTTCCTGGTGCGGTAGGGAATTCGTGGTCGTAATAGCGCAGAACGCCGTGCGAGTCGACGGTCAGCGGCGACAGGTCGCCGTCGGAGGCGACCACGGGGATCGCGATCTTGCCGTCGCAACCGTTCTCCGACGAGAAGTCGACGTCGAAGTACGACGCGTACCGCGATCCGGAGCCGCGCCGGAGTAGATCGGCGAACCACGGGTTGCGCATCACCTCGGCGACACCGGTGTGGTTGGGCACGATGTCGATGATGATTCCCAGGCCATGCTCGGACGCCGCGATCCGGAGTGCGCGGAGCCCCTCGAGGCCACCGAGTGTGGCAGACACCTGGGGTGGTGGAACCCAGTCGTAGCCGTGCGTCGACCCGGGCATGGCGGTCCCGATCGGTGACAGATAGATGTGGCTGATGCCCAGCGCCACAAGGTGATCCAGGATGCCGATGGTGGCGGCGAAGTCGAAATCCGGTGTCAGTTGTACCCGGTATGTGGCGATCGGGCGTTGGCGATCGCTTGTCGTCATGCCAGTGTGCGCAAGACGAGGAGTGAACGCGCGCCGATCGTGACCGTGCTGCCGCAGGGCGCCGACTCGATGTGGGAGTCGCCCTGCGGATGTGTGGTGTCCAAGACGCCCTCCCACTCGTGGCCGAGCCGTTCGGAGGCCAACGTGAACTCGATGTCCTCGTAGTGTGCGTTGAAGCAGATCATGAAGCTGTTGTCGGAGATGACCTCACCGCGTTCGTTCTTCTCCGCGATGCCGTTGCCGTTGAGGAAGACTGCGAGGCTCTTGCCGAATCCGCTGTCCCAGTCGGCGGTCGTCATCGCCTCGCCCGAGGGCGTCAGCCACACGATGTCGAGCATGTCCTCCCCCCATCGGATCGGCTTGCCCGCGAAGAAGCGTCGACGTCGGAACACCGCATGCTTGGTGCGCAGGTCGATGGCCTTGCGGGTGAACGCGAGAAGGTCCGAATTCTTGTCGGCGAGAGACCAATCCATCCACGCCAGCGGCGAGTCCTGGCAGTACACGTTGTTGTTGCCCTGCTGGGTACGACCGATCTCATCACCGTGCGCCAGCATCGGGGTGCCCTGCGACAGAAACATCGTCGCGAGGATGTTGCGCTGTTGGCGCGCGCGGAGCTCGTTCACCTCCGGATCGTCGGTGGGACCCTCGACGCCGCAGTTCCATGACCGGTTGTGGCTCTCGCCGTCACGGTTGTCCTCACCGTTGGCCATGTTGTGTTTCTCGTTGTACGACACCAGGTCTCGCAACGTGAAGCCGTCGTGCGCGATGACGAAGTTGATACTCGCCGACGGTCGCCGGCCCGTGGACTCGTAGAGATCCGACGAACCGGTGAGCCGAGAGGCGAACTCTCCCAACGTCGCAGGCTCACCGCGCCAATAGTCGCGCACGGTGTCGCGATACTTGCCGTTCCACTCTGTCCACAGCGGCGGGAAGTTGCCGACCTGATAGCCGCCCTCGCCGATATCCCACGGTTCGGCGATCAGCTTCACCTGGCTGACCACCGGATCCTGTTGCACCAGATCGAAAAAGGCCGACAGGCGGTCGACGTCATGCAGTTCGCGGGCGAGCGTCGACGCGAGGTCGAAGCGGAAACCGTCGACGTGCATCTCGAGCACCCAGTAGCGCAGCGAGTCCATGATGAGCTGCAGCGTGTGAGGATGGCGTCCATTGAGGCTGTTGCCGGTGCCCGTGTAGTCCATGTACATCTCGGGCTGACCGTCGACGAGTCGGTAGTAGGCGCCGTTGTCGATGCCGCGGAAGCAGACGGTCGGACCGAGGTGGTTGCCCTCGGCGGTGTGGTTGTAGACCACGTCGAGGATCACCTCGATGCCTGCGGTGTGGTACGCACGTACCATCGCCTTGAACTCGGTGACGGCACTGGCGGGCTGATCCGGATTGGACGCGTACTCGAGGTGCGGCGCGAAGAAACCAAACGTGTTGTAGCCCCAGTAATTGCGTAAACCCTTGTCGCGCAGCACGAAGTCCTGCATGAACTGGTGCACGGGCATGAGTTCGATCGCCGTGATGCCAAGCTCTTTGAGGTGGTCGATGATCACCGGGTGGGCAAGGCCGGCATAGGTGCCACGCAACTGCTCCGGGATGTCGGGATGGGTCGCGGTCATGCCTTTGACATGCGCTTCGTAGATGACCGTCTGGTGATAGGGGCGTCGTGGCGCGCGGTCGTGCTGCCAGTCGAAGTACGGGTTGATGACCACGGACAACATCGTGTGACCGAGTGAATCGAGTTGCGGCATCGACGGCGACCGGTCGGCCGACACGTCCTCGGCGGGCGAGATCGTCTCCGTGTCGGCATCTTCGATGAGGACTTCGGCGTCGTCGGTGGTGGTGTCGGCGTCTTCGACGGGGGTCTCGGTGTCTTCGACGGTGTTATCGGCGTCAGCTGAGGGGTCGTCGGCCTCGCCTGTCGACGGGCCCGCGTCTCCGTTGGCGGTCTCGGTCGCCGATTCCTCGGACGCCGAGGCTCCGGTGTCCGCGGTGGGGTTGTGCGCGCCGGCAGTGGTGGCCGACGAGGTCTCGTAGTCGTCGGAGTCGGGGTCGGCGGTGGCGCGCAACGACTGTTCGGCGGGGACGACGGGCGGTTCACCACCATCGTCGTCGGACTCGGACGACGCCATCGGATAGGAGAACAACGACTCGTCGCCGTCGAAATCCCCGTGAAATGCCTTGCCGTACGGGTCGAGCAGCAGCTTCGACGGGTCGCAGCGCAACCCGCTCGCCGGATCGTAGGGGCCGTGGACGCGATATCCGTAGAACTGGCCTGGGCCGATGTTCGGCAGATAGCAATGCCAGCAGTAGCCGTCGACCTCGTCGAGACGAATGCGACGCTCGTGCCCGTCCCTGTCGATCAGACACAGGTCGACGGCCTCGGCGACCTCGGAGAACAGCGAAAAGTTGGTTCCCACACCGTCATACGTTGCGCCGAGCGGATATGGCGTACCCGGCCAGACCGGGATGGGCTCGGGCTCGGGAGCGACGAGCGCGTCAGCCTGTTCGGGGCTGTCCGGCGGCAGCGATCCCGGCGTCGACTCTGATGTACGCGGGGGAGTGGCCGTCGTCGCGTCGGCTGTCTGTCCGACGCTCTGGGCATCGGTGCCGGGTGCCGGCTCGTGAGGTGCCGTGTCGTCGGTCGGCGGTACGGTCATGCCCACCTTTTCGCAGTCATGCCATGACCCTAGTCGCGATAGGCGCCGTCTTCATCTCGGGGAAAAGCCGCACTCGTGTGCGTTAGACGACACCCCCACGGTCGGTCTGCATCGGCGTACTCCGCGAGGAGGTCGCTGAGCCGACGGCGGCTGGCGCGTCAGCGGTGGTTGGGACCGGTCCAGGGCAGGGCCTGTGTCATCTGGCGTTCGAGCTCGTCGGTCAGACTGCGCACGTACGTCGCGCTCAGATGATGCCAATCCTTGTAGACGATGATGTTTCCCACGACTGCCGGGCATTCCGTCGGGGTGCAGATGCCGTTCGACACGTCGAGCGGATGGAACAGTGGCTTGCCGTCGGCGAACGGCGCTGCGGGATCGGTCGGGGAGAGCACCCGCGCCCGATCGGAGCCGCATTCGGATGCGGTTCCGCCGTCGGACAGGCACGTCGGGGTGTCGAGGGCGCCCGTCGGCCCCATTGGCCACGGTGTGTCGCGCATGCCGAGAACGGGGATGCCCGCATCCATGAACTGCGTGAAGATCGGCTTGTAGTCGTCGGGCATCCAGTCGCCCGGCTTGTAGTCGCGTGGACGGGTCGAGTTGGTGAACACCGCGTCGGGTTTGTCGGCGATCACCTTCGCCATCACGCGCTGCACCCAGTCGTGGCATTGCGGATACGGCACACCCCGCTGCTTGGGCACCAGCTCGGTGGACAGCGGGCACCCCATCTTCAGGTATGTCGTGACCTTGAAGTGGTTGCGCTTGCCCAGCTCGTCGAGCGCGGTGATCCAGAACTCGGCGTGCGAGCCACCCGCGAGGGCAATCGTCCTCGTCGCGGTCGGGTCGCCGTAGACGCCGACGTGGATCTCCGGGTCCTCGAACGAACTCATGAAGCCCTGCGTCGAGGTCTCCGGGAAGTCGCCGAGCACTGCCAGCGGTGTCGGTTGGGGATCGAGCGCGGGCACCGGCCAGCCGTTGAGCAGAGCGCGGGCGCCGGGGTAGGAGTGCGGGTCGAGATTCGCTGTGTTGACGACGGTGTTCGCGACGTGCCGGTCCCATGCATTGACCCCGACCGCGACGCCGATCGACAAGACGACCAGCACGGTCGTCACCACCGACGTGTAGCTGAGCCAACGCGAACGTCCCTGTCGGTCGCCGCGGGCCAGCTTCGCGCGGTCGCCGCCCCGCAGCGGATCCTCGACGTAGCGCTTGGTCAGCCAGGCCAGACCGATGGACACGGCGAGGAGCCCGATGCCCTCGATGACGTTGGCGTGGTCTTTGCCGCGCCAGGTCAGATAGAAGATCAGCAGTGGCCAATGCCAGAGGTACAGCGAGTACGCGATGGTGCCGAGCCATACCGGTACCCGGCTGGACAGCGCACGGTTGACCGCCGGTTGCGACTGATCGATCGCTTCATGCCTCGACCGAGGACGCTCGAGTGCGGTGGCTCCCGCCCAGATGATGACGAGCGTCGAACCGACGGGCACCAGTGCCCACGGACCCGGGTACGAGTCGACGCCGTCGATCCACCACCCACAGGTGATGATCAGGCCGAGAGCGATGATCGCCGCACCGTTGCGGATCCAACGGGGAACGTGCCAGCGCGGCAACCAGATGGCGAGCAGACCGCCGGCGAGTGGCTCCCACAGGCGCGAGAGGGTGTCGTAGTAGTTCCACTGTTGATTGACGCCCATCCGCATGTGCGCCCAGTAGAACGAGACAGCGGCGACCGCCAACAGTGCGAGGCCGACGAGAAGACGGATCGTCTTCGGCTCAGCGATCGGTCGGATGATCGCCGACAGCAGCTTGATCGTTCCGGCCGCGATGACCGCGGCGAACAGCATGCCGACGAAGAACTGCCCCTGCACCGACATCGACCAGATGTGCTGCAGCGGACTGTTCGCGGAACTCGCCGCGAGGTAGTCCTGCGAGTTCAGCGCCAGATACCAGTTCTGGTAGTACAGCGCCGACGCACGCAGCTCGCGCCCGATGTTGAGCCAGCGGGTCTGCGGAAGGATGACGACGGTCAGGATCGCGACCGCGATGAGGACCGTGAACAGCGCCGGGAGGAGTCGGCGCAGCAGTCGTTTGAGGCGCGGCCACGGGTTGAGCGCCTCGATGAACGTGACGTGCGACGTCTGGCTGTTGATCGCGTGACGCAGCAGCGATCCGATGAAGAAGTAACCCGACAGTGCGAGGAAGACATCGACGCCGCCGGACACCCTGCCGAACCAGATGTGGAAGCAGGCAACCAGCATGATCGCGATCCCGCGGAGGCCGTCGAGATCGGTGCGATACGCGGGGAGCGGTGGGACGGGCTCGTTCCGGTTAGGGGTCGTCACCACTTGGGTTGGGGCTGCCACGTCAGTCGTGCTTGCTTCCGTGTCGGGGGCTGGGACGAGTCGGTGGCGACCTATCCACACACACGCGCGGTGGACGACAACCGCCGTACTCCGCGTAGGAGGCTACCCGCCGCAACTGTGAAAAACCCATTCCAGCGGGTCCGACACACTGAGCAGAGGGGTGTCGCGACGACGCAGAGGGGTGTCGCGACGACGTCGGGTCAGTGAGTGGCGCGCGCCCGGTGTCGAGCGCCGTCGAGTAGTACGCCGAGCGCGTCGTCGAATTCTGCTGCGAAGTCGCGACCCGACGGGCCGGTGACCCCGAGCCGTTCCATCTGGGCCCGCGTCTGTTCCTCGATCGTCAGCCCGATGATGAGCTGGCATATCGCGGTGGCGACTCCATGTGCGTCGCGCGGGCTCAGTCCCCCGGAGAGCGCGACGTCGGTCAGGTCGTCGGACACCGTTCTCGTCGCGAGTCCGCTGGCCCACGCCGACGAGACCACCTCCGCGCTGTCGGGAACAGCGAGCAGCGCCGTCCGCATCCCGATCGCGATGTCGGCGAGTCTGGCGTCCCACGGCTGATCGGGGTCCGACGGGTCGATGTCGCCGAGGATGTCGTCGGCCAGCGCGGCCAGCAGCGACTGCTTGTTGGGAAAGTGCCAGTACAACGCGTTGGGGCGGACACCGACTTCAGTTGCCAGCCTGCGCATCGAGAGGTCGGCGAGGCTGTAGTCGGTCAGGATGCCGCGCGCGGCGCGCAGGACGTCGGCGCGGTTGTTGCTCACCGCGTCAGGGTATCCAGGCCGTCCGGCCGTGACGCAACCTGTACAGCGTTCAGGAGGAGCCTGTACAGTGTCCAGGAGTTCGGACCTGAACGGTGTCCAGGACCACTCTAAGCCGGCGAGGAGGGACGCACCACATGGATGCAGCCGACATCAGCCGCGTCGACGCAGCACACATCTGGCATCCCTACGGCGCCATGCCGTCTCCGACGCAACCGCGTGTCGTCCGCGGCGCCGACGGTGTGCGACTCACACTCGCCGACGGCGGTGCGGTCATCGACGGAATGAGCTCGTGGTGGGCCGCCATCCACGGTTATCGCCACCCGGTCCTCGACGCCGCGGCGCGCGATCAACTGGAGTCGATGAGCCACGTGATGTTCGGCGGATTGACCCACGAGCCCGCCGCGCGGCTCGCGCAGTTGCTCGTCGACATCACACCAGGACCCCTGCAGAAGGTGTTCTTCTGCGATTCGGGTTCGGTGTCGGTCGAGGTCGCGGTGAAGATGGCGCTGCAGTATTGGCGCAGCCGTGGCAAGCCGGAACGCACGCGACTGCTGACCTGGCGCGGTGGGTACCACGGCGACACCTTCACCCCGATGAGCGTCTGCGATCCCGAGGGCGGGATGCACGCGATGTGGCGTCGAATTCTGGCCGACCAGGTGTTCGTGCCTGCCCCGCCCGCGGAGTTCGATGCCGACTATGTCGACTCCATAGAGGCCGCTGTCGTTGCACACCGCGACGAACTCGCCGCGATCATCGTCGAACCCGTTGTGCAGGGCGCAGGCGGTATGCGCTTCCACGACCCCGCCTATCTCGGCGAGCTGCGTCGAATCTGCGATGAGCACGACCTGCTCTTGATCTTCGACGAGATCGCCACCGGATTCGGGCGCACCGGCGAGCTGTTCGCCGCCGACCACGCGCGCGTCTCGCCCGACATCATGTGTGTCGGCAAGGCGCTGACCGGCGGCTACCTGACGTTGGCCGCGACGCTGTGCACCACAGCGATCGCCGAGACGATCAGTGCGGGTGAGGCCGGTGGATTGGCGCACGGTCCCACGTTCATGGCCAATCCGCTCGCCTGTGCGGTCGCGGTCGCCTCCACCGAACTGCTGCTCGACGGTCCGTGGCGACGCCGCGTCGCCGACATCTCCGACCTGCTCGCGCGAGGACTCGCGCCACTGACCGACGTGGCCGGGGTTCGTGATGTCCGCACGTTCGGGGCCATCGGCGTCGTCGAACTCGACGACGAGGTCGACATCGCCGCGGCCACGGATGCCGCCGTCGACGCCGGAGTCTGGTTGCGGCCCTTCCGCAACCTGATCTACACGATGCCGCCGTTCGTCTGCACCGACTCCGACGTCGAGACGATCTGCTCCGGAATCGCCGCGGCCACAACGGCGTCGTGTGCACAGTTGGTCGGCGCGGGAGGTGCCCGATGACACCGGATCACGCCACACTGGGCTCCGAGTTCGGCGAGGTCGACATGCTGCGGGCGGCCGGCACGACGGTCGACGACGCGTCGGCGCTCGACTGGCTCACCGACGCCGCCGCGGCGCGCGATTCGGCTGGGCTGCACCGTGTCCCATTCGTTCGTGAGGCCGGAGCGTCGATGCTCAACCTGGCGTCCAACGACTACCTCGGACTCTCGACGCACCCCGCAGTGCTCGCAGGTGCGCATGCCGCGCTGGATGAGTTCGGGGCGGGGGCTACGGCGTCGCGCCTCGTCGCGGGAACCACGCGGTTGCACGTCGACTTCGAGGACGACATCGCCGACTTCATGGGTTTTGATGCGGCACTGTGCTTTTCGTCCGGCTACCTCGCCAACGTCGGAGCCATCACCGCGCTCGTCGGCCGCGGCGACCTCATCGTGTCCGACACCGGAACCCACGCGTCACTCATCGACGGATGCCGACTGTCGCGTGCGC
>NZ_LZTC01000017.1:0-2413 GCF_001665905.1 Gordonia sp. 852002-50395_SCH5434458
TGACGAGGCTCAAGAAAGTTCCCCAGGTGTGCTCACTGAAATTCCCCACCCGTGGGCGGTTTCTACTGTAGCGACCTTCTGGTGGGTGCGGTGGCGGTGCGCTGGCTGTGGGTGCGGGCGTGATGGTCACGAAGCCGGTAGGAGTCGCCGTCGAGTTTGAGCACGACGGAGCGATGCAGCAGCCGGTCGAGCATGGCTGCGGCGACGGTGGTGTCACCGAGCACTTCGCCCCATTCGGCGACGGACCTGTTGGTGGTGATGACGATGGATGTTTTCAAATATCGTTGCGCCACAACCTGAAACAAGGCTGAAGCGGCTTCGGCCGGCAATGGGAGGTAGCCGAGCTCGTCGATGACGAGCAAGGTGGGTCCGGCGAAGAATCGCATGCAGGTGGCCCAACGTCCTTCGATCGCGGCTTTGTGGCAGCGTGCGGCCAGGTCGGCGGCGGTGGTCACATAGGTGCGATAGCCGGCGTGGACCGCGGCGTTCGCAAGCCCGACCGCCAGATGCGTCTTGCCCGTACCCGGCGGGCCGATGAGCAGCACGTTCGTCGACGATTCGAGGTAGGCACACGTCCCGAGTTCGCGGATCAGCGCCCGGTCCACGCCGGGCGCGGCGTCGTAGTCGAAGCCGTCCAACGTGGCCGGGGTGGGCAGGCACGCGAACCGCAACCGCCCGGCAAGCCGTCGGGCTTCGGTGGCATCGACCTCGATGCCCAGCAGGTGCTCGAGAGTCTGGGTCATCGACCACTCGTGCTCGCTGGCGGCCGCCAAGACTTGGGGCAGGGCTTCGGCTGCGGCGTCGAGTTTGAGGACGGCGAGATGTCCGCGTAGTTGCTGGTAGACCGAGATCGCTGATTGTGACTGTGGCCCAACACTATTCGAAGAGTCCAGCCCAGCATTGTCGGTGTCGGTGTTGGTGTTGGTGGTCATGGGAGGTGGGTCCTGTTCTGTGCGGCGCGTTCGTACACGCTCATGTCGATGATCGATGCCTGCGGGCCGGTATCGTCGGTGTTGGTTGTGTTGTGGCGCAGTGTGTTTGCGGCGTCTCGGGCGGCCTGGCCGGGTGGGATACGTTCTTTGCGGCGATGCGGCCGACGGCTGCTGGAGGCGCCGGCTTTGGCCAGGGTCTCCAGCGCGACGACATGCCCGTGATCACGCACTTGGGCGCCCGACCCGGGCGTGGCGAGGCGGTGCCGCGCGATCACGATGCCCGAATCGGTGGCGATGTCGATGTGTCCGTCCCCGAGCCGCTCGCTCACGGTGACTTCACTCATCGCCACCTCCGGCGGCACCGAGTACTGGTTGCCGCGCCACGCCACCAGCGCCTGGCGCGATACCGTGCGCATCTCGGTGAGCGTGGCCGGATACGGAGCCGCTGGTGGGGCGCTGAGCGGTTCGCGAGCGGCCACCGTGATCACACTCGCCCGACCATCAGAGGTCGGGCGCATCCGTGCATCCGAGCGGGTGCGGCAGAAGGTGTCGCAGCTGGTTTGCGCTTGTTCGGGTGTCGTCTCGTCGGGAAGGGTGCGCCACCAGCGTTGTGCAGCAGTGTGATTGGACTTCTCCACCACACCCTTGCGATTGCCTCTGCGAGGTGGGCACACATCGACCGAGACCCCGTAATACTTGGCCACGCCAGCGAACTCGGCGGTCAACGCGCCGGTCGACGGGTGGCAAACCGTCGCCATCCGGTCAAATCGCCACGACTTGGTGACCCCGCCGAGTCGGCGGGTGATGCGGTCGATCCCGGCGATCACCTGCGGGCGAGTCATATCCGGCGCCAGGTAGCCCCGCCATTTGCCGGAATGCGCCAACGACCCGACAAGCAGGAATGCTGTTGAACCCCAACCCCATTCGTCCGGCGGGTTCGGTAACTCCACCCAATCCCATTGCGTCTCCTCACCCGGCGGATGCTCGATGACCGCGTTCGCCCGCTCCGTCACCAGGGCGCACGCCTCACATGTCGGGCGCAGGCCACGTTGCCGGATCTGGCGGGTCAATGTCGGATAGGACTGGGTGTAGCCGAGGTCCTCGAGTTCGTCGCACAACGTCCGTGACCACAGATGTGGGTCCTCAACCAGACGCGCGGTGACGTAGGCCAGGAACGGCTCGAACGGATCCGCCGCCGACTTCTTACGCTCGCCCGGGCTGCGCTCACCGTTGAGGTAGGCGCGAATGGTTTTCCTGTCGTGCCCGGTGTGGCGGGCGATCGCCGAGATCGTCCACCCCCGTTTGTGTAGTGCATGTACTTCCACATCGTTCTCCCGTGTCAACATGAAAGCGGGCCTCCCGAGATAGTTGGTGAGTGGTCAGAGACCATCAGCATCACGGGAGGCCCGCCTACTCTGGCGGTGCCACACGGGTGGGGAATTCAGATGAGCATCACTGGGGAATTTCGATGAGCGCCGTCA
>NZ_LZTC01000018.1:0-119327 GCF_001665905.1 Gordonia sp. 852002-50395_SCH5434458
GGTCTTTGATCTGCTCGTCGCCGACGGTGCGAGGTCGCCCAGGCCGGGGTTCGTCGAGCAACCCCTCGCAGCGGTGCCCGACGAACCGGCCTCGCCAGCGCCGCACGGTACCTCGGTTGAGGCCGAGTCGTTGTGCCACTTCAGTATTCGAACCGCCATCAGCGGCGGCGAGAACGATTCGTGAGCGCATCGCCAAACCCGAGGCCGTCGTTCGCCGACGCGCCCACCCTTCGAGCTCACGGCGCTCGTCATCGGTCAGAACAATATCCACTGCTCGCGGACCCCGGGTTGCCATTCCCTAGCCTAACAACCGAATGACAATTAATGACTCAGGACACTAGTGCCCCGGCGCCGTTGCCGTCGAGAAGGCGCCTGACGACCGCGGCCGCCGCGGGGTCTTCGGTGGTTGCGGTGTGGTCGGAGGTGTCGGTGTTCGACGTCGAAGCGACCGCCGACTGCGCGGCCGCGTGGCCGGCAGGCGTCATGGGGAGGGTGGCGAACGCGGCGACGCTGACGAGCAGAAGTGCGGCTGACCAGCGTCGACGTCGGTGGGTGCGATGGGGGAGTCGGTGGCTCGAAGTCATGTCATCGACGCTAGAAATGCGGAGCACCAACCCACATCGGCCGCGAGTGGGGTTGTCGCACAGTCCATTCGCGGTGACCGCTGTCGTCGACCCACTACCGCAGAGCGACCCCGATCTCCCTCTTGGGTATGAGGACATCGTGAGCCGACTCGCCTACGGTGGACGACGAGGTGATCTGATGATGAAGCACGTGCGGACCGGGCTCCGTAAGGCCGGCTCCGCCCTCGTCGACGAGGTGCGCGCTATTCCCGCGCTGTCGGATCCCGATGTGCGACGCTATTTTTCGTCGCGCGCGAATGTGTTCTTCTTCCTGTGTGCCGCAGTGCTGTTCGCTGTGGCATGGCCGACATCGAGCCTGACGCACGACGTTCCGGCGTACGCGATGCCCGCCGTGGCCGCGGCGATCGCATGGCCGGTTGCGCTGGGGTGGTCGGCTCCCGTTGTGGGATGGGCGATCTCGTTGCTCGCGGCGATGATCATCGGGTCGGTGGTTCCCACGGTGGGCGGGTGGCCGTGGTCGATCCAGGTGACGCACATCATCGCAATCCTTGTGCTGTCGTTCATGGCCGCACTCCGATGCCCGCTCCGGTGGCTGCCGGTGATCTGGTTGGCGTCGACGTTGGTGATGACGAATTCGGCCCCCGACGACCAGCGGCCGGGATGGATCTTCGGTCTGACGTTCGGTGCCATCGTCATCGCCCTTGTGCGCGGGCTGCTGGCATCTCGTAGGCAGCTGGCCGAGCGCACCCAGGAGACCAAGGCGGCGGAATCCGAGGCGGCCGTCCTGCAGGAGCGTGCACGCATCGCGCGTGACCTCCACGACGTCGTTGCCCACCGGATGTCGATGGTGGTGGTGATGGCGCAGACCGCTCGGTATCGACTGCCCGACGTCAGCGACGCCGCTGCGGCCGAATTCGACGCGATCGCCGTGGCGGCGCGCACCTCGCTCGACGAGGTGCGCCAGCTCCTCGGCGTGCTGCGTGAACCCGACGACACCTCAAATGCGTCGAGTGCGCGGACAGCGCCCAACCCCGGGCTCGAACACATCGAGTCGTTGGTTGAGGCGACACGTCGGGCAGGAGCCGACGTGCAGTTGCATCTGGCGACGCCCGGAACGGACGTCGGCGAGGCGTCGGGTCTGGCCGTGTATCGGATCGTGCAGGAGTCCCTGGCCAACGCCACCCGCCATGCGCCGGGAGCGCGGACAGACATCTGGCTGCGCGACGGTGCACAAGGTCAGCTCGAACTCGCAGTCGTCAACGGGCCGGGCACCGAACCGCCGCTGGATCTTGCGGGCAACGGAGCCGGTATCCCCGGTATGACCGATCGGGCGCGCAGCGTCGGCGGATCACTCGTCACCGCGCTCACCCCTGACGGCGGATTCGCCGTCCGCGCGTGGGTTCCCACCGGAAACCAGCGCGCGATCACTTCATCGGACCCAACCGCATCATCGGACCCCACTGCTTCATCAAATACAGATTCATCAAATACAGATTCTTCGGATGCAGAAAGGTAGCGTGCATCCGGTGCCGATCACGCTTGTCATCGTCGACGACCAGGCGATGGTCCGACAGGGATTCTCGGCGTTGCTCGCCGCCCAACCCGACTTCTCGGTGCTCGGTGATGCCGCCGACGGCGTCGAGGCCGTCGAACTGTGCGCCAGGGTGAGCCCCGACGTAGTGCTCATGGATGTGCGGATGCCCAGGCGCGATGGGTTGTGGGCGGCGCAGCGCATCCTGGCGAGTCAGGCGGGCGTCGAATCCGGTACGGGCGCAGGCGTTCCGGCGAACGGCGCCGCGGGCAAGACGCGCGTGCTGATGTTGACGACCTTCGACATCGACGACTACGTGTACGAAGCGCTGCGGATCGGGGCGTCGGGATTTCTGCTCAAGGATGCGCCCGCCGACGAGCTCGTCCGGGCTGTGCGGGTGGTCGCGGCGGGCGATGCGCTGCTGGCGCCGTCGATCACCCGCCGACTCATCGCCGAGGTGACCTCGCGGCGTGAGCGCCGCACCTCATCGCCGGAACTCGCATCCCTCACCCCGCGCGAGCGTGAGGTGCTCGAACTGGTCGCCGAGGGCAAGTCGAACGCCGAGATCGCGGGCGAACTGTACGTCACCGAGCAGACCGTCAAGACACATGTGAGTGGATTGTTGGGAAAACTCGGCCTGCGCGATCGCGCCCAAGCCGTCGTCTACGCCTACGAGCACGGTGTGAAGTGATGAACACCGGCTGTACGGCATTCGCTGTCGCACGGCGCACGGCACGACGGCCAACTAGATTGGACAGCGTTCACCCAAGTAAGCGTTCACCAGTGAGCGTTCACCCCGGCGGCTAACTCGGATAGCGGCAACTCGGACGGCGGAAGGCACGAAGAGACATGGCGAAGAGATACGGCATTCTCACCTCCGGAGGCGACTGCCCGGGTCTGAATGCGGTCATCCGCGGTGCGGTTCTCAAGGGAGAAACCGTCTATGGGCAGGAGTTCGTCGGCTTTCGTGACGGCTGGTACGGACTCGTCTACGGCGACATCATCGAGCTCGACCGCGCCCGTGTGCGTGGTCTGAGCCACGAGGGCGGAACCATCCTCGGTACCAGTCGATTCGGTCCGTACTCCGAGCCGGACGGTGGCGCGGAGAACATCAAGAAGGTCCTCAAGAACCTCGAGATCGACGGTGTGATCGCCATCGGCGGCGATGGCACGGCCGCAGCGTCGCAGCGCCTGTTCGAAGACGGCATCAACATCGTCGGCGTGCCGAAGACCATCGACAACGATATCGCCGCGACCGACTACACGTTCGGTTTCAACACCGCGGTCGAGATCGCGACTGAGTCCATCGACCGGTTGCGTACCACCGGTAACTCGCACAAACGCTGCATGGTGCTCGAGGTGATGGGCCGTCACGCGGGGTGGATCGCATTGCACTCCGGAATCGCGGGCGGCGCGCATGCCATCTTGATCCCGGAGCATCCCGAGAGTCTCAATCAGATCTGCGCCTGGGTGACGAGCGTGAAGAACCGCGGTCGCTCACCGATGGTCGTCGTCGCCGAGGGCTTCAAACTGCCCGAGATGGAGACCGCACATTCGACGAAGGGGCTCGACGGCTTCAACCGGCCCCGACTGGGCGGCATCGCCGAGGTCCTCGCCCCGATGATCGAGGAGCGCACCGGAATCGAGACCCGCGCAACCGTGCTCGGCCACGTACAGCGCGGTGGAGTGCCGACGGCGTTCGACCGCGTCCTGGCCACCAGACTCGGCATGGCGACGACCGATCTCGTCGCCGACAAGGGCTGGGGGCAGATGGTGGTGCTGCGTGGCACCGAGATCGAGCGCACCACCTTCGACGAGGCGCTGGCCAACCACAAGCAGGTCCCCGCGGCCCAGTATCAGGAAATGCGGGTCATCTTCGGCTGACGGGCCCCGCTCGGCGCGGCTCGGTGATGCGCGCCGTCGATGCACACGACCCGACCGACCGGGCGATGCGCGCACGCATAAACTGGACGCCATGACTGCCGCGACCGCCGAACTGATGGACTACGACGAGGTCATCGAGAAGTTCGATCCCGTGATGGGACTCGAGGTGCACGTCGAGCTCGGTACCGACACCAAGATGTTCTGTGCGTGCCCGACCGCCTTCGGAGCCGATCCCAACACGCAGGTGTGCTCGGTGTGCATCGGCCTGCCCGGATCACTCCCCGTGGCCAACGCCAAGGCCATCGAGTACGCGATACGCATCGGACTGGCGCTGAACTGTTCGATCCGGCCGTCGAGCACCTTTGCGCGGAAGAACTACTTTTATCCCGACCAGCCGAAGAACTACCAGATCTCCCAGTACGACGACCCGATCGCCTACGAGGGATACCTCGACGTCGCGCTCTCCGACGGAACGACCTGGCGTGTCGAGATCGAACGCGCTCACATGGAGGAGGACACGGGCAAGTCGCTGCATGTGGGTGGCGACGGCCGCATCCACGGCGCCGACCACTCCCTCCTCGACTACAACCGCGCGGGTGTGCCGCTCGTCGAGATCGTCACCAAGCCGATCACCGGTGCCGGAGCGCGCGCACCCGAGGTCGCGCGCGCCTACGTCACGGCGTTGCGAGATCTCCTCAAGTCACTCGACGTCTCGGACGTCCGCATGGATCAAGGATCGCTGCGCTGCGACGCCAATGTGTCGTTGATGCGCAAGGATGCCTCCGAGTTCGGCACCCGCACCGAGACCAAGAACGTCAACTCGCTCAAGAGTGTCGAGGTCGCCGTCACTTACGAAATGCGAAGGCAGGCAGCGGTTCTCGAATCGGGCGGCGAGGTCGTGCAGGAGACTCGTCACTTTCACGAATCCGACGGCACCACCTCGGCGGGGCGTCGTAAAGAGACCGCGGAGGACTACCGCTACTTCCCGGAGCCCGATCTGCCTCCCGTGCAACCGGATTCGGCATGGGTGGCCGAGATCCAAGGCGCATTGCCTGAGTTGCCGTGGGTGCGACGCGCGCGGATCCAGACCGAGTGGGGCGTGTCCGACGAGGTCATGCGTGACCTGGTCAACGTCGGCGCCGTCGACCTCATCATCGCGACCGTCGATGCGGGTGCCGCTCCCGAAGCCGCGCGCGGCTGGTGGGTGTCATTCCTCGCGCAACAGGCCAATACGCGCGAGGTCGAACTCGCCGATCTGGCCATCACTCCGGCGCAGGTCGCCTCGGTCATCGGACTCGTCGACGAGGGCAAGCTGACCACCAAGCTCGCGCAGCAGGTCGCGGTCGCGGTGCTCGACGGCGAGGGCGAACCCGAGCAGATCGTGGCCGACCGTGGCCTCGAGGTGGTGCGCGACGACTCCGCACTGCAGAAGGCCGTCGACGAGGCACTGGCCGCCAACCCCGACATCGCCGACAAGATCCGGGGCGGCAAGGTTGCGGCCGCAGGCAAGATCGTGGGCGACGTCATGAAGGCGACGCGCGGTCAGGCCGACCCGGCTCGTGTGAAAGAACTGGTCATCGCCGCCTGCTCCTGACGACGCCCGAGCCGATCAGCTCGCGTTTGGAAGAAGCGCGAGCACATCGTCGTCGACGCCGGCGTCGACCAGTCGTGACCGCGTCTGACCGAGCCACGTGTCTGCCCACTCCGGGTCGACGCCGTGCAGGATGTCGTACTGCGCCTGCCACGACACCCTGCGGAAATCCGGGGTGCCGGGCGGGTGCAGTCGTCGCGACTTCGCATCCGATATCTGTTCGGCGACGAAGAAGAGAAACTCGTCGGCAGAGGTGGTCTGTCGGTCGGAGAGAATGCGTGCACGTTCTCTGACCGTCAGATGCCACACGCCGTCCTGCTGCCAGCATGATGGAACACCGTCGTCGCGCAGACGTGACAGCTCGGGGAGGTCGTCGGTGGTCGCCCCCATACGACGGCCGAGCTCGACGATGCGCGTCGTCATCGACTCGCCGAGCCCGCTGTCGATACCGGTCATCCGCTGGTCACCGGCGGGAACGTCTGCAGCAGGTATCCGGCGCACAGCAGCCAGCCGACGTTGACGTCGGTTCCACACTCCGGGCGGCTCGGCAGAAGCTGTGGGACCACCTCGTACTGAGTGCCGAGACCGGGTTGTTCGAAGGCCGGTGCGATCGGGCCGGTGTAGATCGGGAGTTGCTTGACCACGCGGTACACGTGGTAGTTGCAATACCGGGGGCTGGAGCTGTTGACGAGATTCGACGGCGGCAGTGACCGTTTGATGTAACTCGTGCCGGTGGGTGCGAAGAAGTTGCCACCCTCACCGCCGTACCGGTCGATGCTCTTGCCGACGTCCAGCGCGGCGCGGTGCTTGATGGGCTTGCCGTTCCTGATAACGTACCCCTGTTGTTCCGGATAGCGCCAGTTTGCTTTGGGCTTCGCGTCCGGGTCCCACCACTTGGTCAGGAAGTCCTTGCCGTCGGTGAAGTTGCCGAGGCGCTTATAGCCGGCCAACTGAGGTCCGACCGGCGCCTCCGTGGCGAATTCCTTCGGGCCGAGGCGCCAATCGCCCGGGCTGTAGAGTTCCGCCGAACAGCCGGCCGAGGTGCCCGGCAGGCCGGGGATGCCGCCGAGACTGCCGAAATCGGAGGAGCCCAAACCCGGTGCCGCGGTGGCCACACCGGCAGACCCGAATGCGAGGGCGAGGAAGAACGAGAGTACGAGAACCAGAACGCGACGACGCATGGGCCGTGCCTTTCGCTGAATGATCAGTGGTGAAGGCAGCGTAGAGCGCGCCCATGTCACCGATCGGCAGTATCGCGAAATCCGTACGACGAACGGGTGACGGAAAACGAGGCTCGTACCTCAGGTCCGATTCTCCGACGACGCGGGCGGAATGAAGCGCACGACGCGGTCGTCGGTGGCGACAGGCTTGCCCGACGCCTTGTTCACGGTCGCGAAAAGCATTGCGCCACTTGCGGAGCTGACGATCCGACCCAAAGCGCCGTAACGCTTCTCGAGAACGACGGCAGGCGGAGTGATCGTCGGCTTCTCTCGTGTCGGTTCGGTGAGCGCGAGGATCTGCTGGGTGCGCGTGGTGGTTACGAAGATCTGGCCCGATGAGACCGCGCAACCCGCGACATCGGGTTTGTCCGGCCACGTCCACAGCACCTTGGGCCCGGCCGACTCGACGATCTGCAAGCGATCCTCGGTCGAGGTGCGATCGGCGACGTAGAGCGCTCCGGTGTCGTTGTGGCACAGTGCCACGTTCGATCCGAATCCGGAGGCGACGACTTTCGGTGGCGGATTGGCGCCCGACCCGAACGAGGTGACGGACAGCAGTTTGCCCGCGAGCGACGCAGGGTTTGCCGCCGCCGACGGATCACCCGCATCGCCCGTCGCGACGAGGAGCTCGGTGGGGGAGCGGAAGTACAAAGCCCCCATGTTTCCGGTGGCACCCTTCGGAATCCCGGTGAGAATCGGCTTGGCGACGTCGCCCGGCGCGATCCGGACCACGCGATTGTCCGACGGGGTGGTGATGAGGGCGTAGATGAGCCGGTCCTGGCTGTACGTCGGAGACAACGCGAAGTCGACGAGTCCGCCGTCGCCCGAGCCGTCGACGTCGAACGAGGCGATCGCTCGTTGCGGTCCATAGCGCTTGGCGGTGATCAGTTTGCCCGTCGTGCGTTCGGCGACGACCGTTGTGGTCGCCTGATCGTCGCCGGGCATGAGTCCTCCGGTCGACGCGAGACATGTGGCGATGACCTGGGGGTCGGGGTCGACGCACGGGCCTGTCGGCGGCGGACCCTGATTCTCCGGGGTGCTGGGCTCGGGGGTCGGCGTCTGCTGCTGATTCTGGGGCGCATCGTTGTTGGCCGAGAAGTCGCCTGCCGCGCGGTCGCGGTCCTGAGCGGAGAAGTCTGCGCACCCGGTGAGTACGACCGCCGCCAGCATGATCGCCCCCGTCAGCAGTGCCCACAGGCGCACCCGCCGGGATCCGGCGGTTCGATGCCGCTTGTTCCGCCCCTCTCGCATGCACACCACAGTAGGCGATGGTCGACGACTCACCGCGCGCTGTTGGGCGGTGGCCCGTCGGCGACGCTCTACAGTCGACTGTGTGACTGAACGAGACGACCGGGCCTCTACCGACGACGTCTCCGGAGCGGCGTCGAACTCCGACGATCGCGGTCTGAGGGGAAGTTCAGGCAGCGGCACCGGGCGCGTGGCGGCAGGCAACGCGGAGACGGGCAGCAACAAACCCTACGTTGGTTCCGACGGCGACTCCGCGAGTCCGTACGACGAGACGACCGGGCAGATCCCCATCCAACAACGTCCTGCCGACGACCGTGATGCCTTCTACGACAGGCACTCTCGTGGACGGATGACTCGCGTCGACGAACTCGACGATCTCGATCCGGACGAGGTGCAGACGCGCCCGTTCTCCGCCACGACCCCACCCGCTGGGAAGCCGACGCCGCCGGCAGCAGTGTCCTCAGAGTCGGCCGCGGGGGCGACGGGGCATCGACGGCGCCGCAGGCCCGCGCCGCAACGTATCGACGACGCCGCGACCGAACGTTTCGCGAGCTCCGAGCCCGCAACGCCCGAACCTGCGCGCGAGCACGGGGACGTTGCCCACCCGGTCACCGCCGCCTCGACCGAGCGTCACGACACCGCGATCATCGATACGGCCACCCCTCAACCCGAACACGACGCCGCCGACTCCGCGACGGCCGAACCCGTCGACCCCGCCACTCCTGAGCCCGTCGATACAGCGAGATTCAGCAGTGCGCGGGCCGACGTCGACGCAGTGCCTGCGCCGGTACACGCCGACCATGACGAGTCGCTCGCGGTCGCCGAGCCGCGCGTGCGACGCGGCACCCTCGACCTCGGGCTGCTGCTGTTACGCGTGGCCGTCGGAGTCGTCGTGATGGCGCACGGTTTGTCACACCTGTTCGGTTGGTGGACCGGCACAGGTCTCGACGGGTTCCAGAATGAACTCCTCAATCCCGCGAACCCCGCGATCGGATTCGCAGCGGACGCCGCCAAGCCGCTGGCAGCGGGTATCGCGCTCGCCGAGACGATCGGCGGTCTGATGGTGATCGTCGGGCTGCTCACGCCGATCGGGGCGTCGGCGATTCTCGCGGTGATGCTGCTGGCAGCCGCATTCAAGACAACGCTCGCCGGTGGGTTCGAGTTCTTCGCGAGCGCAAGCGGCGTCGAGTTCGAGCTCATGATGGCCGCGGCGGCCGCCGCCATCATCCTCACCGGGCCGGGGCTCTACTCACTGGACTATCCGCGTGGCTGGGCCCGCAGACCGTTCATCGGCTCGGTGTTGTGGCTGGTCGTCGGGATCGCCGTCGCGTGCGTGATCTGGATCTTCTGCAACGGCACCGACCCGTTCACCTCTCCGGGCAACCCGGGCTGACAGCCCCGCTGTAAAGACACCAACGCAATGAAGAAGGGCCCGACCAGTTGGTCGGGCCCTTCTTGTTGGAGTTGTACGCCGGACGCTCAGACGCCCAGACTCTCAGTCGACTCGGCGAACAGCGCCCTTGTCAGCGGAGGTGGCCAGCTTGGCGTAGGCGCGCAGCGCAGTCGTCACCGTGCGCTGGCGGTCCTTGGGCTGCCACGGACGCTCGGAGGCCTCCATCTTGGCGCGACGCTCGGCGAGCACGTCGTCGTCGACGAGCACCTTCAACGCGCGAGTCTTGACGTCGATGAGGATCGGGTCGCCGTCTTCGATCAGACCGATGACACCACCCGCGGCGGCCTCGGGGGAGATGTGGCCGACCGACAGACCCGACGAGCCACCGGAGAACCGGCCGTCGGTGATGAGCCCGCACTTCTTGCCCATGCCGGTGCCCTTCATGAAGGCGGTCGGGTGCAGCATCTCCTGCATGCCCGGGCCGCCGGACGGGCCCTCATAGCGCACGACGAGCACCTCGCCTGCCTGGATCGTCTTGGACAGGATGACCTGCACGGCCTCCTCCTGGCTTTCGACGACGCGCGCGGGACCCTGGAAATGCCAGAGGTCTTCGCTGATGCCCGCGGTCTTGAGCACGGCTCCGTCTTCGGCCAGGTTGCCCTGCAGCACACACAATCCGCCCTCTGCGGTGTACGCATGCTCGACGTCGCGGATGCAGCCGCCCTCTTCGTCGGTGTCGAGTGAACTCCACCGGTTCTTCGTCGAGAACGGTTCGACGGTCCGCACGCCACCTGGCGCGGCGTGGAACAGTTCGATCGCGGCGTCGGTGGCCTTGCCGCCGCGGATGTCCCAGTCGTCGAGGGCGTCGGCCATGGTCTTCGAGTGCACCGTGGAGACGGTGTCGTCGATCAGTCCGCCACGACGCAATTCACCGAGGATGGCGGGGATGCCACCGGCGCGGTGGACGTCTTCCATGTGGTAGTCGGAGTTGGGTGCGACCTTCGACAGACACGGCACGTTGCGGCTGATCTCGTCGATGACGTCGAGATCGAAGTCGGCGACCTCGCCCTCCTGCGCGGCGGCGAGGATGTGCAACACGGTGTTGGTCGAGCCGCCCATCGCGACGTCGAGTGCCATCGCGTTGCGGAAGGCCGTCGTGGTCGCGATGCTGCGCGGGAGCACCGAGTCGTCGTCGTCGCGGTAGTAGCGAAGAGCAGCCTCGACGACGGTGGTGCCCGCGCGACTGAACAGGTCGTAGCGCGCGGCGTGTGTGGCCAGCGTCGAGCCGTTGCCCGGCAGCGACAGACCCAGTGCCTCGGTCAGGCAGTTCATGGAGTTGGCGGTGAACATGCCGGAGCACGAGCCGCATGTCGGGCAGGCCGACCGCTCGACCTCGGTGAGGCCCGCGTCGTCGACGTCGTTGTTCGCCGACGCCGAGATCGCGGTGATGAGGTCGGTGGGCGCCTGCGCGACACCGTCGACGATCACGGCCTTGCCAGCCTCCATCGGGCCACCCGAGACGAAGACGGTCGGGATGTTCAGGCGCATCGCGGCGTTGAGCATGCCGGGAGTGATCTTGTCGCAGTTCGAGATACACACCAGCGCGTCGGCGGTGTGGGCGTTGACCATGTATTCGACGGAGTCGGAGATGATCTCGCGGCTCGGCAGCGAGTAGAGCATGCCGCCGTGACCCATCGCGATGCCGTCGTCGACGGCGATCGTGTGGAACTCGCGGGGAACGCCGCCCGCGGCGCGAACAGCGTCGGCCACGATCTCGCCGACGTTCTTGAGGTGCACATGGCCCGGCACGAACTGTGTGTACGAGTTCGCGATGGCGACAATCGGCTTGCCGAAATCGTCATCGGTCATGCCGGTGGCACGCCACAGTGAGCGGGCTCCGGCTGCTTCTCGTCCGACGGTGGTGGTTCGCGACCTCAGGGCTGGCATGGGATTCCTCGATCGTTCGGTGTCCGCGCGAGGCGGACCGTGTGGACTCGCGATGCGCCGACTACGGCGCTGTGGATGTCTCAACGCCACACCAGACGCGAATATTCGCTCACCGTTTTCGTGTGCGTCGGAAACGTTCGTCTGGCCTGACACCTCGGCGGGTCCGCACCGGGTTCGACTGGGCTGAGCCAACTCGCGTCGTCACTCCGATGGGCGTGGCGAAGCGGGTTCGCTCATCAACGGTACTCCCCGCTGACGTGCGGGAACAAAACAGATCTCGGCCGACGGCCCGCGCGCGTCGGCCGCCCGGCGGTGCATGTACCGCGACTCAGATACCCAACACCGATTTGGCGATCATGAAGTAGAGCAGGAGGCCGGTTGCGTCGCAGAAGGTCGAGATGAACGGAGTGGAGAACACTGCGGGGTCGACTTTGATCGACTTGGCGATCAGCGGCATGAGCCCGCCGACCGTCGCGGCCATGGTGCAGATCGACACGATGGTCACGCCGATGACCGTGCCGATGCGGAAGTCGTAGACCAGGCCCGCGACGACGAATCCGACGAGCCCGAGGCTGACGCCGAGTGTCAGTCCCACTCGGAACTCCTTGCCGACCACCCGGGCCACATCCCGAGGTGCGACGTCGTTGACGGCGAGTGCTCGGGTGACCGTCACCGCGGCTTGCGAACCGGTATTGCCGCCGATGCCGGTCAGAAGGGGGATGAACAGCGCAAGCGCCACCATCTCGTCGAGCGTCGCCTCGAAGATCTCGAGGACGTTGACGGTGAGGATCGCCGAGATGGCAAGGACGAAGAGCCACACGATCCGTGATCGGGTGATGGAGAAGACCGAGGCGAGCAGATACGGCTCGTCGAGCGGCTCGCTTGCGCCGGCACGCGCCTCGTCGACGTCTCGGGCCTGCTCGATGACTTCGACGGCGTCGTCGAGAGTCAGCACCCCGACGACCCTGTTCTCGCTGTCGACGACGGGCATGGCGAGGATGCCGCGGTCGACGCAGCGTTGCGCAGTCGACTCCGCGTCGTCGTCGGCGGCAGCAGCGACGGGTTTGCGCATGAGATCGCCGACCGGGGTCTCGGGCTCGGCGAGCAGGAGATCGCGCAAGCTCACCACACCCTCGAGGACGCGATGGTGGTTGATCACCGGGATGGTGTAGATCGTCTCGACCTCGGCGCCGCGCTCTTTCACACGCGCGAGAGCCGCGGCGACCGGTTCGTCGACGTAGGCATGGACGATTTCGGGGCTCATCCGCCTGCCGACCGAACCGCGCGGATAGCCGAGGACGACGCCGGTGGCATCACGTTCTTCGGGTGTCAGGTCTGCGATCAACGTGTTGGCGACGGCCGCGGGCAATTCGTCGAGCAGTTCGGCGCGGTCGTCGGGATCGAGATTGTCGAACGCCTCGGCGACCGCAGTGGTGCCGAGGTCGTCGATCAGGTGGCGCTGCGACCGCGGGCTGAGGTCGTCGAAGACGTCGACGGCTACGTCCTTGGGTAGCAGCCGAAACGCGATACCGCTGTGCTTGCGGGGGAGTCTGTCCAGAATGGCGGCGACGTCGTGGTGGGGAAGGGTCGAAAGGTATGCCGACGTCTGGGCCAGCTCGCCCGCGTCGATGAGGTCGTCGATGTCGTGGGCGGAAACGGTGGGGCTTGCCACCTGAAGAACCTTAACGCGACGGCCGGGTTCGGGCGGGTTGACGATGACTGCTGGGCACGATTCTGCGCATCAGGATCTCGGGCGTCAGGATTCTGCTGCGGCCGCGGCGGCGTATGGATCGGGGATTCGGCCGCGACTCGCGGCGGACAGCAGTGGCAGGTCGCGGAACATCAACGCAGGCAATCGGACCTTCGAGCCGTCGGACAGCACTGCCCGGACGGGTCCCCACTTGGAGAACTGCAGACCCGCAATGTCCGACCACGCGATGCGCCTGGTGCGGAACGTGCCGACCGCGGTGATCCCGTCCTCGGTGACGACAGTCCGGATTCGAGCGATCCACAGGGCGAGCAGGATCGGGATGATCAGTGTCCAGCCGAGCCACACCAGTGACGTGCCCGCCAGGATGATCGCGACGATGAACGCCGCTGGCACCGCGAAATAGGCCAGCTTCTGTACCCGGAAAGCCTGTGGCAACTCGACCGCATCCTCTGCCGAGGAGTCCTCGTGTGACAGGTGATCCTCGCGAGACAGGTCCTCGCTCGGGGGGACGTCGTCGGGGAGGTCGCTGGAAGTCGGCTGGTCAGACGAAGGCACGACCCCATTGTGTCATCCTCGCCAGACGGCCCGTCCACGCAGTGCTTTCCCACGATGTGGGACTCAGGTGTCCGTAGTTTGACTCAGTGATGTGCACAGCCCTACCGTGAACAACGTGATGCACAAGGATCTTCTCGTAGTAATCGGCCGGCGCGTCGTCGCCTGATCGGTCACTTCGTAGACCCAACCAGCATCGACGCGCCACCCTCGAACAGCCTTGCTGTCGGGGGTTTTTTGTTGTCAACGACATGGTGAACCGATCTCCATGCGCAATCACAAGTCAATCGAATCCCAGTCCGTCGCAGGACGCCGAACAGAAGATGTGAGGACCGTGCAGTGAGCGCACCAACAGCACGCGCCGCCAGCGGGGCCGATGCCACAACCGAGCCCGCAGCCAAGAGTAATGGCACCGCAGCCAACGTGCTGCGCGAACAATCACCGGCGGCGGGCACGCTCCGCGCCGTGCCGCAGAACACCGTCGCACCCGAGCGGGTCAGCGGTGCGCAGTCGGTGGTTCGATCGCTCGAGGAGCTCGGCGTCGAGGTGGTTTTCGGTATTCCCGGCGGCGCTGTTCTGCCGGTCTACGACCCGCTTCTCGACTCGCAGAAGGTGCGGCACGTTCTCGTTCGTCATGAGCAGGGTGCTGGTCACGCTGCCACCGGCTATGCACAGGTCACCGGTCGCGCCGGAGTCATGATGGCGACGTCGGGTCCCGGTGCGACCAACCTCGTCACGCCGCTGGCCGACGCGCAGATGGACTCGGTCCCCGTCGTGGCGATCACCGGCCAGGTCGGCCGGGCACTTATCGGCACCGATGCGTTCCAGGAGGCCGATATCTCCGGCATCACGATGCCGGTCACCAAGCACAACTTCCTGGTGAGCAACGCCATCGACATCCCCCGGATCATCGCCGAGGCGTTCCACATCGCCGAAAGCGGCCGTCCCGGTGCGGTTCTCGTCGACATCCCCAAGGACATCCTGCAGGCGCAGACCACCTTCTCGTGGCCGCCGCAGATCGATCTGCCCGGCTACCGTCCGGTGACCAAGCCGCACGGCAAGCAGGTTCGTGAGGCAGCTCGACTGATCAACGCCGCGAAGCACCCCGTGCTCTACGTCGGTGGCGGTGTCATCAAGGCCAACGCATCGCCGGAGTTGCTCGAACTTGCCGAGCTGACCGGCATCCCCGTCGTCACCACCCTGATGGCTCGCGGAGCGTTCCCGGATTCGCACCAGCAGCACCTCGGCATGCCCGGCATGCACGGCACCGTGGGAGCCGTTGCGGCACTGCAGCGTTCGGATCTGTTGATCACTCTCGGCGCGCGCTTCGACGACCGTGTCACCGGACAGTTGGCGTCGTTCGCGCCCGACGCGAAGGTGATCCACGCCGACATCGATCCCGCTGAGATCGGCAAGAACCGCGTCGCCGATGTCCCGATCGTCGGCGACTGCAAGGCTGTCATCTCCGATCTGATCGAGACGCTGCGCAACGAGCGTGCCACCAGCGACACGTCGCAGGATCTCACCGAGTGGTGGGCCTACCTCGACCGCATCCGCCGCACCTACCCGGTGAGCTACGACCGTCCCGCCGACGGTTCGATGTCGCCGGAGTTCGTCATCTCGCGCGTCGGGCAGCTCGCGGGCCCCGACGCCGTGTACTGCGCGGGCGTCGGCCAGCACCAGATGTGGGCCGCACAGTTCATCTCCTACGAGAAGCCGCGTACGTGGCTGAACTCGGGTGGTCTCGGCACGATGGGCTACGCCGTTCCCGCGGCGATGGGCGCCAAGATGGCCGATCCCGACGCCGAGGTGTGGGCCATCGACGGTGACGGTTGTTTCCAGATGACCAACCAGGAGCTGGCCACCTGCGCGATCGAGGGCATCCCGATCAAGGTGGCGCTGATCAACAACGGCAACCTCGGCATGGTCCGTCAGTGGCAGACGCTCTTCTACGAGGAGCGCTACTCCAACACCGACCTCTCGACCCACTCGCGGCGCATCCCCGACTTCGTCAAGCTCGCGGAAGCGTTGGGCTGCGCGGCATTCCGTGTCGAGAACGAAGCCGACGTCGACGACGTGATCGCCCAGGCGCGTGAGATCAACGACCGCCCGGTCGTCATCGACTTCATCGTCGGCGCCGACGCCCAGGTCTGGCCGATGGTCGCAGCGGGTACCGGCAACGACGAGATCATGGCCGCCCGCGACATCCGGCCGCTCTTCGACGACAACGAGTCGGCCGCCGAAGACGTCGCCGAGATCCACGAAATCGTCAACCAGCAGACCAATCTCGGCCAGGAGGGTCGGAAGTGAGTACTCATACCCTGAGCGTTCTGGTCGAGGACCTGCCCGGTGTTCTCGCGCGCGTGTCGTCGCTCTTCTCGCGCCGCGGATTCAACATCGAGTCGCTCGCTGTCGGCCCGACCGAGATGAAGGGTGTCTCGCGAATGACCATCATGGTCTCCGTCGAGGACTTCCCACTCGAGCAGGTCACCAAGCAGCTCAACAAGCTGATCAATGTGATCAAGATCGTCGAGCAGGACCCGGCGTCGTCGGTGTCCCGCGAACTGATGATGGTCAAGGTGCGCTCCGACGCTTCGGTGCGCAGTGAGGTCATCGAGGTCGTGAATCTGTTCCGCGCCAAGGTGATCGACGTCTCGCCCGAGTCGTTGACCATCGAGGCGACCGGAACGTCGGAAAAACTGGAGGCCCTGCTGCGGATGCTCGATCCGTACGGCATCCGCGAGATCGCCCAGTCCGGTGCGGTCACACTGGGTCGAGGACCCAAGAGCATGTCGGCCAACCGCTGACGTTCTGAAGAAAACAACCTGTCGTAAGACAACATACGAGCCCCGGCCGCAAGACCACTTCGACTGGGGCACAAGTAGATATCGAAGGGAATCCAACTGTGGCGATCGAATTGTTCTATGACGACGATGCCGATCTGTCGATCATCCAGGGCCGCAAGGTTGCTGTGATCGGCTACGGCAGCCAGGGCCACGCGCACTCGCTGTCGCTGCGCGACTCCGGCGTCGACGTCGCGATCGGCCTGCGTGAGGGCTCCAAGTCGCGTGAGAAGGCGGAAGAGCAGGGCCTCAAGGTCATGTCGAACGCCGAGGCCGCCAAGTGGGCCGACGTCATCATGCTGCTCGCTCCCGACACCTCGCAGGCCAAGATCTTCACCGAGGACATCGAGCCGAACCTCAAGGACGGCGACGC
Organism: Gordonia sp. 852002-50395_SCH5434458; assembly: GCF_001665905.1. Classification (NCBI taxonomy): domain Bacteria; kingdom Bacillati; phylum Actinomycetota; class Actinomycetes; order Mycobacteriales; family Gordoniaceae; genus Gordonia; species Gordonia sp. 852002-50395_SCH5434458. Next base: position 16,878 of record NZ_LZTC01000018.1, read on the forward strand.
GCTGTTCTTCGGCCACGGCCTCAACATCCACTTCGGCCTGATCAAGGCTCCGGAGAACGTCACCGTCGCGATGGTCGCCCCGAAGGGTCCCGGTCACCTCGTGCGTCGTCAGTTCGTCGACGGCAAGGGCGTTCCCGCCCTGATCGCCGTCGACCAGGACCCCAAGGGTGAGGGACAGGCGCTTGCACTGTCGTATGCATCGGCTATCGGTGGTGGCCGCGCCGGCGTCATCAAGACGACCTTCAAGGAAGAGACCGAGACCGACCTCTTCGGTGAGCAGGCCGTGCTCTGCGGTGGCACCGAGGAACTGATCAAGACCGGCTTCGAGGTCATGGTCGAGGCGGGCTACGCACCCGAGATGGCCTACTTCGAGGTGCTGCACGAGCTCAAGCTCATCGTCGACCTGATCTACGAGGGTGGCATCGCCCGCATGAACTACTCGGTGTCCGACACCGCGGAGTTCGGTGGCTACCTGTCGGGCCCGCGTGTCATCGACGCCGATACCAAGGACCGCATGCGCGCCATCCTCTCCGACATCCAGGACGGCACCTTCGTCAAGCGCCTCGTCGCCAACGTCGAGGGCGGCAACAAGGAGCTCGAGGATCTGCGTAAGAAGAACGCCGAGCACCCGATCGAGGTCACCGGCAAGAAGCTGCGCGACCTGATGAGCTGGGTGGATCGTCCGATCACCGAAACCGCCTGATACTCAAAGGACTCAGCACCGGCCCGGTTCCCGTCAGGGAGTCGGGCCGGTGTCGTTTTACCGGCGCGCCACGGCGGGTCGCGCTCGGCGGTCGCACTCGGCGTCGACTGAACCCGGACACGCGAAAACGCAACACCCCGAGGCGAAGTGGTTGCCTCGGGGTGTTGCGTCGGTTGTCTTGTCAGTCGATCAGATCAGCGAGAAACCCTTGTACCTGGTCGATTTCACGTAGTCGAGCACGGGGCCGATGTTGGTTCCGGTCTCCGGTCCGATGCAGCCGACGAAGTAGTACGCGTTGACCATGCCGACGAGCCGGTCGCCGACGACCACGGGGCTACCCGAATCGCCTTCGATGACGCAGATCTGGGAGAAGTGCACGTCACCGTCGGAGAACCACGAGATGCCGCAGGTGTTGCCGGTGGTGCGACCCTGCTTGCACGCGACGGTGGGGAAGCCGAGGGGCTTGGTGTCGATGCGGTTGATCGTCACACCGTTCACGGTCCGCAGCGGCACGACGCGGCTCTTGTCGAACTCGATGATCGCGACGTCTTCTTTGGGATCCGAGTAGGTGATGGTGCCTGCCTGGCCACGACTCTGGAATGTCTCGGAGAGCACCTTCTGGCCGGGCTTGCCGCAGTGGCCTGCGGTGATACCGATCAGCTCACCGGTCTTGGCGTTGCCGATCGTGGTGAGGGTGCAGGCGGCTGCGCTGTTGCCACCCTTGAGGACCAGGATTCCCGACCCTCCGCCGAGATAGATCTTTGCCGGGGCAGCAGTGGCGCTACCGGCCCCCCAGCCAGCCAGCAATACTGCGGCGAGAACAGCCAGCATTGCTGTCAGCTTCCTCATCATTCACATGCTCCACTCTTGTTAACACCGGTCCCGCCTGAGCGGCGGGTCTTGCACACCGTAACGGTCGGCGGCCAAGACGAGCTGCACCTGGAATCCAGATGCGGTTGCTTTGCAACCTGTCTGTGATGACGTGTCCGATATTGGAATCGTCGGCCGCGTAATGACGATCACAATGTACAGGTGTTTCCTGAGTAAGAGCTTCGACGACGCAGACCGGCTGTTCAGGCGCGTCGGACGCCCCTCTAAGCTGAGTGCCGTACGTCGTTGGCGCTTCGATTACGTCTTTTCGATATTTCGACACGTCTTCGGCGTCCCGATTCCTGTGTAACCGATCTACGGAGAATTCACTGTGACCTCAGCTGGCAGTCCGGTCGTCCTGATCGCCGACAAACTGGCCCCCTCGACCGTGGAAGCGCTCGGCGATGGCGTCGAGGTGCGGTGGGTCGATGGCCCCGACCGTCCCAAGCTCCTCGAGGCAGTGGTCGATGCGGACGCAATCCTCGTGCGGTCCGCCACCACCGTCGACGAGGAAGTGCTCGAGGCGGGCAAGAACCTCAAGATCATCGCCCGTGCGGGCGTGGGCCTCGACAACGTCGACGTACCTGCCGCGACCGCACGCGGCGTGATGGTGGTCAACGCTCCCACCTCCAACATCCACACCGCCGCCGAGCACGCCGTCTCGCTGCTGCTCTCGGCCGCACGTCAGATCCCCGCCGCCGACGCCACGCTGCGTGAGCACACCTGGAAGCGGTCGTCGTTCAATGGCGTCGAGATCTTCGACAAGACGGTCGGCGTCGTCGGGCTCGGTCGTATCGGCCAGCTCGTTGCCGCGCGTCTCGCCGCGTTCGAGACACACGTCATCGCCTACGACCCCTACGTCTCGCCCGCCCGCGCGGCGCAGCTGGGTATCGAATTGGTCAGCCTCGACGAACTGCTCGAGCGTGCCGACTTCGTGACCGTGCACCTGCCGAAGACCCCGGAGACCCTCGGGTTGATCGGCGCCGACCAGCTCGCACGCACCAAGAAGGGCGTCATCATCGTCAACGCCGCTCGCGGTGGACTCGTCGACGAGCAGGCTCTCGCCGACGCGATCACCTCGGGCCAGGTGCGCGCTGCAGGCCTCGACGTCTTCGCCACAGAACCGTGCACCGACTCGCCGCTGTTCGAGCTGCCGCAGGTTGTCGTCACGCCGCACCTCGGTGCGTCGACCAGTGAGGCGCAGGATCGCGCGGGCACCGACGTCGCCAAGAGTGTGCGTCTCGCGCTTGCGGGCCACTTCGTTCCCGATGCCGTCAACATCACCGGTGGAGCCGTCGACGAAGAGGTCGCGCCGTGGCTGGAGATGTCGCGCAAGCTCGGCGTACTGATCGGTGCGCTGAGCAGCGAACTGCCGTCGTCGATCGTCGTCGACGTTCGTGGTGAGCTCGCATCGAGCAACGTCGACGTCCTCGCACTGTCTGCCCTCCGCGGACTCTTCTCGGCCGCGCTCGACGAGCCGGTGACGTTCGTCAACGCGCCGACGGTCGCCGCCGAGCGCGGTGTGACCAGCGAAGTCGTGACCAACACCGAGAGCCCCAGCCATCGCAGCGTCGTCGACGTCAAGGCCGTCTACGCCGATGGTTCGGTGCACAACGTGTCGGGTGCGATCACCGAGCCTCGTCAGGTCGAGAAGATCGTCAACATCAACGGCCGCAACTTCGACCTGCGGGCCGAGGGACTCAACCTGCTCGTCAGCTACGTCGACCAGCCGGGTTCGCTGGGCAAGATCGGTACGTTGCTCGGCAACGCGGGCATCGACATTCTCGCCGCGGCGCTCTCGCAGGACACCGACGGTGGCGGCGCGACCATGATGCTGCGCGTGAGCAAGAACGTCGACGACGCCGTGGTCACCGAGATCTCCGAGGCTGTTGACGCGACCCTGATCGAGCAGGTGGATCTGTCATGAAACTCGCTGTCATCGCCGGAGACGGCATCGGCCCCGAGGTCATCTCCGAGGCGCTTGGCGTCTTGACGACGCTCGTGCCCGAGGTGGACGTCACCGAGTATGACCTCGGTGCTCGTCGCTACCACCGCAACGGCGAACTGCTCACCGACGACGATCTGGCGTCGCTACGTGAGCACGACGCAATCCTGCTCGGCGCCATCGGTGATCCGTCGGTGCCCTCGGGTGTGCTCGAACGCGGACTGCTGCTCAAGATGCGGTTCGCGCTCGACCATCACGTCAATCTGCGGCCGTCGCATCGCTTCCCGGGCGTGACGTCGCCGCTGGCCGGCGATCCCGACATCGACTTCGTCGTGGTCCGTGAGGGCACGGAGGGTCCGTACACCGGCAACGGGGGAGCGATCCGCGTCGACACCCCGCACGAGGTCGCGACCGAGGTCAGCGTCAACACCCGCTACGGGGTGGAACGAGTGGTGCGCAACGCCTTCGAGCGTGCGACCAACCGTCGTAAGCATCTGACGTTGGTCCACAAGACCAACGTGCTGACCTTCGCCGGCTCGTTGTGGAGCCGCACCGTCGACGCCGTCGCCGCGGAGTACCCCGACGTGAGCGTCGACTACTGCCACGTCGACGCCGCGACGATCTACCTGGTGACCGATCCGGGCCGGTTCGACGTGATCGTCACCGACAACCTGTTCGGCGACATCATCACCGACATCGCGGCAGCGGTCAGCGGCGGCATCGGCCTGGCGGCGTCGGGCAACATCGACGCCACGGGCACCAACCCCTCGATGTTCGAGCCGGTGCACGGCAGCGCCCCCGACATCGCCGGGCAGCAGAAGGCCGACCCGACCGCGGCCATCCTGTCGGTGGCGCTCCTGCTCGATCACCTCGGATACGCCGACGAAGCGCGCCGCGTCGAAAAGGCCGTCGCCGACGATCTTCTCGACCGCGACGGCGCGACGCTGTCGACCGGCGAGATCGGCAAGCGCATCCTGGATCGTCTCTGATCAGTTGTCCTCTTCTCGGGCCGGAACCTTCGGGTTCCGGCCCGAGTCGTTTGTGGGGGCACCGACGCAGTGCACATGAGCCCGCACGAGGAGGGCGTGTCGGTCGTCGGGGTCGGGCCCGCAGAAAACCGCGCCCCTCGGGACGTCGGAACGTACCGGTACATGCGAGCGACCCACAGGGCGCAACTTTCTACGAGCGCGTCGCGCGCGAGAGATCACCGGGATCGACCGAGCATCAAAAGTTGTTCTATTTAAACTAGAACTATATGATCAGGACATGCTCATCCGCATCGACGCCGCAGATCGCGCGCCGATCTTCACTCAGATCGCCGCGTCGGTACGTGGCGGCATCGCGCGCGGGGAGTTGGCCCAGGGCGAGCGGCTTCCGTCTGCTCGCGATCTGGCGGCGTCGCTCGACGTGAATATCCATACCGTGTTGCGCGCGTACCAAGAATTGCGCGACGAGGGACTGGTCGAGCTGCGCAGGGGTCGGGGTGCCGTGGTGTCCGGAAACGCTCCGCACACTGCAGAGCTCGCCGATGCGCTCGACCGACTCGTCGACGCGGCCCGCCGCTTCGGAGTCGGGCCAGCGGAACTGACCGTCGAAATCACCAGGAGGATGTCATGAACCATCCGTCGTCTCAACACCGTTCGGGGAGAGTGGCAGCTGTCCTGCTGGGCACTCTGCCGTCCATCGCCGTGCTCGTCGTCGCGTTGGTGCTCTTGCGTATCTGGCGTGCGGATCTGCCGAAAGAGATTGCTACGCATTGGAACTCGCACGGAGTCGACGGCACGATGAGTCTGACCGGTGTCGTCGCCACCGTGGTGGTGATCGCGGTACTCGGCGCAGTCCTGGGAGGTGTGGCGGGGTGGTACATCCGTGAATCGGGCCCGCTGCGGGCCACGCTCGCCCTTGTCAACGGACTGACGGTGTTCGTGGTCGCCGGGATCGTGAGTACCGTTGGCGCCCAACGCGGTATCGCCAGTGTCTACGAAATCGGCATTCCGGCAATCGAACTCGTCGTCGCGGGTGTGATCGGACTGGTCGTGGGGCTGGCCACCGCGGCGCTGGTGCGCCGCAGGGAGCTGCCGACGCCGGCGCCGGTCGGCGATGTGCCTGTCGCCGAACTCGCTGTGGGAGAACGCTTTCTGTGGCAGCGGCGAGTATCGACATCGGCGACGTCACTGATCATCGTAGGACTTGTGCTGTTCGTAATCGTCGTGCTCGCGGTTCTGCTGCGGGAGCCATGGTTGGTGCTGCCGGGTGTCGTCGCCGCGTTGGCCAGTGCGATCCTGTGGTCTGCCCGCGTGACTGTTGATCGGGAGCGAATCGCCGTGCGAGGCGTACTCGGATGGCCTCGGGTCACCGTCCCCATGAGTGACGTCGTCCGCGCCGAAGTCACTCAGGTCAACGCATTGCGCGACTTCGGTGGGTACGGTCAGCGGCTCTGTGTGCACGGGCGGTTGCGCGGAGTGCGCGGCATCGTCCTACGATCCGGGTCCGCACTGATGCTCACTCGACTGGACGGCGGCCGTGAACTCGTCGTCGTCCCCGACGCGCAGCAGGCCGCGGGTTTGGTCAATGCGTGCGTCGCGCAAGCACACTCGCGTCGGTGACTTGCTCGACGGCCCGCGTATTGCGTTCGACGGATTGGCGCGCGGGCCGATCAGCGTGACAATCGAGCTATCTGGTTCTGCACGTCGGCGTTACGGGTGTGCGGGTTACGAGACTGTGCGGTTGAGAAGACTACGGAGGTGCCGATGACAGGCAACGGCTCCGTGTCCGTTATCCGGTCGCGGACGGCAGCGCTCGGCGTCGGGCCCGCCGTCGGGATGAGCGTCGTCGCGGTAATCCTGCTGGCCGCTTGGCGACCCGGTCTGCCGGATGCCATTGCGACGCATTGGGGTCATCACGGTGTCGACGGCACCAACAGTTTCTCGCGAGTCTGTGCCACGGTCGGAGTCGTTGTCGCTGTTGCCCTGGCTGTCGGTGCCGTAACAAGCTGCACCGCGCGAGCGGTCCCGATGTTGGCCGCGACACTCGCCATCATCAACGGGTTGGTCGTCTTCCTCGTCGCCTTCATGTTCGGGGTCACAGGCGCTCAGCTCGGCCATCACGGAGCGCCGTCGGCCGCATTGCCTGCACTGTGGTTCGTCTTCGGCATGATCCTCGGGCTTGTCGTCGCGGTGGCGACGGCGATAGCCGCGTCGACATGGTGCCTTCGACGGGACCCGCCGAATCGGCGATGACGGGTGGGCGCCACCTCAGGAGACCAATTCCTCCTGTGGGACTGCGTCTTTCGGAATGAGTGGCGTCGCTATGACCGGTGCGGCGGCGCTGACGAGAAAGGCGAGTGGAAATCCCGCAGCGCCGATCAGAAGTCCGAACAATGGCGTGGTTGCCGCCGTTGCCAGGTACTGGGCGGTGTTCTGAATCGCGAGGCCGCGGCCACTCCATTGTGGCCCTGCGTATTCGGCGATCGCGGTGAATGCGAGACCATTGTCGGCAACGGTGATGATCGAGGCGATCATCATCAACGCCGGCGCCAACGGCGTGTGCAGCCAGTCGGTGACGGCCAGCATCGCCATCGCCGCCGCGGCGCCGATGGCGATCAGCCGAATCGGACGCATGCGTGACAACCAGGCATCCGACCAGCGACCGGCCGCGATCCTGCCCAACGCGCCGATCACCTGGGTGATCGTCACCAGAATGCCCGCTGCGGCCGGAGACCAGTGCCGCGCGACGATCAGCCAGGTCGGTACAAATGTCCATAGCATCTGCTGTGGGATCACCAGCAAGACGCTGACTGCATGGACTCGTGCGAGAAACCAGCTCTCGCGGTACGGGTTTCGACGTTGCGCTGGGGCGGTGGCGCCGGTTGCCGACGGTGCGGGCGGATCGATCACGCCGAACACCACGGCAGCCAAGCCGATCGCGGTCACCACGGCGGGCACCGCCAGCGCGGCGGCGACGGAGTGGCGCGCGGCGATGACGGGCATGGTCAGTGCGCAGACGCCGATGCCCAGCGGCTGCGCCATCTGCCGGATTCCCATTGCGGTGCCGCGCAATTCGGGCGGAAACCATCCGACGACGATGCGGCCGCTGGCGCCGTTGGCCGCGCCGGAACCCACTCCCGCGATAAATAGGCAGACCGCGATCGCGACGTACGACGCATGGGCGGCAGCGGTGATCGCGGCTGCGGACGTGCCGACAAGGGTGATGGAGACCGAGATCAGCAGGATCGTCCGCTCGCCGTAGCGATCAAGAAGCGTGCCCCAGCCGACGATCGCGATCATGAGGCCGATCGTCGGGATCGTGGCCAGTACAGAGGCCTGGGCGAGTGACATGCCTTGCTGGGTGTGTAGCGCGGGAATGAGGTACGCAACCCCTCCGACGACAACCGCAGTCGTCATCGCGGCGACCAACGAGCACGCGAGCATGGTCCAGCGCCTGGCGTTGCTGATGGTGGACGTTGTCGTCATCGCGGACCTCCTTCGGGTGTGTCCTGGCAGCGGGGACCAGGTGGCGTCGTCGCGCTCTCGGGCCACTCTCAAATAATGAGATTGGATGTTCACATTCTAAGACCGACGCGACGCGGGCTCAATTTCGCGTCCCACAGAGTGGACGCGGTGGGTGCGCTAGTGTTCTTGGTATGCGTCTTGGCCGAATTGCGAGTCCTGATGGTGTGGCTTTCGTCTCGATCGAAGAGTCGGACGGCTCTTCGATCGCCAAGGAAATCGCCGAACATCCCTTTGGTACACCGACGTTCACGGGTAGATCGTGGCCGCTGGCCGACGTTCGATTGCTGGCGCCGATCCTCGCGTCCAAGGTGATCTGCGTCGGGAAGAACTACGCGGCACACGCCGCCGAAATGGGTTCGGAAGCGCCGGAGAGTCCTGTGATCTTCCTCAAACCCAACACCTCCATCGTCGGACCCGAGGTGCCCATCGTGCGCCCGCCGTCGTCGGAACGTGTCGACTTCGAGGGCGAGCTCGCCATCGTGATCGGACGTCCGTGCAAGGACGTGAAGGCCGCCGACGCCGCCGGTGCGATCCTCGGCTACACGGTCGCCAATGACGTGACCGCTCGCGATCAGCAGAAGATCGACGGTCAGTGGACGCGCGCCAAGGGCTACGACACCTTCTGCCCGCTCGGACCCTGGATCGAGACCACATTCGACCCGTCCGACGCCGCGATCACGACGGAACTCGACGGCGAGGTGCGTCAACGCAGTCGCACGTCGCTCATGCTCCACGACGTCGGAGCGCTGGTGGAATGGATTTCACGCGTGATGACCCTGCTCCCGGGCGACGTGATCCTGACCGGAACGCCCGAGGGGATCGGTCCGATGGTTGCCGGGCAACGTGTTTCGGTTACGGTCGAGGGCATCGGCACCTTGAGCAATCCGGTGGTCGACAAACCGTGAGCGGATCGGGCGTGGCACGCGTCAACGGAATAGAGCTCGCCTACGAGCGCACGGGCGCGGGCCCCGCGGTCGCGATGGTGATGGGCAGCGGCAGCCCGGGGCGCGTGTGGAAGGCCAATCAGGTTCCCGCGCTTGTGAAAGCCGGGTACGAGGTCGTCACATTCGACAACCGCGGGATCGCGCCGTCGTCGGAGTGCGCCGACGGGTTCACCCTCGACGACATGGTCGCCGACACCGCGAGCCTGATCGAATCACTCGGCATTGCACCGGCATTCGTCGTCGGAACCTCCCTCGGCGCACGGATCACGCAGGAGTTGGCGCTCGCGCGACCGGATCTCGTCCGCGGCGCGGTGATGATGGCGACCTACGGGCGTACCACCGTTCTGCAGGAGACCTTCTCGGTGGGCGAGCGCGCGCTGTACGACAACGGAGTCGAGTTGCCGCCGGAGTATGAGGCGGCGATCACTGCCGAGCAGAACCTCTCCGCGCACACACTCGCCGACGACCGCGCGACCCGCGACTGGCTCGACGTCATGATGTTCTCGCAGCAGAAGATGACGCCGGGTATGCGTGCGCAACTCGGAATCCACACGAACGAGCCCAACCGACTCGATGCGTACCGCCGCATCGCCGTTCCGTCGCTCGTCGTCGGATTCAGCGACGATCGACGACTTCCTGTCGAGCTCGCCCGTGAAGTGGCCGATGCGATCCCCACCGCGGAGTATGCGCAGGTCGACAAGGCCGGGCACTTCGGATATCTCGAGCAGCCTGCCGAGGTGAATCGACTGCTGATCGACTTCCTCGGTCGCCACCGCGACTGAGCACGCGCTCGGAGGTCGGTGCCCATTCGATACGCTGACCTCCATGAGCAGCGCGCAGGGAGTCCGTGTCCGTTTCTGTCCGTCGCCCACGGGCACACCGCATGTGGGAATGGTGCGGACCGCATTGTTCAACTTCGCCCAGGCCCGTCATGACAAGGGCACCTTCGTCTTCCGGATCGAAGACACCGACGCCGCGCGCGACAGCCAGGAATCCTACGACGCGATCCTCGAGTCGCTGCGCTGGCTCGGGCTCGACTGGGACGAGGGCCCCGAGGTCGGCGGCCCGTATGCGCCCTATCGGCAGTCGGAACGTCGCGGCATCCACCAGGACGTCGTGAAGCAACTCCTCGACGCGGGTGAGGCCTACGAGGCGTTCTCGACGCCCGAGGAGGTCGAGGCCCGCCACCGCGCGGCAGGGCGTGACCCCAAACTCGGTTACGACAACTTCGACCGCGACCTGACCGACGAACAGCGCGAGGCCTATCGCGCCGAGGGCCGCAAAGCCGTTGTCCGCCTTCCGATGCCCGACCACGACATCACCTGGAACGATCTCGTACGCGGGCCGACGACCATCAAGGCCGGCACCGTTCCCGACTTCGCGCTCACCCGTGCCAACGGTGACCCTCTCTACACACTCGTCAATCCCGTCGACGACGCGATGATGAAAATCACCCACGTGCTGCGCGGTGAAGACCTCTTCTCGTCGACGCCCCGTCAGATCGCGCTGTACGAGGCGCTCATCCGGATCGGCGTCGCCGAGCGTGTCCCGGAATTCGGGCACCTGCCGTTCGTGATGGGGGAGGGCAACAAGAAACTCTCCAAGCGCGACCCGCAGTCGAATCTGTTCCACCATCGCGATCGTGGATTCCTCCCGGAGGGTCTGCTCAATTACCTCGCGCTGCTCGGTTGGGGCTACTCCCACGAGACCGACGTGTTCACGCTCGAGCAGATGATCGACAAGTTCGACGTCCGCGACGTGAACTCCAACCCGGCACGCTTCGATCAGAAGAAGGCCGACGCGATCAACGCGGAGCACATCCGCATGCTCGACCTCGACGACTTCGCGGCGAGGCTCAAGGCGTACCTGGTCACCCAGGGATTCCTCACCGACCCGATCGACGACGAGCAGTTCACCACGATCGCCGAACTGGTGCAGACCCGCATCCAGGTTCTCGGTGAGGCGTGGCCGCTCATCTCCTTCCTCTACGTCAGCGATGACGAGTTCGCGATCGACGAGAAGTCGGCAGCGAAAAACCTCGGCGTCGACGCCGGGCCGGTCCTCGACGCCGCGATCTCGACGCTGTCCTCACTCGCCGAGTGGAACACCGACGCCATCCAGGAAGCCTTGACGAGCGCGCTGGTCGACGGACTCGAACTGAAACCACGAAAGGCGTTCGGGCCCGTGCGTGTGGCGATCACCGGATCGCACATCAGTCCGCCGCTGTTCGAGTCGATGGAGTTGCTCGGACGCGACAAGAGCCTCGCACGGCTCCGGTCGGCAGCGGGCCAGGTGGCCAATTAGCGGGTCTGACCAGGCGATTTGTAGTAACCCGGTCGGCCTCTGCTAGGCTATCGCAGGTTGTTTTCCTCACGGAGAACGAGACCTTTGGGGTATGGTGTAATTGGCAACACAGCGGTTTCTGGTACCGCCATTCTAGGTTCGAGTCCTGGTACCCCAGCGAAAGCCGGGACACCAAACCCTGGCTTTTATAACTGAATATCGAGACATCTGATGTCGTTTCTTGGCCCCGTCGTCTAGCGGCCTAGGACGCCGCCCTCTCAAGGCGGTAGCGCGGGTTCGAATCCCGTCGGGGCTACAAGAAAAACGCACTTCTCCTTTCGGAGAGGTGCGTTTTTTTGTTGCCGCGCCTTCGAAAGCGGGTCAGGCCTGTAACCCCGATGAGTCGACGACGGCCGTCGACCCGGCGACCGGCATCGGGTCGAGGCCGAGCTTGCGGTGATCCCAGGACCGAACGCGCGCCGGGACGAGCCGCACGGCCACGCGCTTGTGCATCATCTGGTCGACGAAGGGCTTCATCTCGTCGGTGTAGGGGCCCGTGTAGCGTTCCCAGACACTCACACCGATGCGATGGCAATGGTCGGGATCGTCGTGGATTTCCGCATGTCCTTCAAAGGCGACGCCGCGCAGAGTGTCGTAGGTGTCGCCGTCCTCGATGAGGACCGAGCATCGCGCGTCGCGGCCGAGATTGACCGCCTTCTGCGACTTGGCCTTTGTCTCGAACCAGATCTCGCCGTCGATGACGCCGTACCACATGGCGACGAGATGGATACCGCCGTCGGCGCCGTGGGTCGCGAGAGTTGCTGTGCGACTGCGTTCGACGAAGTCGGTGATCTCGGCGTCGGACATGACGATCTGTTGACGTTGGTTTGTTCCCATGCCCAGACGCTAACCGAATCAGCCTCGCGCGGTTGGCACTAACCGTTTCTGGATGGCCTCGGCGGCGGCGAGTAGATCGGCAGCCCACCGAGCGCCGGGGCGTCGGCCCATACGATCGATCGGCCCGGAGACCGAGATTGCCGCAACCACATCGCCGTTGGCGTCGCGCAGCGGTGCCGAGACACTGGCGACACCCGCGGCTCGCTCACCGGCGCTCTGCGCCCAGCCGCGGCGGCGGATCTCGTAGAGTGCGCGTTCGCTGAAGACGCTGTCGTGTAGAAGCGCCCGCTGGGTCGACGGTTCGGCCCAGGCGAGCAGGACCTTGGCCGCCGAGCCCGCGCTCATCGGGAAGCGGGTGCCCACGGGTACGGTGTCGCGCAGTCCGGTTGGCGGTTCCATGGCCGCGATGCAGACGCGTTCGGAGCCTTCTCGGCGATAGACCTGAACGGATTCGCCGGTGATCTCACGCAGTCGGGGGAGCACCATGAGTGCGGCCTCCTGGATGGGATCGTGCGCGCTCGACGCCAACTCGCTCAGGGCGGGCCCCGGGTACCACCGTCCGGCGGCGTTGCGTGCAAGCAGGCGATGTGTCTCCAATCCGACGGCCAACCGATGGGCCGTTGCCCGCGGCAGGCTGGTGCGCTCGCAGAGCTCCGTGAGGTTGGCCGGGGCATGCGCGACGGCCCGTAATACGATCACGGACTTGTCGAGTACACCGATTCCGCTCTGCGGTTCCGGTGCGCTATCCTTTCCCATAGGACGATACTAGCGGTCCACATCGTGAGATGCACGCGAGAGGCGGCACAGCCCGCCGACTCCCGCCGCATCCCACCCCAAACCACAAGTGCTACAGCCAGAATGAGTGCAGTGATGACGAACAGCGCAAGTAAGCCTCGTACTCTCGCCGAGAAGGTGTGGGACGACCACGTCGTCGTACGCGGAGACGCGAACGGCGGGAACGACCCCGATCTGATCTTCATTGATCTCCACCTCGTTCACGAGGTCACCAGCCCGCAGGCATTCGAGGGTCTGCGGCTCGCAGGCAGGCCCGTGCACCGACCGGATCTGACGATCGCGACCGAGGATCACAATGTGCCGACGGTCGACACCAACCTGCCCATCGCCGACCCGGTGTCACGGACCCAGGTCGACACGCTGCGAAGCAACTGTGAAGAGTTCGGTATTCGCCTGCACCCCATGGGCGACAAGGAACAGGGCATCGTTCACGTCGTCGGACCTCAGCTGGGACTGACCCAGCCGGGAATGACGGTTGTCTGCGGCGACAGTCACACGTCGACCCACGGCGCCTTCGGTGCGCTCGCCATGGGAATCGGGACATCGGAGGTCGAGCACGTGCTCGCGACGCAGACGCTGTCGTTGCGACCGTTTAGGACGATGGCCATCACGGTCGACGGCGAATTGGCGCCCGGTGTCACGAGTAAGGATCTGATCCTGGCCGTCATCGCCAAAATCGGTACGGGCGGCGGACAGGGCTACGTGCTCGAGTATCGCGGTAGCGCCATCGAAAAACTCTCGATGGAAGCGCGGATGACCATCTGCAACATGTCGATCGAGGCGGGCGCGCGTGCGGGCATGATCGCTCCCGACGAGATCACCTTCGAATTCCTCAAGGGCCGCCCCAATGCTCCGAAGGGAGCGGATTGGGATGCGGCCGTCGAGTATTGGAAGTCGTTGCGCACCGATGACGACGCCGAATTCGACGAAGAAGTGCATATCGACGGCGCGTCGTTGAGTCCCTTCGTCACGTGGGGCACCAATCCCGGCCAGGGAGCGCCACTCTCGGCGTCGGTGCCGGATCCGGCCGACTTCGGCGACGAGAATGCGGCGGGCGCGGCGTCGAAAGCCCTTGAGTACATGGACCTCACCCCCGGAACCCCGTTGCGTGAGATCAGTGTCGACACCGTCTTCGTCGGCTCGTGCACGAATGGTCGGATCGAGGATCTGCGTGCCGTCGCCGAGATCCTCGACGGCCGGACGGTCGCCGAAGGTGTTCGGATGCTTGTGGTCCCGGGTTCGATGCGGGTGCGTGCGCAGGCCGACGAGGATGGTCTCGGTGAGATCTTCACCGCCGCAGGCGCGGAGTGGCGTCAGGCCGGTTGCTCGATGTGTCTTGGAATGAACCCAGACCAGCTCGCGCCCGGCGAGCGCTGCGCGTCGACGTCGAACCGCAACTTCGAAGGGCGACAAGGCAAGGGCGGCCGTACGCATCTCGTGTCACCCGCCGTCGCCGCGGCAACGGCTGTGCGAGGCACACTGTCGTCGCCCGCGGATCTGTGACAGGCGCGCAACGCGCCGTCTGAGTCCGCCATCTCCGAAGCCAACTCCCAGATCGCAAGAGGCACACATCATGGAACCATTCATCACTCACACAGGCATCGGCGTTCCGCTGCGTCGAAGCAACGTCGACACCGACCAGATCATCCCCGCCGTCTACCTGAAGCGTGTGACCCGCACCGGTTTTGAGGACGGACTGTTCGCCGGGTGGCGCACCGACCCCGACTTCATCCTCAACGTCGAACCCTGGAATCGCGGTTCGGTTCTGGTCGCGGGTCCCGACTTCGGCACCGGGTCGTCGCGCGAGCATGCGGTCTGGGCACTGTCGGACTTCGGTTTTCGCGTTGTCATCTCGTCGAGGTTCGCAGACATCTTCCGCGGCAACGCCGGAAAGGCCGGTCTCGTCGCCGCACAGGTCGAGCAATCCAACGTCGAACTGCTCTGGAAGCGTCTCGAAGAGCAGCCGGGCCTCGAACTGACTGTGAGCCTCGAAGATAGGACCGTAACCGCGGGAGACCTCGTGGTGCCGTTGACAATTGATGACTACACGCGGTGGCGTCTGATGGAGGGACTCGACGACATCGGGCTGACATTACGGCAGGTAGACGCGATTTCTGAGTACGAGCAGCGTCGCCCGTCATGGAAGCCGACAACATTGCCGCTCTGATTTACGGCTCTAGGCAAGCCTTTCCGCGATACGACGACGGAAGTGCCCGAAAGCGTGACGAATTGGTGACACGTCGCGCTAATTGGCGTGGAAGATGGAAGTTTTCGGCGTCGACGTTTACCGTGTGGTGGTAGCTGGCCTGATAAGAGGGCCAGATCGGCTTGCGGAGGTATCCAATGAACAAGGCAGAGCTCATCGATGAGCTGACAGTAAAACTCGACACGGATCGAAAGACCGCGACCGAGGCAGTCGAGCAGTTGGTCGACTCGATCGTGCGCGCAGTCAATAAGGGTGAGAGCGTCACCATCACCGGCTTCGGTGTCTTCGAGAAGCGTCGTCGCGCACCACGCGTCGCGCGCAACCCGCGCACAGGCGAGACTGTCAAGGTTCGCGCGACGTCGGTGCCCGCGTTCCGTCCGGGTGCTCAGTTCAAGGCTGTCGTGTCCGGCAAGCAGAAGCTCGCCTCGTCGGGTCCGGCCGTGAAGCGTGGCAGCGGCGCCACCACGGGTACCGCGGCCAAGAAGACCACTGCGGCAAAGAAGTCGACAGGTACCGCGGCGAAGAAGACCACCGCCGCGAAGAAGACGACGACTGCGGCGAAGAAGACCACCGCCGCGAAGAAGACGACGACTGCGGCGAAGAAGACGACGCCGGCAAAGAAGACCACCACCGCGGCGAAGAAGACCACGCCGGCAAAGAAGACCACCACCGCGGCGAAGAAGACCACGCCGGCAAAGAAGACCACGACTGCGGCCAAGAAGACCACGCCGGCAAAGAAGACGACGGCCAAGAAGACAGCCGCCAAGAAGACGACCCGTCGCTGAAAGTCTCGCAGCGACAAGTTCACATCCTCAACTCACCCCCGATGGTCTTCCCCCGTCGGGGGTGAGGTGCGTTGGGAGCCGATTCAACTGCGCTGGCGGGTCACTCGACGTCGTGGCCGGGGAACGGGCTGTCGATGTGGTCGGCGGCGACGAGCTTGCCCTGATGCGTCGACACCACCCACACGCTCGCCTTGCGGTTACGCGAGGCAGGCAACGAGACGCCGTCCTGCTTGCCCCACCACTCCATGAGCGGCGGAATCACCTTGCCCTGACTGCATACTGCGCGCACGACGGAACCAGAATCGGTCGCGAGGTCGACGATGCGTCGTTGCGCGGCAACGGGGTCGTCGCGGTAGGCCTCTTCCGACAGCGTCGATTCCGTGATGATCGGCACCCCCAGCGCACGAGCGGTCGGCGCAACGGTTTGCTCGCACCTGGTCCGGTCGGCGCTGTGTATCTCGTTGGTACCGAACGCGGGGAGCAGTACCGACAGCGCGTCGGCCTGTGTGCGTCCCTCGGGGTCGAGCGGACGCAGCCGGTCGTCGCCGTGGTAGCGGGAACGACTGCCTGCCTTGGCATGGCGAACCAGCAGCAGAGTATCGAGATCGACTGGGAGCCTTAGGAATTCGCGTAGTACGCGGCGATCCTGCGAGTAGCTCAGAAGCCGCTCTGCCGCGTCGATGCCGAGCCACTCCATCTCGTCGACTTCGTGGTTCTCGACGAATTCTCCGCCGACAGCTCGAGCCGACCAATACCGCACGCGCTTTCGGCCGCTCGAGATGTCGTAGCCGACGTCGCGGAGATACCTGCCGATGCGTACGCGGTAACCGGTCTCCTCGCCGATCTCGCGCACCGCGGTCATCACGAGTGTCTCGTCGGCTTCGATCTTCCCTTTGGGTAGGGTCCAGTCGTCGTAGCGAGGTCGATGGATCACACCGATCTCGACACCGTTGTTCTCCCGCGGACGCCACAGCACGCCGCCCGCAGCCCAGATCGTCTTGTGTGTCTTAGACATTGCCTGTGATGCTAGTGGCCGAAGGTTACGAAAAGGGTGGGCTTGTCACATGCCTGCGTCGCGACGGCGGGTGCGCCGCATCATCTGTCGTTGATGGTCGCGTACCTCTTCGCCCGCGGCGGGTGAGGCCATCCAGCTTCCGTCCGATTGCAGGACCCAGCATCGTGTTCGGGGGTCGAGCGCCGAGTCGAAGATGTCGCCGAGTTCGGCGGTCAGCCGGTCATCGCGCACCTGCACCATCACCTCGATACGTCGATCGAGGTTGCGGTGCATCATGTCGGCGCTGCCGATCCAGTACTCATCCTGCGCCCCGAAATGGAAGATGCGTGAGTGTTCGAGGAATTGGCCGAGGATCGAGCGCACGTGAATGTTGTCGCTGACGCCCGGCATCCCGGGACGCAATGCGCAGATTCCACGCACGACGATTTCGACCGGAACGCCGTTCTGCGATGCGCGGTACAGGGCATCGATCACCTGCTCGTCGACGAGAGCGTTGGCCTTCAACCGAACTCGGGCGCGGGGATCGCCTTCGTGCTTGAGTTCGATCTCACGGTTGATGCGCTCGACGATGCCGGAACGAATCCCGGTGGGAGCGACCAGGATGTTGCGGTACTCGCGTTTACGGGAGTAACCGGTCAGTGTGTTGAACAGGTCGGTCAGGTCGGCGCCGATGTCCGGTGCGGCAGTGAACAATCCGACGTCCTCGTAGAGCCGAGCGGTCTTCGGGTTGTAATTGCCGGTGCCGATGTGGCAGTAGCGTCGGATCGACGATCCCTCACGACGCACCACAAGGCATGTCTTGCAGTGGGTTTTGAGTCCGACAAGGCCGTAGACGACGTGCACGCCTGCCTGCTCGAGCTGGCGCGCCCACTTGATGTTGGCCTGTTCGTCGAAGCGAGCCTTGATCTCGACGAGAGCCACGACCTGCTTGCCTGCCTCGGCAGCGTCGATGAGCGCGTTGACAATCGGCGAGTCACCGGAGGTGCGATACAACGTCTGCTTGATCGCGAGGACCTGCGGGTCGGCTGCAGCCTGCTCGATGAATCGCTGCACGCTCGTCGAGAACGAATCGTAGGGGTGGTGCACGAGGACATCGCCTTCGCGCAACGTGGAGAACACACTCTTGGGCGTCTCCCGCTCGCCGAACGCGGGATGTGTCGACGGTACGAACGGGGGGTCCTTGAGCTGTGGCCGGTCGAGCGAACCGATCTCGAACAGCGACGCCAAATCGAGCAGCCCGGGAACCTGGATCACGTCGGCGGGGTTGACGTCGAGTTCACGCAGGAGCAGTTCGAGCATGTGCTCGGTCATGTCGTCGGCGACCTCGAGTCGGACCGGCGAACCGAACCGGCGTCGTGCGAGTTCACGTTCGAGCGCCTGAAGCAGGTCTTCGTCGCGATCCTCTTCGACCTCGAAGTCTGCGTTGCGCGTGATACGGAACGCGTGGTGCTCCACGATCTCCATGCCAGGGAACAGATGTCCGAGATTGGCGGCGATCAGATTTTCCATCGGAAGGAAGATCGCGGTGCGATGTCCTTTGCCGTCGGCTTCCGCACTGGGCGGCATCAGTCGATCGACACGGACGAACCGATTGACGTTGTCGGGCACCTTGACTCGCGCGAAGTGCTCGCCACCCTCGCCGGCGTCGCGCACCGTGACAGCGAGGTTGAGGCTCAGTCCGCTGATGTAGGGGAAGGGGTGGGCGGGATCGACGGCGAGGGGCGTCAGCACCGGGAACACGTCATCGTGGAAGTACTCGACCATCCGGGCCTGCTGGGCCTCGGTCAGATCCGACCAGCCGACGACGTAGATGTCGTTGTCCGCCAGTGCAGGACGCACCGAGTCGAGGAACACTCTGGCGTGCCGGTCGGCGAGGGTCTGGGTGCGTCCGGCGATCCGCAGCAACTGTTCGCGCGGGGAGAGTCCGTCGGCTGAGCGCACCGACAGGCCGGTTTCGTCACGGCGCTTGAGACCCGCGACGCGGACCATGAAGAACTCGTCGAGATTCGACGCGAAGATCGCGAGGAACTTCGCGCGTTCGAGCAGCGGGATCGACGTGTCCTCGGCGAGGGCGAGAACACGCGAATTGAAGTCGAGCCAACTCAGCTCGCGATTGAGGTATCTGTCCTCGGGAAGATCGGCTGACTCGCCCGGTTCGAGAGTTGCCGCGGGCGGCGCACCAGGAATCGCACTGATCGGTTGTGTGGTGACCGGAGTCGTCGTGGTGTCGTCAGCTGTGCTCACCGTTCAATCATGACGCATCGGACTGATCGCCGACACCGCTGGCCGTCGCGTCGGAGATCTCGGCATTTCCGAGCACAGAGAGTGTGTGCTCGCCGACGCCGAGTCGCAGTGCGGCGGCGAGATCATCGACGGTGTCGACGTCGGTGCGCACGTCGGGCCAGAGGAGATGCTCTGGGTCGAGTTCGACAACGCCCGCGGAACGATGCGCCGCAGCCGAATCCGGCCCGAAACGCGGCAATTCGTGCGCCGTCATCGGCCGCAGCAGAAGAGATGTGCCCGTGCCTGCGCGGTCGGTCACCATCGACTCGCCGCGCTCGACTGCGGCGTCGACGATCTCGCGCAGACTCGACGGCTGCGCCGCGGGAAGGTCGGCCTGGACGATCACGACCCATCGATGCAAAGGCCACATGGTTCGAGCCTCCGCGGCGCCGAGCGCGTAGGCCGCGTTCAGGTCGCCTGCGACGTCGCCGGGCTCGTCGACGACGTGTGCCGAGAGCTGCTGGGCCCGCTCGCGGACCCGGTCGTCCGGGGTCACGACGACGACGTCGCGAATTCCTGCTTCGTGCAGGGTGCCGATGGTGTCCGCGAGCATGGCGAGCACGAAGGCGCCCGGATCGGCCCGCAGGCGCTCGCGCTGTGCGGGGGAGAGCTCGATCAGGGACGTCTCGGGAGTCTCAACCCCTGCGGCGTCGCTCATGGTGGAGACCAGACGCGATTTGGCGTCGCCGAGTCGTTTGACCGCGAGGACCGCGACCACGGTGCCGAGCGCGCACTCGTCGCCGGAGTCGCCGCAGTGCTGCCCGCGATCGGCGGGTACCGGAGCGTCGGCGGGCATGCGTCGTCGCTCGTTCGGATGACCGCGTACACAGGAGAGGGTCATGTAGACATGATGACCCATGCACGAGAGGACGTGTGGACGCGAGGGGTGATCGGCGTCGCAGGTTCTCGAATCGATCGGACGGGCATCGTCGGCGGTCTACCCTTGACCGAAGCGATGTCGGGCGAATGAGGAGAGTTGTGCGGGCGGTTGTGATGGGTGCCGGGTCATGGGGCACGGCGACGGCGAAGGTACTCAGCGACGCGGGGACCGACACCACCCTGTGGTGTCGGCGAGAAGAACTCGCCGATCGGATCAACGAGTCGCATACCAATGCCGACTACCTGGCGGGAATCACCCTTCCCGCGAATCTCACGGCGTCGAGCGACATCGCCGAGGCGCTGACCGACGCCGATCTCGTGGTGTGTGCTGTCCCGGCGCAGTCGCTGCGCGACAACCTCGCCAACTGGCGCCCGCACCTGAGCGACGACGCGACGCTGGTCTCGCTGGCCAAGGGCATCGAGACGTCGACGCTGATGCGTATGAGCGAGGTGATCGCCGAGGTCGCAGAGGTTCCCGCCGAGCAGATCGCGGTGCTCACCGGGCCGAATCTCGCGCGTGAGGTCGCCGAGGGCCAGCCCGCCGCAACGGTGATCGCGTGCTCCGACCTCGCGCGTGCCGAACAGCTACAGCAGATGTTCAACACCGGGTACTTCCGGCCGTACACCAACACCGACGTCATCGGCTGTGAGATCGGCGGTGCGGTCAAGAACGTGATCGCGCTGGCGTGCGGTATGGCCAGCGGCGTCGGATTCGGGCAGAACACCCTCGCGACGATCATCACTCGTGGCCTCGCGGAGACCATCAGACTCTCGAGCGCAGTCGGTGGGCAGATCGAGACCCTCGCCGGTCTCGCGGGTATCGGCGACCTCGTCGCCACCTGCTCGTCGCCGCTGTCGCGCAACCGCACCTTCGGTGCCCATCTCGGGCAGGGTGCGACGATGGAAGAGGCGCAGGCCGCAGCGTCGGGTCAGGTCGCCGAGGGCGTGAAATCGTGCACGTCCGTCACGGCACTCGCCGAGAAATACCAGGTCTCCATGCCGCTCACCGAAGCTGTGAACAGTGTCTGCCACGACGGCCTGCCCGTCGCCGACGCGGTCAGCTCATTGCTGGGTCGCAAGACCAAACCGGAGTTCCGAGCCGGCGACGCGTGATCTACCCGCGGCCGGACGGTACGAAAGCGGTTGCCGCTCAGCCGAAGTCGAGTGGTCCTCGGGGGAGTGTCCGTTCGATGGCGGCCGAGACGTCGGTGATCGGTCCGTTGCCCGCGTTCACCGGAACCCACAGCGCAACGTACGGGCGGTGATCGACGCAGATGAACGCCTGCCCGGAACCCTCGATGGAATCGGTGATGAACCACTGCACGGGGTTGACCACCTGCAGGTTGCTGGTGGGGGAGAGCTCCGCCGGGCGCGAGACGCCGCACCGCACGATCACCGGATCGCCGTCTTTGCTCGCAGGCCAACTGGCCTGTGTTCCCGAGATCGTCTTGTTGCCGTATCCCTCGAAGGTCTGCGGCAGCGCGGCGAGGAACTTCGGGCATTCGGCGGGAGTCGACGACTCCGCGGCGTACGAGTCGACGGGCGTCGAGTCCGAGTTGCCCGGACGAAGCGCCGCGAACACGATGAAGCCCACGATCACCATCACCGGAATCGTCACCAGTGTGGCGATCAGCGCCGGACTCAGCCGCGGTCCTGAGTCGCCGTAGCGCGCGTGCGTCGTGTCCTCGACGCTTTCGGCGGAGCCGGACTTTTCGACGCTTTCGGCGGAGCCGGACTTTTCGACGCTGTCGGCGGAGCCGGACTTTTCGACGCCTTCGGCCGCGCTGACACGTTCGGCGTCGGTCTCTTCCGCGCGGTCGGCGTTGTTGTCGGGTTCGTCCGGTCCGGGTGGGGTCACGACGACAACCCTAGGACATCGCCGCGCAGCTCCTGTGGCGTGCCGGTCAGTGCGCTGCGTTCACCACCGGGCATGTCAGGGTGCGTGTGATGCCGTCGACCTTCTGGATCTGAGGTACGACGTCGTTGGTCAGGTGGCCCGCATCGGTGGCCTCGACCCGCACGATCACGTCATAGGGCCCACTGACCTCCTCGGAGGAGGCAACTCCGGAGATCTCTGCGATCGTCGCAGCCGCCAATGCGGCTCGTCCGACCTCCGTCTGGATCAGTATGTATGCCTGAACCACGGCCATCCTCTCGTATCCACTGTGCCGTCGGCCCCGGGCTGGGGAGCGGCGAGTCGACGCCCGCGGCAAGCCGCCGAAGGCATCTGGCTCCGGTCTCCCGGAAACCACTTCGCGCGTCGAAGCGCCACACGAAGTCACTACACTGTGGGGATATTGTCACCACAACGCCGCGAGAGCGCGAACCGAAACGAATAACCGTGGAGCCGACGAGGAGTTGACAGTGGCAGGTGGCGACGAGAACGCCACGACCCCCGACCACCCGGAGCCCAGTGGTGTCACAGTCGGTGACCTGGGTGAGCGGGCGCTCATCTCGCTGTTCACCTCGGCGGCGACGACCGCAACGTCCCGCGACATCGTCGTCGGATCCGGTGACGACGCCGCCATTTTCGACGCGGGTGGTCCGACCGTCATCAGTACGGACACCGCCGTGCAGAACCGTCACTTTCGCTTCGAGTGGTCGACGCCGCGCCAGATCGGAGAGCGGGCGGTGATCCAGAGCGCGGCTGACATCGCGGCGATGGGGGCACGTACGGTCGGCGTCGTCGTATCGATCGCATGTCCGGTGAGCACTCCCGCTGCCACTCTGACCGAGATCAATGACGGCATCCTCGCCGCAACCCATCGTCTCGGCGGTCGCGTGCTCGGCGGCGACCTCGTCGCCGCAGACGAGGTGGTGCTGACCGTCACATCGGTTGGCGCACTCGACGGACTCACCCCGGTGGCGTTGACCGGCGCGCAGGTCGGCGATGTGCTGGCTGTGAGCGGACCACTCGGCAGCGCCGCCGCCGGGCTCGCCGTCCTGCTCGCCGCTGATGGATGCGACGAAGACGGCGAGCGGAGTGCCGAGCGCTCCCACCGACTACGTGCGCAGCACGCCGAGGTGGTGGATTCGCACCGTCTGCCCAACCCCGACCTCTCGGCGGGTGTGGTGGCGGCGCGAGCAGGCGCTCACGCCATGACCGATGTCTCCGACGGACTTGTCGAGGAGCTGAAAACCCTGGCGGCGGCGTCGAATGTGGCTCTCGCAGTTGACGTTTCGAGTGTTCCGCGAACAGAGGCGACCACCCGTGCCGCGGCCGAACTCGGTGAGTCCGACGACATCTGGGCACTCACCGGGGGTGAAGACCACCAGTTACTGGCTGCGTTCGCCGCCGACGACGTTCCGCTGGGGTGGGTCGTCATCGGTGATGTCCGCGAACGCACGGGAGATCGCGCACCGGTGTCTCTCGACGGCATCGCGACGAGTGACCTGCGCGGATGGCAGTCCTTCGGACACCAGTAGGTGGCGGCCGTCACCGCGGTGATTAGATCGACCCATGGCGATTTACGCACTCGACGATCGTGAACCGATCCTCGGTGAGGACGTGTACATCCACCCCGACGCGACGGTGATCGGCGCCGTCACCCTCGCAGACGGGGTGTCGGTGTGGCCCGGGGCTGTGCTGCGGGGTGACTACGGGACAATCTCCATCGGTCGGCGAACCAACATTCAGGACGGCACGGTCATCCACTGCACGCCGATCGATCCGACGGTCATCGGTGCCGGTTGCGTCGTCGGACACAACGCCCACATCGAGGGTGCGACGATCGGCGACAATTGTTTGATCGCGTCGGGTTCCGTTGTCCTCAACGGGTCGACGGTCGGTGACGGCGCCATTGTCGGCGCGGGAGCCGTTGTGCCTTTCAAGTTCTCGGTTCCCGCACGGGCGATGGCACTCGGTGTGCCCGCGCGTATCCGCGAGGGATTCGAGGTGCCCGCCGACCATATCGACCTGAACGTCGAGATGTACCACCAGAATTCGCTGTACTACCGATCGAAGCTCAGGAGACTCGACTGATCATGACCCCACAACCGTTGAGCGAACTCATCGATCCCGGTTGGGCGCAGGCACTCGCGCCGGTCGAGGAGAACATCGCGCAGATGGGGCAGTTCCTGCGTGACGAGAATGCCGCTGGTCGCCGCTACCTCCCAGCCGGACGAAATGTGTTGCGCGCATTCACACAACCTTTCGACGACGTCCGCGTGCTCATCGTCGGACAGGATCCGTACCCGACGCCCGGCCATGCGGTCGGGCTGAGTTTTTCTGTCGCAGAGGATGTTTCGCCCATTCCGCGCTCGTTGGCCAACATCTACACCGAGTACTGCGCCGATCTCGGTTATCCCAAGCCGGCCAACGGCGACCTGACACCGTGGGCGAAATCGGGTGTGCTGCTGCTCAACAGAGTGTTGACCGTCGCTCCCGGCGAGCCCGCGTCGCACCGCAACAAGGGGTGGGAGGCGGTGACCGAGTGCGCGATCAAAGCGCTCGTGTCACGCGACGAGCCGCTCGTGGCAATCCTGTGGGGACGCGATGCCGCAGGCCTTCAGCAATGGATGCCCGACGTACCGGTGATCGTGTCGCCGCACCCCTCACCGTTGTCGGCGAGCAAGGGGTTCTTCGGCTCGCGTCCGTTCAGTCGGGCCAATACCGAACTCGAAGATCTCGGCGGCGAACCGGTCGACTGGCGCCTACCCTCCTGAAGCCCCTGCTCTGCTGAAGCCCCCTTCCTGTCAGCGGACGAAGCGTCGGGCTTCGGCGTCGGTGCGTTCCTGCCAGCCCACTCTCTCGAGTTCGGGGACGTCGTCGGCCTCGGTGGGATAACCCAGGCACAGGTATGCGGTGAGTCGCCACGTGTCGGGCACACCGAGATCGGTTGCCGCGGTGGGGGCGTCGAGGATGGATATCCAGCCGACTCCGACGCCGCGCGCCCGTGCTGCCAGCCACAGGGTCGCGACGGCAGTGACCGTCGAGTAGTCAAGTGTCTCCGGCATCGTCCGCTTACCGAGGCCGTGCCCCTGCGTGCCTGCATGGTCGGTGAAGACGGCGAGCTGGATCGGAGCGTCGTCGAGTCCGGAGAGCTTCAGCGCCGCGTACGCACGTTTGCGTTCGCCCGCGTACCCGTCGAGGGCCTTGGCGTTGCACGCGACGAAGTTGCGGCGAATGTGAGCGCGGGCCTCAACTGAGTCGACGCGCACCCATCGCCACGGTTGGCTGTTGCCGACCGACGGCGCGAGCTCGGCTCGTGCCAGCAACTCGTCGAGCAGCCCCGGCTCGAGTGGGTCGGAGCGGAAATGTCGGACGTCACGACGCCACGCGAACAACGTGTCGAGGTCTGCGATGAAGGAGGCGCCGAACGTCGTCACCGCTCGCGGGCCGCTGCGAAGTCGGGGGTCCGCTTGCCCACGAATGCGTCGACGCCCTCGACACCCTCCGCGGAGCCGCTGTTGGTCGAGATCGCGTGAGCTTCGGCGGCGAGCTGATCGCGGAGTGTCGCGGTGGGCGACGCGCTCAGGAGTGCACGCGTCGCGGCCAGTCCGGCGCGCGGACCCGCGGCAAGTGTGCGGGCGATCTCGGCGGCGGTGTCGTCGATCTCGGTGTCGTCGACGAGGCGCGAGAGGATGCCCCACGCGAGTCCCTCGTCGGCGGTGATGACTCTGTCGGTGAGGATGATGTCGCGGGCGCGGGCCGCTCCGACGGTGCGCGGGAGGGTCCACGTCATGCCGCCGTCCGGCGACAAGCCGATCCCGGTGTACGCGGGACGCAGGTTGGTCGACGGCCCACCGATCGCGATGTCTGCGTGCAGCACGATGCTCAGCCCGGCCCCTGCGGCCCATCCGCGCACACCCGCGACGACCGGACGATCAGCGTCGAGCAGGGCGGTGACGAAGTCGTGGAAGGTGTCGGCGAGAGCGCGGATGAAGGTGGGGCGGTGCTCGGCAGAGGCGAAATCGCGCACATTGCCGCCCGCGCAGAAGTTCCGGCCAGCGCCGAGCAGCAGGATCGCGCCGACTTCGCGTTCGCCGCGTGCGATCTCACGCAGAGCGGAGGTTGCCGATTTCAGTGAGGCGTCGTCGAGTGCGCCGCCCTTGCTCGCATCGGAGATGCGTAGGACGAGGACGTCGCCGTCCTGTGTCACAGCCGAGTCTGCCGGGGACGTTGTGGTCGAGGTCATGGACGACACACTAACCCGCAGATGCAGACAACCCGACCCCGGGGCCGAGCGTTCGCTCGGTCGGGATCGGATTGTCAGTTCTCGCGATCAGGCGAGGGTGGTCTTGCCGGCCTTCAGGCAGGAGGTGCAGACGTTCTTACGCTTGCGGTTGCCCGGGGCCACCTCGACACGCACAGACTGGATATTGGGATTCCAGCGGCGGTTGGTACGGCGGTGCGAGTGCGAAACGGACTTGCCGAAGCCCGGACCCTTGCCGCAGACGTCACAGACGGCAGCCATTGTCGAACTCCCTTGATAGATGGAATGATCTTGCGGTTATGCCAGCTCGCTGCTCGCAGAAACGCAAAGTCATCCACGGCGGCGGCAAGGCAACCCTGCAAGGGTAACCGTCCAGGTGCGTCACCACCAAATCCGGGCTGAGCGTGATCTGCCGCGGCGTGGCGTCGGGTCGGCAACGAATGCGCCGGACCCGCCGACGGCGACCGTGTCGGCGACTCCGAGTAATCTCTCACACATCCTGGGCAGCACGTGTCGTGGCACTTTTTCGATGAGGCACTTTTCGATGACGTGGAGACACGGCGTGAGCCCCCGCGGTGAAGGAGGACCCATGTCGACTGACGGTGGACTCATTCGCGTGATGAATCCGCAGGTGTTGCGCGACTGGGCTCAGGGGTGTGTGGCCCGGCTCGAAGAACTGCGCGGCGAGATCAACGACCTCAACGTCTTCCCGATCCCCGATTCGGACACCGGCAGCAACATGCTGTTCACCATGCGGTCTGCCGCCGACGCCGCCACCGCGCTTCCCGCCGACGCCGACGTGGTCGCCGTGACGCGGGCCATGGCAGAAGGTGCCGTGGCCAACGCGCGCGGCAATTCCGGCGTCATCATGTCGCAGATCCTGGTCGGCCTCGCCGACGCCGTGGAGATCGGCGCACCGGACGGGCAGTTGACCTTTTCGCAGCTGGCGGTATCGGGTCTGAGGCTTGGATCGTTGGCAGCGCAGCGCGCGGTGAGCGACCCCAGGGAGGGCACCGTCCTGACGCTGCTGACGATCGCCGCGGAGTCCGCGGCGCGTCACTCCGGTGAGACCGCCGCCGATCAGGCCCGCGCGATCGCCGACGACGTGGCCGATGGGTTGGAGCGCACTCCCGAACAGCTTCCCGAACTGGCGTCTGCGGGCGTTGTCGACGCTGGTGGTCGGGGTTTTCTCGCCATGCTCGACGCGATGGTCGGCGTGCTCACCGGTGTCACGCAGCGACGTCGCCGGTACCGCGGAATCCTCACCGGAGGAGGCCAGCCCGGTCATCCCGTCGACGAGACGTGCGACGGCCCGGGCGACATGGACTTCGAGGTGATGTATCTACTCACCGGGGCTGCCGGTGAGAGCATCGCGACGCTGCGATCCGAACTCGGCGAACTCGGCGACGCCGTGGTGATCGTCGGAGACAGTTCGCCCTCTGGTGAGCGGTTCTCGGTGCACGTCCACACCGACGACCCGGGCGCCGCAGTCGAGGCAGCGATAGCGCTCGGGAACGTCTCCGACATCCGGATCTCCTGCTTTGCCCTCGATTCGATTCGCGCACAAGCCAATTCGATGGAGCCGCCGCCTCGTCACCGGCGCGCCGTCGTCGCGGTCGTGCGTGGCGACGGGGCCGCGGAACTCTTCGCCGAGGCCGGGGCTGCAGTGGTGCGCGCCGACGACGGAGTGACGCCGGAAGCGCTTGCCGCGGCCATTCGCGCCACCGATTCGGCGCACGTGGTCGTCATGGCCAATGGGTCGTTGACGTCGCAAGATCTGGTGAGCGTCGCAGCGGAGGTCCGGTCTGCACAGCGGTCGGTGATCTCGTTGCCGACCTCATCAATGGCCCAGTGTCTCGCGGCCCTCGCGGTCCACGATCCCTCCGAGTCGCCAGACGCCGACGCCTACGCGATGGCCGAAGCCGCGGCAGGTGCGCGCTGGGGTTCGCTGCTGCTCGCCGACGAGCGGATGATCACTCTCGCCGGGACGTGCGACGTCGGCGATGTGTTGGGCCTCATCGGCTCTGATGTGCTGGTCATCGCACCGGAGCAGACGGCCGCCGTCGTGTCGCTTGTCGATCTCATGTTGGCAACCGGCGGCGAGATGGTCACCGTCCTTGCCGGATCAGGCGTCGACCGCGACGCGCTGTCGGCGCTGGAGGCGCAAATCCGTCGGGCCTATCCAGGCGTCGAACTGGCCGTGTACGAGACCGGCCAGACCGACGATCTCATGCAAGTGGGTATCGAGTAGTGGTCCGTGCATCCGACTCCCTGTCCGATGTCTTCACCACCGAACGCGCGGCGAGCCTCGCGTCGTTGGGGCTTGCGACCGTCGGAGAGCTCTTGCGGTACGCGCCGCGCCGCTACCTCACGCATGGCCAACCGTCGGAGGAGCAGGACCTCACCGAGGGGGAGTGGGTCACGGTCGTCGGACGCATCACCCGTGCCGACCTGATCCGGATGAAGAAGCGTCACGGGCAGTTCCTGAAGGTGACCGTCGACGACGGCAACCGCTCCTACGAGGTCAGCTTCTTCAACCCGCGCTTCATCAAGAACGCACTCAAACCCGGCACCCGACTCATGGTGGCGGGAACCGTGAAGTTCTTCCGCGAGCAGCCGCAACTCTCCCATCCCGAGTGGATGGTCCTGCCGGACGGCGACGTCGAGGTCGATCGTGTCGTCGGGTCTGCAATGCTCGCCGAGATGTACGCGGCCGAGGCCGAGATCACCGGCGAACAGCGGCGCCCGGGAGCGCAGTCGGCCGACATCGCCGCCGCGTTCGATCGAGCAATCGTGCCGCTGTATCCCGCGAACCGCGAGATCCAGACGTGGGACATCTGGGCGTCGATTCGGCAGGTTCTCGACGACGTCGAGTCGTTCGTCGACCCGCTGTCCGACGACGAACGCGAACGGCGTGGGTTGATGTCGCTCGACGAGGCGATCCGCACTATTCATGTCCCCGACTCCGATGCACACGTCACCGCCGCGAACGATCGACTGAAATTCGACGAGGCACTCGCGATCCAGACAGTCCTCGCGCAGCGTCGCCTCGCGGGTCGTGCCGAATCCGCACCCGCGTGCCCGCACGTTCCCGGCGGCCTGGAAGACCGACTCCTGCAACGACTTCCGTTCACTCTCACCGATGGGCAGCAATTGGTGATCGCCGAGATCGCCGACGACCTCGGCCACCCGACACCGATGAGCAGGCTGCTGCAGGGTGAGGTCGGTTCCGGCAAGACCCTCGTGTCGTTGCTCGCCATGCTGCGCGTTGTCGACAACGGCCATCAGTGCGCGATTCTCGCGCCGACGGAAGTTCTTGCCGCGCAGCATCTTCGGACCATCACGACGATGCTGGGCGATCTGGGTACTGCCGGTGAACTCGGCGCCGCCGACGGCGCGACGAGTGTGGTGTTGCTGACCGGCTCGATGAAGACCAAGGGCAAACGTCAGACGCTGCTCGACGTGGTGACCGGCAAGGCGGGCATCGTCGTCGGAACCCACGCGCTGCTCGAGGAGAAGGTCGAGTTCTTCGATCTCGGCATGGTCGTCGTCGATGAACAGCACCGCTTCGGCGTCGAACAACGAGATGTGTTGCGGGGCCGCGGTCGTGACCACCTCATGCCGCACTTCCTGGTGATGACGGCGACGCCGATCCCGCGGACGGTGGCGATGACGGCGTTCGGCGACCTCGACACGTCGGTGCTCACCGAACTTCCGCAGGGGCGTCAGCCGATCACCACGACCGTGGTGCCGACGGCGAAACCCCAATGGATCGAACGCATGTGGGGGCGCGCCGCGGAGGAGATCGAGGCCGGGCGGCAGGTCTACATCGTCTGCTCGCGTATCGGCGACATCGAGCCGGTCGCCCCGAAGCGCGGCGCTGGCAAGCGCACGGCGGGCGAGGAAGCCGACGCGCAGCAGCAGACCACCTCCGTGCTCGACCTCTACGACGAACTGCTCGTCGGACCGCTCGGCCACCATCGGCTGGCAGTCCTGCACGGGCGGCTACCCGCCGACGAGAAGAACGAGGTCATGGACGCGTTCGGGCGCGGCGAGATCGACGCGATCGTGGCCACCACCGTGATCGAGGTCGGTGTGGACGTTCCCAATGCGTCGATGATGATCATCATCGACGCAGAGAGATTCGGGGTCAGCCAGCTCCACCAACTCCGCGGACGTGTCGGCCGCGGCGGCCATCCCGGTCTGTGCCTCCTGATGACGTCGACGAAGCCTGTGTCGCAGGCGATGGAGCGGCTGCGTGCCGTCGAGGCGTCGACCGACGGATTCGAACTCGCTCGCGTCGACCTGCTGCAGCGCCGCGAAGGTGATCTGCTCGGCTCACTGCAGTCGGGTGGGGTGTCGTCGCTGCGTCACCTCTCGCTACTCGACGACGTCGACGTGATCGCCGACGCTCGCGAGCTGGCCGAATCCGTGGTGGCAACCGACCTTCCGCTGGCCGACCACCGGCCACTCGCCGACCTCGTCGACGCCATTCTCGTACCCAACAAGGTGCGCTACCTCGACAAATCCTGACCCGGCTCGCCTGCGTCCCGGAACCCGCGCGCCGAACGCGGCCCGAACCCGCAGACGCGGCTGGTGTACCAACCGCGTTTACCAGATCGAACCGCGTCTGCGACGCCGCTCGCGGGTAGTGGAACCGCGGGCCGCCGCGCAGCGTCGAAGATGGCGTGAATCCCGTCATCGCGGTGCCGCTGTACCGGCTGCGGATGCGCTATCGACACGCCCGCCGCGACGCGCAGTGGCCCGCCCGCAGGTGGGTGGTCACGATCGCGTTCGTGCTCACTGCGGTCGTCGTGGCCGTGGGTGTGTACCGCGATGTGCCGCGCACCCGAGCGGGGCAGTGGCACGCCGGTGCGCAGCTGGCGTTGCGCGAACTCGCAGGGGTGCCCGTCGTCGCGGCGCGCAGCGGTCGCGACGACTACGAACGGTCGGCGTTCGGGGCGTCGTGGACCGACGACGCGAGCGTGACGGGAGGCGGAAACGGCTGCGATACCCGAAACGACGTGCTGACCCGCGACCTCGGTGATGTGCGTATCGGCCCGGTGACCTCGTGTCCGCGCGCTGTCCTCGCAGGCGAGCTGCGCAGCCCGTATACCGGCAAGACCGTGGTGTTTCGGCGTGATCGTAGTGCGACCGCGGTTCAGATCGACCACATCGTGCCCCTGGCCTTCGCCTGGGACATGGGTGCGTTCGGGTGGTCGACGCGGCGTCGAGTCGACCTGGCGAACGACCCTGCCAACCTCGTCGCCGTGGACGCGGCGTCGAACCAGGAGAAGAGCGACAGCGAACCCGCCCGTTGGCTGCCGCCCAATCGCGGTTTCCACTGTCAGTACGCGATCGAGTTCGTCGTGGTGAGCCGCGCCTACGGATTGGCGGTCGATGCCGCGTCCCGCAGCGTGCTCGCCGGAATACTCAACCGTTGCTGACGTGCGGCATCTCGACGTCCGGCCCGCGGTGACGTTCTCGGGTGGGCGATCTTGGGGTGGCTTGGTGCGGGACGTACCCTGGACATGTTGTCCGCCGGCAGTGCCGCGCAGGACGCAATCATCTGCCGTGAACTCGAAATCGAGGAATTGATGAGCGCACCCACCGTGACCGGAAGGCAGGCCGCGACAGGGCCCGACGTCGAAGAGGTCGTGCACGCGCAGGCCCGCGCGGCCCGTACCGCCTCACGAGCGCTGGCAGCGCTCACCACGACAGCCAAGAATGCTGCGCTGCTCGCCGCTGCCGACGCCGTCGACGCGAATACCGAGACCATCCTGGCCGCCAACGCCGACGACGTTGCGCGCGCCGAGGAGGCCGGAACCGAGGCTAACCTGATCGACCGTCTGCGCCTGACCACCGAGCGCGTCGCGGGGATCGCCGACGGTCTGCGTCAGGTCGCGATCCTCCCCGATCCGATCGGCGAGATCGTCGCGGGCAAGACGCTTCCCAACGGGCTGCGCCTGCGGCAGGTTCGCGTGCCGCTCGGTGTGGTCGGCATCGTCTACGAGGCGCGGCCGAACGTGACGGTCGACGCCTTCGGTATCGCGTTCAAGTCCGGAAACGCTGTGCTGCTTCGCGGTTCGTCGTCGGCGGCGTCGTCGAACGCGGAGCTTGTTCGCATTCTTCGCGATGTTGTCGCGGGCGCGGGCATCCCGTCCGATGTCGTGTCGCTGCTGCCGAGTGACGACCGTTCGAGTGTCACCGCATTGATCCGAGCGCGCGGACTCGTTGACGTCGTCATTCCGCGCGGGGGTGCGGGCCTGATCAACGCGGTCGTCGCGAATGCCACGGTCCCGACGATCGAGACCGGAACCGGAAACTGCCACGTCTACGTGCATGCGCTCGCCGACGTCGGTGTCGCGACCCGCATCATCCTCAATGCCAAGACGCGGCGACCGAGCGTGTGCAACGCGGCAGAGACGGTGCTTGTCGACAAAGCGATCGCCGCCGACGCGCTGCCCAAGATCAGCCAGGCGCTGCAGTCGCAGGGTGTCGTGATCCACGGTGATGAGCCGGGGATGGAGCCGGCCGGCGAGTCCGACTGGGCCGATGAGTACCTGTCGATGGACATCGCGATGAAGGTGGTCGACGGACTCGACGCCGCTGTCGCACACATCGACACCTATGGAACCGGGCACACCGAGGCCATCGTGACCACCGACCTCGCCGCGGCCGAGGAGTTCACGAACCGGGTCGACGCCGCAGCCGTGATGGTCAATGCGTCGACCGCCTTCACCGATGGCGAGCAGTTCGGCTTCGGTGCGGAGATCGGAATCTCCACGCAGAAGCTACATGCCCGCGGACCGATGGGACTGCCGGAACTCACCTCCACCAAGTGGATCGTGTGGGGCGACGGCCAGATCCGGCCCGCGTGATGACCGACAGCGCAACGACGAACGGCCCTGCGACGCAAGACGCGGCACCCATCGTCCCCTCGTTCACAGCCGTGCCCGACGTCGTCGACCGGCTGCGCTCCACCGGCTATCTGGCCGACGACGCGACGGCGACGTCGACCTTCCTCGCCGACCGGCTCGGTAAGCCGCTGCTCGTCGAAGGCCCTGCGGGAGTGGGTAAGACGGAGTTGGCGCGTGCCATCGCCGCGGCCACCGACGCAGAGCTCGTGCGTCTGCAGTGCTACGAGGGAATCGACGAGGCGCGCGCACTCTACGAGTGGAACCACGCCAAGCAGATCCTGCACATCCAGGCGACCGGTACGCGCGACTGGGCCGAGGCGAAGACCGACATCTTCTCCGAGGAGTTCCTGCTGCCGCGACCTCTGCTGACAGCGATCTCGCGCACCGATCCCACCGTGCTCCTGATCGACGAGGTCGACAAGGCCGACGTCGACGTCGAGGGGCTGCTGCTCGAGGTGCTCAGCGACTTCGCGGTGACCATCCCGGAGATGGGGACTGTCGTCGCGTCGCGTCGGCCGATCGTGATCCTGACGTCGAACGCGACACGAGAATTGTCGGAGGCGCTGAAACGTCGCTGCCTCTACCTCTTCATCGACTTCCCCGACGCTGCGCGCGAAAAAGAGATTCTCGAGTCGCGGGTCCCGAACCTGCCCGACGCGCTGGCATCCGAACTGGTCCGCATCGTCGGCGTGCTGCGCACCCTCGACATTCGCAAGAAGCCGTCGGTCGCCGAGACCATCGACTGGGCCAACACCCTGCTCGCATTGGGCGCGGGCGAGGAACGCTCGAAGGGTGGTCGACTCGACGAAGGCCTGATCGCACGCACGCTCGGCGTCGTGCTCAAGCATCGCCCCGACCTGAAGACCGCTGTCAAAGAACTCAAGTTGGGCTGATGTCCGGGGCCGAACCCGCCACGGGCGACATCGCGACAGCAGTGCCGCTCGTCGCTCATCTCACCGACTTCGTCGACGCGTTGCGGCGACGGGGGATCGCGGTCGGTCCGTCGGCGCTGATCGACGCCGCGCGGGCGATGGAGGTGCTCGACCTGCTCGATCGCAGCAGCCTGCGCGAGGGACTCGCGGCGACGCTCGTCGACGATCACATGCACCGGCCGGCCTTCGACCGCATCTTCGACCTCTGGTTTCCGGTCGCGATCGGTGCACGCAGCGCAGAGGAAGAACTGCCGCGCGACACCTCCGGCGAGGTCGACGTCGCTGCCGTGCGCGAAATGCTCGCAGAGTTGCTCGCCGACGAGTCGGCCGACGCAGACGGACGTCTGTCTGCCGCGGTCGCGCAGGTGGTCGACGAGATGGGCCGCTACCAGTCGAGCCGCGGGGAGGCGTACTCGGCGTATCAGGCACTCTCGAGTATCGATCCCCAGACGCTGATCGCACGGATAGCCGCCGCGATGGCGGGCGGATCGGGTGACGACCTGAGCGTCGGCGACGATCCGACGTTCCGCAGGGCCGCCCGCGAACGGGCCAACCGACTACGCACCGCGATCGAGGTGGAGACGCAGCGTCGGATGGCCGACCGCAACGGACGCGAGAAGGTCAGCGACTACGCGGTGCCGACACTGCCCGAGAACATCAACTTTCTCGCGGCAGGCAAGAAGGACCTCACCGAGATCCGACGGACCGTCGCACCGCTCGCGCGTCTGTTGGCCTCCCGCTTGGAGATTCGACGACGCCGCGCCCACCGGGGTGCTGTCGACGTCCGTGCGACGCTGCGTGCGTCGATGTCGACGGGCGGGGTGCCGATCGAACTCAAGAACCGCAAGCCCCGCCCCGGCCGCCCCGAACTGGTGATCATCTGCGACGTATCGGGTTCGGTGTCCGGGTTCTCGCAGTTCACGCTGCAACTCGTCTACGCGCTGCGACAGCAGTTCGCGAAGGTTCGGATCTTCGCATTCGTCGACACTGTCGACGACGTCACCGAGTATTTCACCGACGACGAGGGGTTCGGCGGCACCGACATCGGTGAGGCGACGCATCGCATGTTGACGCAGGCCCGGCTCATCACGCGTGACGGTCATTCCGACTACGGGCACATGCTGCGCGGGTTCGTCGACGCCTACGGCGACACGCTGACACATCGCGGAGCGCTCCTGATCCTGGGCGACGCCCGCAACAACTACCATGACGCCTCCGAGGACTCGCTGCGCGAGTTGGTGGAGCGTGCGCGTCACGCGTATTGGCTCAACCCGGAGGCGCATGGCGACTGGGGTACCGGCGATTCCGCGGCCGACGACTACGCGGAGATCATCGATATGTTCGAGTGTCGCAACGCCACGCAGCTGTCCGCGGTCATCGCCGACCTCCTGCCGGTGTGATCGCTCGCGTAAACTGACCCCTCATGGCACATGACCGTCCGCGTGTACGCCGGATCGGTGTGATGGGCGGAACGTTCGATCCCATCCACAACGGGCACCTCGTGGCAGCCAGTGAGGTCGCCAACCGGTTCTCGCTCGACGAGGTGATCTTCGTCCCGACCGGACGGCCATGGCAGAAGCTGACCGAAGACGGCGGGGAGGTTCCCGACCGGACGAAGCAGGTCAGTCCCCCCGAGGACCGCTACCTGATGACGGTCATCGCGACGGCGTCGAATCCTCAGTTCAGCGTGAGTCGCGTCGACATCGACCGAGAGGGATTCACCTACACGGTCGACACGCTGCGGGATCTGCGCAAAACCCTTCCCGACGCTGCGCTCTACTTCATCACCGGCGCCGATGCGTTGGAGTCGATCCTGTCGTGGCAGGACTGGGAGGAACTGTTCGAACTGGCGAACTTCGTCGGGGTGAGCCGACCGGGATACGAGTTGAACGCCAGCCATCTGGCCACGCATCTGCGACATCTGCCAGCCGATACGCTTCATCTGATGGAGATTCCCGCACTGGCGATCTCCTCGACGGACTGTCGGGCACGCGCTGCGACGGGACGACCGGTCTGGTACCTGGTGCCAGACGGCGTCGTCCAGTACATCGCCAAACGCAGGCTCTACCGCAGGCCGCGGGTGAACTCGCCGGGTGTCTCGGCGCCACTGGCGAGCGACGCCGACGATGAACCGACAACCTCCGACACCTCAACACACCGTGCGGAAACGCAACGCTCGAAAGGACGAACGTGACAGCAGCAGCCGAGTCACTGGACATGGCGAAGGTGGCAGTCGCTGCCGCGCAGGACAAGGTCGCCACCGATGTCACGGTGATCGACGTGTCCGAACAACTCGTGATCACCGACCTGTTCGTGATCGCGTCGGCCGACAACGAGCGTCAGGTCAACGCGGTCACCGACGAGATCGAAGACAAGATGCGCGAGGCGGGTTACAAGCCCGTCCGACGCGAAGGCACACGTGAGGGTCGCTGGGCGCTGCTGGACTACGTCGACATCGTGGTGCACGTCCAGCATGCCGACGAGCGCGCCTACTACGCGCTCGACCGTCTGTGGCAGGACTGCCCGGTCATCGACCTGGAGCCGCAGGCGTGAGTGGAGCGCCCGACGACCACGACACCTCCGTCGAACGACTCACCCCGGTGGTCCGCAGGCTGATTCTGTTGCGGCACGGGCAGACCGAGTACAACGCGACGAGTCGGATGCAGGGACAACTTGACACCGATCTCTCCGATCTCGGTGTGCGACAAGCGAAGTCGGCCGCCGCCGCACTCGCCGAACGCAATCCGATGCTCATCAGGTCGTCGGATCTGCGGCGTGCTCGCGACACCGCGGAAGCGCTCGCCGTGCTGACCGGCCTGCCTGTCGAGACCGATCAACGGCTCCGCGAAACACATCTCGGTGAGTGGCAGGGCATGACGCACTACGAGGTCGACGACGTGATGCCCGGTGCGCGCGCGCTGTGGCGCGACGACGCCACGTGGCGCCCGCCGGGCGGGGAGAGCCGCGTCGACGTCGCTGCCCGCGCCCTACCGGTCGTCGATGAACTGCTCGCGAGTGTGGACGACTGGGGGAGCGGCGCGAGCCCGGAGTCGCCCGTCGTGCTCGTCGCGCACGGAGGTGTGATCGCCGCGATGACCGCCGCACTGCTCGACCTTCCGGTCGCCAACTGGCCGGTGTTCGGCGGACTGGCCAACACGAGCTGGGTCCAACTGTCGGGCCACGGACTCCCCGGTGAGAAGCCGCGGTGGCGGCTGGACGTGTGGAACGCCTCGGCCGAGGTTGCCGACGCAGGGGTGCAGTGACCGACTCGGTTGCGGCGGGTACGCCCGACGACTGCCTACTCATCCTCTCCGACTCGCTCGCCTACTTCGGGCCGCAGGGTGGGCTGCCCGCAGACGACGCTCGAATCTGGCCGAACATCGTCGGCGCGCGGTGTGGTCTGCCGGTGCGGCTCTTCGGACGGATCGGCTGGACCAGCCGGGACGTCTGGTGGGCGATGACCCAGGACCCGAACATCTGGGCCGCGGTACCGCACGCACGCGCGGTGATCCTCGCGTTCGGCGGAATGGATTCGTTGCCGTCGCCGCTTCCGACCGCGTTGCGCGAGCAGATCAGATACGTGCGGCCGGGCCGACTGCGCCAGATCGTCCGGTCGGCGTATCAGTGGGTCCAGCCGCGTGCGTCGAAGATCGGGTGGCCGGTGGCCCTGCCGCCGACGGTGACCGTCGACTACCTCGACAAGATCCACGAGGCGCTGACCCAGTTGCGCCCCGACCTGCCGATGGTCGTGTGTCTGCCGTCGACGCATCGGAGCCCCTACTACGGCTACGTCCACACCGGGCGGATACCGACGACCGCGGCGATGCGCGCGTGGTGCGACCGGCACGGCGTCTCTTATGCCGACTTCTATCCACCGACACGCGACGCATACGACGATCCAGATGCCGTGAACCCAGACGCCGCGACTAACCCAGACGCTGCGATGAACTCAGATGCTGTGATGAACCCCGACGGCATCCACTGGGGCTTCGCGTGCCACCGGGCGGTCGCCGATGTGGTGGCGGAGCCGATTCTGCGCGTGCTCGACGATCCGGATGTCCGAGCCGCACGGCGAACCGGCTAACGTAGACGGGTGCCTGTTGTCGTCGTCACAGATTCCTCCGCGCGGTTGCCCGCTGCCGTTGCTGACAGCTACGACATCATCCAGGTTCCGTTGCATCTGACGCTCGACGGCGTCGACTATCTCGAAGACGACGACAACGTCCCCGCCGATATCGTGTCGACGCCGGGAGTCACCACCGCCGGGGCGACTCCGCACGATCTGGTGCGGGCGTATGGCGAAGCCATCGAGCGCAGTAAGGGCGACGGCGTCGTCGCGGTCCACATGTCGCGAAAACTGTCCGGCACGTGGAGCGCAGGGCGCCTCGCCGCAGAGGACTACTCGGGGCAGGTGCGGGTCGTCGACTCGCGGTCAGTTGGACTGGCAGTCGGGTTCGTGGCCATCGCCGCGGCGCAGGCCGCCCGGGACGGTGCCGACCGGGACCGTGCGTACGAAGCCGCCATCCGCCAGGCGGCGACCGTCGAATCACTGCTCTGTGTGCAGAACCTCGACAACCTTCGCAACAGTGGCCGAATCAGCGCCGCGAGCAAGATGCTCGGTTCCGCGTTGTCGATCAAACCGATCCTGCACGTCGTCGACGGCACGCTGACGCTTCGGGAACGCACGCGCACCTTCTCCAAGGCGCTGGACAAGATGGCAGACGCAGCAGTCGATTACGCCGACGGCCGCGCGGTGACCCTTGGCGTGCAACATTGCCAAGCTCCTGCTGCCGCAGCCGATCTCGTCGTCCGACTGCGGGAGAGCCTGCGGAGCGTGACGTCGAGCATCACGGTCGATCTCGGTCCCGTGCTCGGCTGTCACGTCGGCCCCGGAGCGGTCGGCGTCGTGATCGGTACCCAACTCGACCCCATCACCAGGGGCCCGTCGGTGGCCGAGGGGTTGTCCACAACCTGACCGTCGTCCACAGCGCTGCGTCGGTGCGTGGCCGCCGACCCCAAGGCGTGGTGTGCCCGCCGTAGCGTCAGAGGCTATGAGCGACAAACCAATCCGGACGGCACGTGGATTCGCCGCGCGAGGTGTTGTCGAGCGCGGACAGCGCACCGGGTCCACCGCGGTCGGGCGCTCCCCGCTGGACCGGTTGTCGGCGACCGCCCCCACGCCTGTCGGAGCCACCCGGGTGCCCGAACCCGACGCGAACTCGTCGGCTGCAAACGACGATGTGTCGCCTGATTCCTGGGAGATCGACACGACGCCGGGTTGGCTGGCTCCCGAGGTGGGACGTAGGCGTTCTCTCGATAGTCGAGAAAGACTACATGCCAACGGATTCGACGACGATCGTCTAGATGATTTCGACCTCGACCCGGATGCAGATGACGATGGGTATCGTCCCCGGCGCCGATTCGCGGTGGCGCCCGCCGGTGCCATCGCGCTGATCAGTGTGGGTGTAATCGCCTGTGTGATAGCGGGATTCGGACTGCTCCGCAACGACGACGTCGTGCCGACCGTTGCCTTCCCCTCATCGGCGGGTCCGTCGACGTCGATTCCGTCCCACGCTGCAGCGTCTTCTGCCGCAGTGCCGTCTGACGCCGCGCCCTCAGCTGCACCAGCCCAGATCGTGGTGAGCGTCGTCGGACTGGTGCGGAAGCCCGGGTTGGTGAGATTGGCGCCGCGGTCGCGGGTGGCCGACGCGCTGTCGAGCGCTGGCGGTGCCCGCGAGGGAGCCGACACGACGTCATTGAATCTCGCTCAGGTGTTGGGAGACGGCGACCAGGTGCTTGTCGGCTACGCGAGCAAGGACGGCAACGCCTCACTGCGCAGCGCGGTGGTCGCCGCGGGTGTAGGGAGGCCGGGCCCATCGTCGCCACCGACGGCCGGTGATGCGCCCGAGTCGGGCACTGGCACAACGGGTTCGGGGTCGGCGAGCGGCACGGGCGGAAAGGTCGATCTGAACACTGCGAGCGCCGAGCAGCTCGACGCTCTCCCGGGGGTCGGCCCTGTCACGGCGAAGGCCATCATCGACTGGCGATCGCAGCACGGAAAGTTCACGTCCGTCGACCAACTCGGCGAAGTTGACGGAATCGGACCCGCACGGCTCGCCAAGCTTCGCGACCTCGTGACCGCAGGTTGACACCCCGGTGGATCTACGGCTTGTCACACCCGCGCTCGTGGTGTGGTTGGTCACGCTGCTCGGGCTGCACGGGCCGTCGTGGTCGATGCCTGCTGTGCTGGTGATCGGCGGAATGATCTGTGCTGCAGCTCTGTTCGCGTATCGGCGGTGGAATGTGGCCTGGCGAATGGTCGGCATCGTGGTGATCGGTGCGGGGATGGCGGTGACATGTGCACTCGCGCTATGGCTTCGGCTCGAGACACGCGACGCGCATCCGATGTCGGGCATGTCGGGCAAGGCGACGGTCACGATGTCGATTCGCGACGACCCGCGGAACTTCGGGCCCGCACAACGGGGTCAGGTGACCACTCGGGTGACGGTGCTGGCCGTCGGGGAGCGTCGAGTTCCCTCCGCCGTCGCCGATGTCGTCGCTCGCGCGCCCGGATGGGTCGGATTGTTGCCGGGTCAGCGCGTGCGTGTCCTGGTGAGTATGCGCGCACCTCGAGGGGGTGATCTCAGTGTTGCGAGGTTGGCGGCGTCGGGACCGCCGACGATGTTGGGGCGGCCTCCTCCGCTGCAGCGCGGAGCCGGCATCGTGCGGACAACGCTGCAGCAGAACTCGGCGCAGGCGCTGACCGGTGAATCGGCGGGATTGTTGCCTGGGTTGGTCATCGGCGACGAGAGCGCATTGTCGCAAGATGTCCGTGATCAGTTCCTCGCGGCCGGGCTCAGCCACCTGACCGCTGTTTCGGGTGCCAATTTCGCGCTGACCTGCGGTGCAGCGATTGCGTTGATCAGGTTGATCGGCGGGTCACCGAAGGTGGCGGCTGTCAGCGGGGTGATCGTCATCGTCGGATTCGTCGTCCTGGTACGGCCGTCGCCGAGTGTGCTGCGCGCGGCGATGATGGGCGGAGTCGGTCTGCTCGCGTTGTTGTCGACGCGACGTGCTCGCGCGGTGCCCGCCCTCGGTGTCGCCGTGATCGGGGGACTCCTGTGGTGGCCGGAGCTTGCGAGCGCGCCGGGGTTCGCATTGTCGGTCGTGGCGACAGCCGGACTCGTGCTGATCGCGCCGTCGATCCGAGACATGCTGCGCGAGTGGAGAATCCCGCCTGTCGCCGCCGAGGTGCTGGCTATCGCCATCGCTGCGCAGGTCGTGACGGCGCCGCTGATCGCGATGATCAGCGGGACGTTCAACGTGGTCTCTATTCTGGCCAACGTCGTCGTGGCGCCGGTCGTCGGAGTGATCAGTGTGGTGGGAACACTCGCCGCATTGATCGGGCTCGCCGGAGAGGTGGGAGCTGTGGTTGCCCAAGTGTTACTGCGCGCGATGTCGCCGGAGCTGTGGTGGATGATCACCGTGGCGCGGGTGCTCGGTGGATTGAGTTGGGCGGCAATCGAAATACCTGACGGGCTTGCCGGGATGGTGCTCGTTATGGCGTTCACAGTCCTGGGTGCGGCGTTGGTGAATCGACGCTCGATCGGGTGGGTGCGGCGTCGTACGCACAGTCGGGGGAACGAGACGCACGGTCGGCGGAGGGACGGGTGCGACCGGTAGTAGGGAAGGTGTCCGGTGCGTCGTCGGGGTTGTCGGGGCGTTCTGGCACCATGAGTGGCGTGACCGATCGCCTGCATCTGCTCCTCGGAGACGACGACTTCCTCACCGGACGTGTGATCTCGGGTGTGACGAGCGAGCTGTCCCACCACGCAGGCTCCGACATCCCGGTGACGCGTGTGCGCGCGGGCGACGTCAGCGAATACGAACTGGCCGAGCTGTTGAGTCCGTCGTTGTTTGCCGAAGACCGCGTAGTCGTCGTCGAGTCGGCGGCAGAGGCGGGTAAGGAGCCCGCAGCGCTGATCACGCGGGCGGCTCGTGAGCTTCCCGACGGCATCACGCTGATGGTGATCCACACCGGCGGCGGCCGGACGAAGTCGATGGTGGGCGAACTCCGCAAGGCCGGTGCCGTCGAACACGACTGCACTGCGCCGCGCTGGCCGTCGGAACGAATGGACTTCGTCCGCAAGGAGTTTCGTGAGCTCGGCGTGAAGGTCAGCGCCGACGTCGTCGAGCAGGTTGTCGAGGGGGTCGGTGCGGAGCTTCGTGAGCTTGCCGCGGCGTGCAGTCAGCTCGTTGCCGACACCGGCGGGAAGATCGACCGCGACGCGGTGCGCGTCTACTACCAGGGGCGCCCGGAGGTCACGGGATTCGAGGTCGCCGACAAAGCCGTCACCGGTGATCGAGCCGGAGCGCTCGAGTCCTTGGCGTGGGCGGTGCACCAC
Organism: Gordonia sp. 852002-50395_SCH5434458; assembly: GCF_001665905.1. NCBI lineage: Bacteria > Bacillati > Actinomycetota > Actinomycetes > Mycobacteriales > Gordoniaceae > Gordonia > Gordonia sp. 852002-50395_SCH5434458. The sequence goes on from NZ_LZTC01000018.1 coordinate 59,406, forward strand.
GGGGTGCCTCGAGTACTGCTGGCCGATGCGCTCGCCGAGGCTGTGCACGCGATAGCTCGCGTACGCGGAATCGGCTCGATGGATCAGTACGCGGCCGCGTCGGAGTTGGGCATGCCGCCGTCGCGTGTCAAGAAGGTGCAGTCGCAGGCACGGGCATGGGATTCGCCGTCGATCGCGCAGGCCGTCGTGGTGGTTGCCGGACTCAACGGAGATGTAAAGGGACAGGCCGCCGACGCAGACTATGCGCTTCTGCATGCGGTCGACGCTGTTGCATCGTTGCGCCCGACGTCGCGTCGGCGCTGAAGCGTGCAGGGCTGAGCTCGCAGGACTGAACCACTCAGAAGCCGGAGCGTGCGCGACCACGCAACTCACCCCGGCGACCGCGTGGAAGTCGCCGGGGTGAGTTGTCTCGACAGGGGAACGGTCGGCGCTGCGATCCGGCGTGCTCCCGTGTGCACGGGGCGCGTCGCGGGTGCGCGCTCTGACTCGTTCAGCTCCGGCTGATGCCGGAGAGTGCTACCTCAGAGCTTGTTGACGGCCACAGCGATGGCCGACTTCTTGTTGGCTGCCTGATTGGCGTGGATGACGCCCTTGCTGGCGGCCTTGTCGAGCTTGCGGCTTGCCGACTGTCCGAGCTCGGCGGCCTTGTCCTTGTCGCCGGCGTCAACAGCTTCGCGGAAGCTGCGGATCGCGGTGCGCAGCGAAGAGCGCACGGACTGGTTGCGCTGCCGACGGATCTCGTTGGTGCGGTTGCGCTTGACCTGGGACTTGATGTTTGCCACGCGTGTGTACCTATCAGTTGTTGGTGATTGCTGTTGCTGGGTGTTCCTGAGCAGGTCAAACGGGTGGACAGCACGTGTCCGCCGTCGACTCTGCGACAGCGGTCTACTTTACCAGCCGGAAACAGGGGTCCCAAATCCGCAGGCGTTTGCTCGCGCGCGATCGTGCGTCTCCCACCGATCGGCTGTGAATCCTCACAGCATGTGTCGAGCTCGCGGATGTGTGCGTGAGCACAACTAAACTCGACCCATCATGTCAGTTGTCTTCATTCACGTCGGATTACCCAAGACGGGCACCACCCATCTCCAGGATCGCCTGTGGTGGAACCGCGACCTCGCTTTTCGTCACTCCGGGCTGCTCTACCCGGGAAACGAGATGGCGGATCACTTTCACGCCGCAACCCACCTACAGCCCAGTCGCTATCTCGACTGGGTCGACCCGGCCTTCGCCGGAAGGTGGTCGACGATGGTCTCGCAGATGCGTGCTTGGCCGGGGACGTCGCTGGTGTCGCACGAGTTGTTCGCGACGGCGCGCGAGGAACAGATCGAGTCGATGGTGAACGACCTGTCCTTCGCCGACGAAGTCCACGTGGTCGTGACCGTTCGTGATCTGGCCCGCCAACTGCCCTCGGTGTGGCAGGAGAACGTCAAGAACCAGCGTCTGGCATCGTTCGACGACTTCGTGACGTCGGTGCGGCGGCACGCGCCACGTCGAACGGGGTCGTGGGGCGGCGACATGGAGGAGGAGCCCTTCTGGGAGTTTCAGGACTACGTGGGCATCCTCGGACGGTGGGCCAAGTTCGTCGGGCCGGAACGAGCTCACCTGGTCACCGTGGCGAAGCCGGGAACGGGCGCATCGTCGTTGTGGGACAGGTTTCTGTCCGTGCTCGACGTCGATCCGACGCCGATGACCATCGACGTTCCGAACAACAACACGTCACTCTCGGCGGCGCAGGCCGAGCTGCTGCGACGGCTGAACTCGCGCCTACAGCCCGACGACATCGAGTGGGATCGGTACGAGCGCGTCGTCAAAGGTCACATCATCGCCAAGGTCTTGTTCGCACAGACCGGCGGCACTCCACGGGGGCTGTCCAGCGAACAGCGTGCGTGGGCGGCCGACGAAGCCGAGACGATGATCGAGGCTGTGCGCGTGGCGGGGTATCCCGTGACCGGTAATCTCGGGGATCTTTCGGTGAGCACGATGGCAGGCGACGACGCCCAGCCGCCGACAGTGGACCAGATTCTCGACGCCTCGCTCGACGCGATTGCAGGAATCGCGCAGACGATGCCCTATCCCGAGACCGCGGCTCGATTGCAGACGCGCGCAGCGAATATCGCGCGTCGATTCGGTCGTCGCGTGGTGTCGGCACGGCACCGGCTCGGCTAGCCACCGGCTAGCAGCTAGCCCTCGTCTTCGCTCAGATGTGGATTTCTAGCGAGGTGCGCTCGCAGCTCGCGTAGCAACTCCGAGCGCACGTACGATGCAACCTCTGCTCGGCTTTCTGGGCTGATTCCGAAAATCTGAGCGTCGACACTGCGTTGGCATTCGTCGTCGAGTGCGATGGCCAGCCGACGCTTGTACTCGACCTGGCGTGCTATTTCGTCGGTACAGAGAACGTCTAGGTCGCGAGTCTGGGTAGGCACGGGTGCGCTCGCGGGGCGTGCGCGCAGTGCAGCGGCCTGTGCGCGCAGGCGTTCGTCGAGAGCCGCGTCGTTCCGTTTACGTTCCGCGAGCATGCCGGGTGTCACGAACCGGGCGAAGGGCTCATCGGACGCGGAGGTCATAGGTCACCGGTCGTGGTGGTGGGCCAGCCGGGGGTGGGTGTGTGGCCGCGGTTGATGGGGGTGTCTGTGCAGACGTCGTGCTTGGGCGTGGTGAAGTCGAAGTCGTGTTGCGTTGCGTACCAGTCGCCGAAGACGTTGTCTGGAGGGGCGTTTCGCGGTCCGCGTTGATTGGCGGGTGGGGGCGTGCCGTGGTGGTGGTAGGTGAGCCACTCGATGTCGACGGTGAGTGCTTCCTTGTTGAGCGAGTTGACACTTTCGCGGCGGCAGACGGTGGCGATGTAGGTGTCGGGGCCGGTGTTGTCGAGTCGGATGATGCTGTGGGAGGAGAATCCTGTGGTGAGCTCGGTGGGCGAGATGCCGTAGTAGAAGAGGTTGTGTGGGACGTGGTCGGCGTTGATGTAGCCAGGATAGGAAGCGGGTTGGCCGCTGTGCATTGCGACGTCCTGGGCTTCGATGAAGGCGCGGATGAATGTGCCGTCGGCGCTCATGAGATCGACTGCCGGGGTGGGGTTCCAGTGATCGGTCCACTGCGCAGTGGGAGGGCGTTGGTAGCCGGTGGGCGTGGGTGAGGGTGTTGTGGTCGCCGGTTGTGTTGTGGCGCATGCGGTCAGGGTCATCAGTACGGCGAGGATTGCGGTGCCTGTGGTTGTGCGGGTCATAGGTCGCCGGTTGTGGTGGGCCAGCCGGGGGTGGGTGTATGGCTGCGGTCGATGGGGGTGTCTTTGCACAGAGTCTGTTCAGGGTTGTGGTCCCAGACGTATTTGGTGGCGTACCAGTCGCCGAAGATGTCGCCGGAGGGAGCGTTTCGTGGTCCGTGTTGGTTGGGGGGTGGTGGCGTGCCGTGGCGGTGGTAGGTGAGCCAGGTGGTCTGGAAGTGGACGGATTCTTTGTTGAGCGGGTTGACACTTTCGCGGGTGCACACGGTGGCGGTGTAGGTGTCGGGTCCGGTGTTGTCGAGTCGGATGACGCTGTGGGAGGAGAATCCGGTGTAGATCCACATGGGCATGCCGTGGCTGTAGTACTTGGGGATGCGTCCGGTGCGATTCGCTGCTGCGAAGCCGGGGTAAGAGCCGGTGGCGGCGCTTCCGCTGAGTACGGCGATGGTCTCGGCTTCGATGAAGGCGCGGACGAATGTGCCGTGGGCGCTCATGAGATCGGTTGCTGCGGTGGGATTCCAGTGTTCGGTCCACCGGACGTTGGCGGGGCGTTGGTAGCCAGCGGACGTGGGTGAGGGTGATGTTACAGCGGTCGGAGTTTTGGGCGTTGCACACGCCGACACAACCACCACGGCAACGCCACTGAGAACTGCCAGTACGAGACGCCCGAGCTGGTGGCGATTCATCGCGGGGCCCTGCTCGGATCATCACCCGGCGCGGACAGTTGATGGGGATCGATATTGGCGCCTGGGCGTGAGCCGCTCGGGTATCCGTCGCCCTGGTTGCTCCACGAATCCCGCAGGATCGGCAGGTTATCGACAATGTCGTTGAAACTGTCATTATTCGCAGTGATCTTTCCCCAGTCCAACACCATCGGAGACTCTGGATCGCGCGGGTCAGCATGTGACAGGAACGGAGCCCATCGCGGATCGGCCTCCAGTCCGCCGTGGGTGCTGGCATAGCCTAAAGCGAGGTCGCGTTGGTAGTAGAGCCCTTGCGTGTCGTTGTCGTAGCCCTTGACCGCCTCTTGAATAGCGTCGCTCACATGATCATGCGGAATCGTCGACGGGTCGTTGACGATTCCGAGAGCGGAGAGTTTGGTGCCGGGGTTCGCGACGTCGATAACCGATCCGGCGAGAGATCCGACTTCGCCCCAAGGTCCTGGAAGGAATTTCAGTCCGGTCGTGAGTACCGTCTTGGCAGTGTCCCATTCGGTGGAATCAAGATTATATTGCTGTATACGATCCCAATTCTGTTGATTGAACAGTCCCTGCAATTCGGCAGTGTCGGCCTCATGGAACATCTCGTGAAAACGACCGGAGGCCGCGGCAAAAGACGGATCGCCATCGTGTGCCGCGTACATCGAGGTCATGTAATTCTCCCAGGCCGCCCCGGCGTGGTTGATAACGGATGCGGAAACGGGATCGGAATCGAGCGCTTGAATCATGCCCTGCATCTCGGTGATATTCCCGAAACCATAGCCAGGGAACGTGTGGATTCCCATGCCCTCGACGCCATTGAGTGCGCCGAGATAGGGAATGATGTTCTTCGTCAATGACTGTGTCAGTTCGGGATTGATACTGCCAAGTGTCGGGTGCCCGACTCCGCTGCCGTTGGTGTCTAGTCCCAGGAGCGTGGCGTTTTCGGCCAGCCGGTGCGCGTAACCGTTGGCCGCTAGCGCAGCCAGATCGCCTTCGTGTCCCGGGCTCCCGGCGTTCGGGCCGATCCAGTTGAACATGTCCTCGACGGCGTGTTGCCCGGGGTCGAAGGGATGGGTCACAAGGTCCACGAAATGTGAACCTGCATCGAAGTGGCCACCGGGCTCGACTGTGCAGTCCATGTGCTGCGCGGGAGGAAATCCGTGATGGCAGGGTGGTCGGCATCAGTGAGCGCGATCATGCTATTGATGGTGGCGTTGAGGTCCTTGTCGGAAACGAGATGACCCGTCTCGTCATCGGTCTCCAGAAATAGGCCCTGACGATTCGATGTGGCGCTCGCGAGCTCTGATGCCTGTTTGAGAAGGCCACGATCAACGTCGGTGTTAACCCGTAGATCTGCGTTTCCCTTTCCCAAGAGGTCCGTCAGGGCGACGAGATCGTGGTAGTTGTTCAGTCTCCAATATATGCCTGCTGCGGGGTTGTCAATATCAAAAGTGACCGGGTTGCGTTGTAGTGACTCTCGGACCTTGGCCGGCAACTCAGTCATTCCGCCGTGGTTGCCTCTTTTATCGGTGATCAGCGGATTTCCCATGAGTTGCATGCCGTTGGCGAGCGCAGTCTTCACGGAGTCGCGCGACCCGGGATCGGGGTAGTCGGCGATCCGGTCTATTTCTGCTGGGCTCTTGCTGTCCAGCCCGGCCATGACTTCTCGCAGATATGCGTATTTGTTCGGAGGGATGTCAACAGGTTTGCCTTGGCGGATCGCCTCGATCTGCTCAGGTGTCAACCCGGTCGCTTCTCGGAGTTCGGCGAGTTCAGTCCCGGACAGTCGGCGATGATCGGCCAGGTCGTCGAGTAATTGATCGGCGCTGTGGATACTCACCGCTGCGCCTGCAGGTGATAACGCGTTCATCCCCTCGATTCCTGAATGGACCGCGCTTGCTAGTTGTTGGTCTGCAGCCGCGAACTCGCCGGCCTTTCCCTTGAGCGCTGAAGTGGCATCTCGTGCTGCCTGTTCTCGACGCTCTTTCTCTTGAGAATTAACGAATTGCTGAGCCTCATCGCCGGACGGGTACGTCTTGGAGTCGGTCACCGTCCAGTCGTTAGCTACGCTGTAGTTGTCGACGAACAGTTGCACGACCTTATAGATCAGCGAGAACTTGAGGTCTTTCAAAGACGTCACGTGTGTGTCAATTGCCGTCGCACACTGTCTGGCGGCGGTGGCAATTCGGCCGATGGATGTCTGCTCTTCGGCGGCGCGCCCGGTTGCGGCATCGTGCGCGAGGCCCCGCCACGGCACTGAGGAGACTTCACGTACCATGCGCGCCGCGTGAGATTCGATGTTCGACGCCAGATCGTTGAGTCCGTTGCGGGCGTCGAGGTAGTTGCCAGGCTCTGCGTCGAGCGCATCTGACAGGGTCGGGTAGGTCATATGCAGATCTCAGCGACGTGGAAGTGGAGTGTTGAAATCCCCGATCGCTGCCAAGTTGTGAGCGCTCTGTTCTTCGGTGGTGGCAAACGCCGTTGCCGCAGTCGCGATCGCCTCCGAGATCACCTGGAGTCGTCCGGCGACGATTCGCTTCGAGTTGTTGACAGCTTCGACAATGTGGGGCATCTCGCCGTCGCTCTGCGAGTGTGGCATCGCAGGGATTACGCACGTGGCGTCTGGGGCCTGCGCTACTGACGAGCCTTCCACCCCGATCTTGTAGGCAGCTCGTTGCAAGTCGCCCGGTGTGACTTCGACTACTTGGCCACCACTTCTTTGCGGCTCTGGCGCCACAGCAACCCCTTTGTCTGAATTGCCCAAAACGTTCAGGTGTCTAATTAGCTGGCACGCGGGATGCTACCGCATCGGGCGGGAGACGGTTCCCGTGTGCCTGGGCGCAGCGACAATCGACTAGCCACGCTCTAACGGTGTCCGCCCGACCGGGGATCTGCGACGCGCCCGCGCAGACGTCGTGCCGAGTGGAGCGATCTGAGGCACCATGTGTGTCTATGAGTCCCGCGTCAACCGGTGCGCAAGCCAAGAAGGCATCGCGCAAAACCGCGCCCCCGTCGTCGTCGAAGTCCGTCACCGCCGCCAAGTCGGCAAACGGCAAGGGTGCCGAGTCGGGACAGGTTGCCAAGAGCGCCAAGGCCAAGGTCATCAGGGAGACGGCCCCCACCGAGACCGGGATCTTCAAGGGATACTCGAAAGGGCCGTACGGCAAGGCCTTTGACGAGATGTTCGACGCCGACGGCGAGGTGCGCCCCGCGTATCGCGGCATCTTCAAGGTCATGGCGGAGTCCGATCGCGCCGACCTCGAGGCACGCGTCGACGCGCTCGGGCGCGCGTTCATCGACCAGGGCATTACATTCTCACTCTCCGGTATGGAGCGGCCGTTCCCGTTGGACGTTGTGCCACGGGTCATTTCGGCCGGCGAGTGGAACAAGCTCGAAGCGGGTATCACCCAGCGCGTGCAGGCGCTGGAATTGTTCCTCGACGACGTGTACGGCGAGCAGGAGATCCTCCGCGACGGTGTGTTGCCCAAACGGCTCGTCCATTCGTGTGAGCACTTTCACCGTCAGGCGGCAAACATCCGTCCTCCCAACGGAGTTCGCATTCACGTCGCGGGCATCGACCTGATCCGCGACGCCAACGGAGACTTCCGCGTGCTCGAGGACAACCTGCGATCACCGTCGGGTGTGTCGTACGTGATGGAGAACCGCCGCACCATGGCTCGGGTTTTTCCCGACCTGTTCTCCACGCACAAGGTGCGCCCTGTCGCCGACTACCCGAGTCACCTGCTGCGCGCGCTGCGGGCCTCGGCCGCCTTCAACGAGGCCGACCCCAACATCGTCGTGCTCACGCCCGGTGTCGCGAACTCGGCGTACTTCGAGCACTCGCTGCTCGCGCGGCTGATGGGCGTCGAGCTCGTCGAGGGTCGAGACCTGTTCTGCCGCGACAACGTCGTCTACATGCGCACCACCGAGGGCGAGCAACGCGTCGACGTGATCTACCGACGCATCGACGACGACTTCCTCGATCCCATGCAGTTCCGTCCGGATTCGATGCTCGGCGTGGCAGGTCTGCTCAACGCCGCGCGCGCGGGCAACGTCGTGATCTCGAGCGCGGTGGGCAACGGTGTCGGCGACGACAAGCTCATCTACACCTACGTGCCGGACATCATCAACTACTACCTCGGCGAGAAGCCCATCATCGGCAACGTCGACACCCTGCGCTGCTGGCTCCCCGAGGAGTGCGACGAAGTGCTCGACCGGATCGACGAACTCGTCGTGAAACCTGTTGAGGGATCGGGTGGTTACGGGATCGTCTTCGGTCCCGACGCCACCAAGGCCGAGCTCGACACCCTGGCCCGCAAGGTGCGCAACGACCCCCGCGGATGGATCGCCCAACCCGTGGTGCAACTGTCGACGGTGCCGACAAAGGTCGGCGACTCACTGCGACCGCGGCACGTCGACCTACGTCCCTTCGCCGTCAACGACGGTGAGAAGGTCTGGGTGCTCCCGGGTGGACTGACCCGCGTCGCACTGCCCGAAGGTTCGCTCGTCGTGAACTCCAGTCAGGGTGGCGGCTCGAAGGACACGTGGGTGCTCGCCAGCAGGGCCACACAGAGTGAGCGCGAACTCGGCGGTGGCAAGGTGGTCACCTCCAAGGCCGCCAAGGCGGCACGGCCCGCCGAGAGCGCACCCGACCCGGTTTTCGAACAGACACAGCAGCAACAGCAAAGCGGTGATCCCCGATGATGTTGGCCCGCAACGCCGAATCCCTCTACTGGATCGGCCGCTACGTCGAACGTGCCGACGACATGGCGCGTCTGCTCGACGTCGCTATCCATCAGCTCCTCGAGGACACCTCCGCCGACGTCGACGGTGCGGTTCGGATGGTCATCCAGGTTCTCGGACTCGAGGTGCCCGACACCGACGGGCCGCTCGACGTGTGGTCGCTCACCGAGCATGTGGCGTATGCGAAGGGGTCGGCCGGATCGGTCGTCGACCTCATCCGTGCGGCGCGCGAGAATGCCCGTGGCGCACGGGAAGTCACGTCCAGCGAGATGTGGGAGTGTCTGAACACCACCTACAACGGACTGGCCGAGGCGGAGCGTCGGGGGCGTCGACTCGGACCTCACGAGTTCCTCTCGTACGTGAAGAACCGGGCCGCCATGTTCGCCGGACTCGCCGACGCGACGATGAGTCACGACGACGGCTACCGCTACCTGTTGCTCGGTCGTTCGGTGGAGCGGGTCGACATGACCATCCGAATGCTGCTCTCGCGCGCCAACGATCCGATCAACTCGCCTGCGTGGGTGAATGTTCTGGTGTCCGCCGGTGCACACGACACCTACCTGCGGACCTATCGCGGTCTGCTCGACGCCGAGAACATCGTGCAGTTCATGTTGCTGGACAGGCTCTTTCCGCGATCGGTGTTCCACGCACTTCGTGTCGCGGAGCAGAATCTCGCGGAGATCGAGAAGCGCCCGAGCCGCGTCGGCGAGCAGGCCGAAGCGCTGCTGCTGCTGGGTCGAGCGCGCAGCTCGCTCGAGTTCCTGGAACCGGGCCGACTGCTCGACGGACTGCAGGAACGACTTCTCGATCTGCAGGACACCTGCCGTGCCGTCAACGAGGCGGTCACGGGTCAGTACTTCCATGTGTCACCGTATGTGTCGTGGGCAGACGCCCGGGTCAGCGATGGTGAAGAACACTTCATCGAGGAGAGTGAACTGTGAGCTGGCGTCTGAGGGTCGTGCATTCGACGGGCTTCGGCTACCAGAGTCCGGTCACCTCGTCGTTCAACGAGGCACGGCTTACCCCGCGAAGCGATACTCGGCAGAACGTGATCGTCAACCGTGTGGAGACGGTGCCCGCGACCCGTGCGTACCGCTACACCGACTATTGGGGCACCGCGGTCACCGCCTTCGACCTCCACGCTCCGCACGAGGAGCTGGAGGTGTCGGGGATGTCGGTCGTCGAGACCGAGGCCGGCGAGCGTCCAGCCCCCGACAAAGCTGTGACGTGGGAGGAATTGGAGAGCGAGTACGTCGCCGACCGCTACGACGAAATGCTCTCGTTCACAACGTATGTGCCGAAGAACGGGCGGCTGGGTGCGACAGCGCGGCGCATCGCCAAGGGACTCGAGCCGGAGGACGCCGTCGAGGCGATCTGCAAGTTCGTGCACGAGGAGATGGAGTACGTACCGGGTACGACAGGCGTGCACAGCACCGCCGTCGACGCCTGGAACGAGCGCAAGGGTGTGTGTCAGGACTACGCGCACGTCAGCCTTTCGATGCTGCGCGGTCTCGGCGTGCCCGCACGGTACGTCTCGGGATATCTGCACCCGAAGCCCGACGCGAAGATCGACAAGACCGTCGAGGGGCAGAGCCACGCGTGGATCGAGGTGTGGACAGGCGGCTGGTGGGGCTACGACCCGACCAACGACACCCCCATCACCGAGCAGCATGTCTCGGTGGGCGTCGGCCGCGACTACTCCGACGTCTCGCCGCTCAAGGGCATCTACACCGGCGGCAAGGCGACGGACCTCGACGTCGTCGTGGAGATCACGCGCCTGGCGTGACCGGCCCGCGGCGCCGCCGGTGAATGTGTGTCGAATCGAAGGAATTGGGTGCTGCAGCAACCACATCCTTCGATTCGACACACATCTATAGCGTGACGGGCCGCGAGCGATCTACCGCCAGCCGTAGTCGCGCCGCAGCCGGTCGGCGACGGCGTCGAAACGCTCCTCATCGAGGATGGCGCCCTCGCGTCGAATTCCGTGTTCGAGGACGTACAGCACGCGGTCGAGGCGGATGTAGCTCTCGCGGTGTTCGTCGTCCCAGACGCCGGTCCCGAGTTCCATCCAGTTCGGGTCGTCGCGGTGGTAGTCCTGGCTCGAGAGCATGAGGCCGAGGAGATGCGTGTGCTCTTGGTTGTTGTCGCGTCCGACGACCAGCACCGGACGGTCCTTGCCCTTGCTCGGATCGTCCTCGTAACGCACCCAGGTCCAGACGATCTCGCCGGGATCGGCCGCGCCGTCGAGGTCGGGGGAGTAGACGATCTCGCGGGCCGCCTCATGGGTGGGGCGCACCCGCGTGCGAGCGGTCATCGCGTCGGTCCGTTCAGGATCAGGTCGTCGACGGCGTCGGCCGCGAGCTGAGCAGTCGGTTTCTTGTCGGGTTTGAGGTCGTGCCCGGTTTTCTCGATCTCGACGAGCCGGGTCGGCGCGGCAATGAGCGCGATGGCGTCGGTGATTTCCTCCGTCGTCGCGAAGGGATCCGACGCCCCGTGCACGATCACCGTCGGTACCGTGATGTCGCCGAGGTGCTCGGTGCGTGCGCGTTCGGGTTTGCCGGGCGGATGCAACGGATACGACGACAGCAGCAGCCCTGCCGCGCCTGTGGCGGCACCATCCTCCGCGACGACCATCGACGCCTGCCTGCCGCCGTACGAGTGGCCACCGAGGACGAGTGGACCGTCGGATTCGGATGCGAACAGCGCGGCCGCCTCTCGGATGCCGTCCCGATCGCCTGCCGCACCCGACGGGCTGGGCGGACCCTTGGGCCTGCGCTGCCGGTACGGCAGATCGATACAGGCGACGAACAGCCCGCGGGCGCTGAACTCGGCGCCGTAGGCCCGCATGATCGCGGTCTGCCGGTTGCCTCCCGCGCCGTGCGCCAACACGAGCACCGCGCGAGGTGGGCCGTCCGGACGGTAGATGTCTGCGACGACGCCGTCGCCGGTGAAGGTCTCGGGACTCACGGCGTCCACGTTATAAGTTGCAGGCATGAGAGCCATACGAGTGGCGTGGCTTGCGATGGCAGTGGCGGCTCTTGGTTACGCGGTGGCGTGCGGGTTCATGCCGGTGGGCGAGGTGACGGTGAGTTGCGGCAAGAGCGGCGAACTGTCGGTCGCCGGTGCGCACGCCGGCGCCACGTGTGAGGACTCGATCTTCGCTGCGCTCGGTCCGCGCAGGCTGATCGAGATGGGGGTGCTGCTGGCGTCACCTCCACTGATCGCCGCGGTCGCGCTGCGCGTCTGGGTCTCATGGCTCGTCGTGCCCGCGATGGCCGTGCTGGTGTTCGTCGGCGTCGCGAACTGGGCTGACTTCTGGCTCCTGCTCTCGTTAGGCGCGCTTGTGCTGCTCGTCGCATCGATCGTCGTTGCGACGGCTCATCTCGCCGTGCGCGCACGCCGGGATTCGCACCGTGCTCGGGGCGCCGCAGCGGGTATGTGACCGAATCCGACCAGCGCGAGCTGACCGGATCGAGTGGACTGGCTCGCTCCGACACTTCTCTCGCAACCCGGCCCCGACCCGCCGACGGCCCGCCGTGAGAAACTGGATACGACGACCCACACCCGCATCGCACTCGAGTATTGGTGCGCACCTGTAGGAGCAGTTCGATTCCCACCTTCGCCGACACCACGTTCACCGATCCCAGCCGGATCCGGAACTTCTGCATCATCGCGCACATCGACCACGGCAAATCGACGCTGGCCGACCGGATGCTGCAGCTCACGGGCGTGGTCGCCGAGCGGGACATGCGCGCCCAGTACCTCGACCGCATGGACATCGAGCGCGAGCGTGGCATCACGATCAAGGCGCAGAACGTGCGCCTGCCCTGGAAGTCCGACGGTCCCGACGGCCCGCAGACCGACTACGTGCTGCACCTCATCGACACTCCTGGTCACGTCGACTTCACCTACGAGGTGTCGCGTGCGCTCGAAGCGTGTGAGGGTGCCGTTCTGCTCGTCGACGCCGCGCAGGGCATCGAAGCGCAGACACTCGCGAACCTGTACCTGGCGATGGACAAGGACCTGACCATCATCCCGGTGCTCAACAAGATCGACCTCCCTGCCGCCGACCCCGACCGCTATGCCGAGGAGATCGCGCACATCATCGGCTGCGAGCCCGACGACGTGCTGCGCGTGTCCGGCAAGACGGGTGCGGGCGTCACGGAACTGCTCGACGAGGTGATCAAGCTGGTGCCCGCGCCGCAGGGCGACCCCGATGCGCCCGCGCGCGCCATGATCTTCGACTCCGTCTACGACACCTACCGCGGCGTGGTCACCTACGTCCGCGTGGTCGACGGCAAGATCGTCCCGCGCGAGAAGATCGCCATGATGTCGACCGGGGCGACGCACGAGCTGCTCGAGGTCGGCATCGTCTCGCCGGAACCGAAGCCGACAAAGGGTCTCGGCGTCGGCGAGGTCGGCTACCTCATCACCGGGGTGAAAGACGTGCGGCAGTCGAAGGTCGGCGACACCGTCACGACCGCGCGCCACGGCGCCACCGAGCCGCTGACCGGCTATCGCGAACCGCGCCCGATGGTCTACTCCGGCCTCTACCCGCTCGACGGCTCCGACTATCCGGTGCTGCGCGACGCTCTCGACAAACTGCAACTCAACGACGCCGCGCTCACCTACGAGCCGGAGACGTCTGTCGCGCTCGGCTTCGGCTTCCGCTGCGGCTTCCTCGGACTGCTGCACATGGAGATCACCCGTGAGCGGCTCGAGCGCGAGTTCGACCTGAACCTGATCTCCACCGCACCCAACGTCGTCTACCGGGTGGTCATGGAAGACGGCTCCGAGTCGATCGTCACCAACCCGTCCGACTGGCCGGAGGGCAAGGCACGCCACATCTACGAGCCGATCGTCAAGACGACGATCATCGCGCCGAGCGAGTTCATCGGCGCGATCATGGAGCTGTGTCAGTCACGGCGCGGTGAGCTCGGCGGCATGGACTACCTGTCGGAGACACGCGTTGAGATGCGCTACACCATGCCGATGGCCGAGATCATCTTCGACTTCTTCGACTCCTTGAAGTCGCGCACCCGCGGGTACGCCAGCCTCGATTACGAGGAGGCGGGCGAGCAGGAAGCCGACCTCGTGAAAGTCGACATCCTCCTCCAGGGCGAGGCGGTCGACGCGTTCAGCGCGATCGTGCACCGCGACGCCGCGTTCGGCTACGGCAACAAGATGGCCACCAAGCTCAAGGAACTCATTCCGCGGCAGCAGTTCGAGGTGCCCGTGCAGGCGGCCATCGGATCGAAAATCATTGCGCGCGAGAACATCCGGGCGATCCGCAAGGACGTGCTCGCCAAGTGCTATGGCGGCGATATCAGCCGAAAGCGCAAGCTGCTCGAAAAGCAGAAGGAGGGCAAGAAGCGGATGAAGACCATCGGTCGGGTCGACGTCCCGCAGGAGGCGTTCGTCGCCGCACTCTCCACCGACTCGATGGGCGACAAACCGAAGGGCAAGTGAGGTCATGGGTACAACCAACGTGAATCCCGTTCTCGCGCAGAGCGATCTACCGCACGGCCTGCCCGACTTCGCCTCGATTTCCGACGACGACTTCCTGCCCGCGTTCACCGACGCGATGGCATCGCAGTTGGCGGAGATCGACGAGATCGCGAACAACGCGGAGCCGCCGACGTTCGGCAACACCGTCGAAGCTGTCGAGTTCTCCGGACGCGATCTCGCTCGCGCGGCCGGCATCTTCTTCAACCTCGTCGGTCCGGACACCAACCCGAGACGCAACGAGATCAGCCGCGAGCTGTCGACGCTGCTGACCGATCACCAGAACACCATCGCCATGAACCCCGTTCTCTTCGAGCGTATTTCGAAGGTGCACGGCGACGCCGACGACCTCGACCTCGACGAGCCGCGGCGGCGGCTACTCGACAAGCACTATCGCGGCGCGGTGCGCGCCGGTGCGGGTCTGTCGCCCGATCAGCAACAGGAGATGCGCGAGATCTCGTCGCGACTGGCCCTGCTCACCACGACGTTCTCGCAGAAGATCCTCGACGACTCCAACGATTCGGCAGTGTTCGTCGACGACGCATCCGCGCTCGACGGTATGTCGGCCGGTGAGATCGCCGCCGCGCGTCGCGCCGCCACCGAAGCGGGACACGACAGTGGATATCTGATCGCCCTCGAACTGCCGACCAGCCAGAGTGTCCTCACCGAACTGACCGACGGCGCTGTTCGACGCCGCGTCTTCGAGGCATCGATCAACCGCTGCGCTCGCGGAAACGACAACGAAACAACCGAATTGGTGTTGGAGATCGTGCGGCTGCGCGCCAGGCGTGCGGAGTTGCTCGGATACAGCGATCACGCCGACTACGTGATCGCGGAACAGACCGCACCGTCGGCCGAGGCCGTCGACGACCTATTGCGGGAACTCAGCGAGTCGGCGATGCGAGCGGGGGAGCGCGAACTCGACGACTTGCGGGTCCTCGCGGGCGACGCCGAGATCGGTGCCGCGGACTACACGTACTGGCTCGCGCGCGCGGCACGGTCGAAATCCGATGTCCCGCTTGATGATTTCGCCGACTACTGCGAACTCGAGACGGTCCTGACCCGCGGGGTGTTCTACGCGGCCAACGTGCTCTACGGGCTGCGTTTCGTCGAGCGTCCTGAACTGCCCGCCTACCATCCCGACGTTCGTGTGTGGGACGTACTCGACGAGAGCGGGCGCAGCATCGGCCTGTTCCTCGGCGACTACTTCGCACGCCCGTCCAAACGCGGTGGGGCATGGATGAACAGCATCGTCGACCAGTCGACGATGCTGCAGACACAGCCCGTCGTGGTCAACGTATTGAACCTGACGAAGCCCGATGACGGTGAGAAGTGCCTGCTGACCGTCGATCAGCTCACCACCCTGTTCCATGAGTTCGGTCATGCCCTGCACGGGTTGCTCTCGGCCGTCGACTATCCGTCGCAGTCGGGTACGTCGGTGCCGCGCGACTTCGTCGAATTTCCGTCGCAGGTCAACGAGATGTGGGCGCTGCACCCGTCTGTCCTGGCCAACTACGCGCGCCACCATGAGACCGGCGAACCCATTCCCGCGGAGCTCGCCACGGCGGCACGCGAGTCGGCGGGAACCGAATCTGCCCACGGCACAATCGAATACCTGGCGGCATCCGTCCTCGACCTCGCGTGGCACCAACTCGACACCGCGCAGGCCGAGGCGATCACCGACGTCGCGGGCTTCGAGGCGCAGGCGCTTCGTGCGGCGGGCATCGGGACCGACTTGATCCCGCCGCGCTACCGGAGCACCTACTTCAACCACATCTTCGGCGGCGGCTACTCGGCCGGCTACTACTCGTACATCTGGTCGGAGGTCCTCGACGCCGACACCGAGCAGTGGTTCTTGTCCGAGGGTGGCCTGCAGCGCGAGAACGGTCGACGATTCGCACAGTCGACGCTGTCTCGGGGAGACAGCGTCGACCCGCTTGTCGCGCACGAGGAATTGATCGGACGCAAGCCCTATATCGAGCCGTTGTTGGCGCGGCGCGGGCTGTGACGGCGCTTGCCCCGGGCGGCGGCGCCGACTGATCTGACCCGGAGGATCGGTGCGTGAGCTGGGGTAGGTTGGGGTTCGACGGGTGTTGATGCGGCGGGAGGTGTATCGCGATGGCGGCCGCTGCCCCCATGCCGACGCGCAAGGACGCCGTACGGAATCGTAAGAAGATTCTTGTCGCAACGGGCGAAGTGCTGCGCGACGACTATGAGAACGTCAGCATTCCGGTGATCGCGGAGCGCGCCGGAGTCGGCACCGCGACGGTCTACCGCTACTTTCCCTCGTTGGAGACGCTCGTCCGTGAGTATCTGCAGGGTGTGATCGTCGAACTGCGTGACTACAGCCAGGATTCGACGAAAACCGGCACGGCGCTGTTCGAAGACGTTGTCGCTCAACTCGGTCGGCTTCTTGTGATCAACGGTCCCGCAATGGTCCGGTTGCGTCGGCCGGTGGGCTTCCTCACCCGACTTCGCGAGGGCGACCCGACGATCCAGACGGTACGTGACGCCTGGGAGCGTCCGATTCGGGCGGTATTGCGCAGCAAGGGAATCGACGACTCCCACTTCGATCACGCGTTGTTTCTCTATAACCAGATGTTCGATCCACGCGAGGTACTCGATCTCTTGGCCAGCGGCCTGTCGCTGGACCAGACGATGCGTCTGCTGACGTCGGCGTACTACGGCGCCCTCGACGGGATGGTCGCTGCGGAGATCTGACGTCGCTGCCCGGTTCAATGGCGGCGCGAGTCGCCCGTCCTGTGGTCCAATTGGTCAGTGGCGAATGCATCCGCAACTTCGCGTCCTGATCTGACGCGGTACGCGCTCCTGAGCATTGTCACGGCCTTGGTCGTGATCGTGATGAAGCTGATCGCATGGCGCGTCAGCGGGTCGGTTGGTCTGCTCTCCGACGCACTCGAATCGGTGGTCAACCTCGCTGCCGCGATCGCCGCATTCTTTGCGCTGCGGGTGGTCGCGAAACCCGCTGACGCAGAACACAATTTCGGGCACGCGAAGGCCGAGTACTTCTCCGCGGTGTTCGAAGGCATCCTGATCGTCGTGGCGGCCATCGCGATCATCGTGGCCGCGGTGGATCGGCTCCTGCATCCCGCCGAACTGGAGGCGGTGGGACTCGGACTCGCCATCTCGGTCGCCGCAACCGTGCTGAACGGTGCCGTCGCGGTGATCCTGCTCCGGGCGGGCAGGCGCTATCGCTCGATGACTCTCGAAGCCGACGGCAAGCATCTCCTCACCGATGTCTGGACCACTGTCGGCGTCATCGTTGGCGTGTTCCTTGTTGCGGTCACCGGCTGGCTGCCGCTCGACTCCATCGTTGCCATCCTCGTCGCGGTGAACATCATCGTCGTCGGGGCGCGACTCATCTGGCGCTCGGGTGACGGGCTTCTCGACGCCGCGCTGCCCGCCGTCGACCTCACGACGGTCAACGACGTGCTCGACCGGTTCCGTACCGACGAGGTGGCATTTCACGATGTGCGCACACGCGAATCGGGACACGAGCGGTACGTGCAGATGCACATGCTGGTGCCGGGGGTGTGGAGCGTCGACCGTGCCCACGATGTGTCCGAGCGCGTCGAAGACGAACTGCACGCTGCCCTCGATCATCTGCGGGTGAGCATTCATATCGAGCCGATCGAGGATCCGCGCGCGTACGAGTCGTGGAGATTGGACTCAAACCCGCACTAGCGCAACCGTTCCCGCAAGGGCCTGCCAGTGAGAATAAGCTGTGCAATACTGCATCGCATGACTCGCAGTGTTGACCGCGTCACTGCTGATCGGCGGCGGGACCTACGTCGATGACCCACAAGGATTCTTCCCGAAATGGTTCGTCACAGAACGGCTCCTCGCAGAAGGCGTCCATCACGGTCGCGTCGGCGACGGCCATCGGCGTTGGCGGGATGATGGGTGCCGGTCTCTACACACTCGTCGGACTCGCCGCGACCACAGCGGGCGTGTGGATTCCGGTGGCGTTCCTCAGCGGTGGTCTGGTCTCACTGTTCAGCGTGTACTCGTATGCCAAACTGGGCGCTCGGTTTCCGAGTCGCGGCGGCGCGGCGCAATTCCTGATCCGCTGTTTCGGCGACGGTGTCATCGCGGGCGGGCTCAACATCTTTCAGTTCCTCGGCTGGATCATCGCGATGGCCCTGTATGCCTCCGGTTTCGCGGGCTATGCACGGCACCTACTGCCCTTCGATACGCCGGACTGGTCGGGCAAGGCCATCGGCGTCGGGCTGGTCATCGTGTTGATCGGTGTGAACGCAATCGGGTCAAAACTCGTTGGCAGATCTGAGATGTTTGTCGTAGCGATCGAGGTGGCCATCCTCGTCGCATTTGTGGTCGCGGCGTCGTTCAAGGCAGATGGGTCGAACTTCGAGCAGAGCGGTGGAGAAGGTGTGATCGGCATCTTCTTCGCTGCCGGTCTGCTCTATGTCACCTACGAGGGATTCGGCGTCGTGACGAACTCCGCAGGCGACATGAAGAACCCCGCCAAAGAGCTTCCGCGTGCCATGTATCAGGCGCTGTTCATTGTGATCGTCATCTATGTCGTGATCAGCTCTCTGATCGTCATGGTGATGACGCTCCCCGAGATCGAGGCGAACCAGGGCCATGTGCTTTCCGACGCCGGGCGTGCGGTGCTCGGACAGGTCGGGTTCATCGTGATCGGTGCCGCAGCGCTGCTCGCCACCGCATCCGGCGTCAACGCCACGTTGTTCGGAGACGCCAACCTTGCCTTCACCGTCGCCAAGTCCGGTGAGATGCCTGCCGACTTCGCGCGTGGGGTGTGGCGCAGCGGTACGTGGGGACTCTTGATGGCTGGTGCGCTCACCTGCGCATTCGTCGTCTTCTTTCCGCTGTCGTCGGTCGGGCAGATGGCGAGTCTCGCCTTCTTGATCGTCTACGGGGCGGTCAGCGTCGGCCACATGCGGGTCCGTCACCAGACGGGCGCAAAGGCATGGCTGTTGATCGCGGCGGTCACCCTCAATCTCGCGTTGTTCTGCCTTCTGCTCGGATACGCGATCCACACCGGACCCGCGAGTACGTGGATCACCCTCATCGTCGTACTGATTGCGAGCTTCGTCGTGGAGATCGTGTATCGGAAGGTGACGCACCGGAGCTTGCGCCTGGAGACCGCGCCCGCGTCTGGTGACGCAGGCGCGGCGGCCGCGAGCTGACCCACTCGGGCAGAGGGGGAGTGAGCCGGTCCGGCGCATTTCGATACGATCGAGTGGCCGCGTGAACGCGGCTCTCGACTCGAGCTGGTTTCGCGATGCGATGGTGAAGCCTCGAGCGCGGAATTCGAATCACACTGATCCAAACTCGGCGGAGGCCGGGCAGACGCGAGGAGACAGGCATGGACAGCTTCCTCGCGTGGTGGGATTCGGTGGAGGAGTGGCTCACCGGATTGTCGTTCGTCCCGCAGCTCCTGGTCACTCTCGCAGTGGTGGTCCCAGTCGCAATCGGCATCGCACTCATCCTGAATGTGCTGGTCGAAGCCGTGATGAACGTGTTCGATCGTCGACGGTTCGCCGACGACGACGGAAAGGGGCTGTGACCGCAATGATGAAGTCACGGGTGACCTGGGCGCTGCTGGCGCTCATCGTTCTCGTCGTGCTCGCCTGGCTCCTCACGCGCTGATCCGCCCGGACCGACTGCGAGGCGTCGGATCTCGTCTTGGGGGAGGCGCTCGGCGTTGCTAGCGTGATCCTGCTCCGGCCGCGACGTCCCGCGAAGCCGGGAATCATCGTGGAGGATCCGTGAGTCCAAGTCTGGCCCGCAGATGGCGCCTACCAGTTGTGGCGTGCTTACTAGCGCTAACTGTTGCACTGGTCGCCGGATGTGGTGGCGGCTCGACGGACACTCCTGACGGTGTCGACATCTCCAGCGGAAGCCGTCACCTCGATCTCGTCGCCTACGCGACTCCCAAGCCTGGATTCGACAAGATCATCCCGGCCTTCCGCGCAACTCCCGAGGGCAAGGACATCGGCTTCTCGGCGTCGTACGGGGCATCGGGTGACCAGTCGCGCAAGGTCGCTCGCCACGTGCCGGCGGACGTCGTCAACTTCTCCGTCGAACCCGACGTGACGCGCCTGGTCAAGGCGGGACTCGTCGACGAGGACTGGAAGAAGGCCGAACCGCACAACAGCATCCCGTTCGGCTCGGTCGTCGCACTCGTGGTTCGCAAGGGCAATCCCAAGAACATCCACGACTGGGACGACCTGCTCAAGCCGGGTGTTCAGGTGATCACCCCCGACCCGGGCAGTTCCGGCTCGGCGAAATGGAACCTGCTCGCGCCGTATGCGGCGAAGAGCGAGGGCGGCAAGAATCCGCAGGCCGGACTCGACTACGTCGGCGACCTCGTGCGCGACCACGTCAAGGTGCGCCCGAAGTCGGGACGTGAGGCGACCACCACGTTCCAGCAGGGTCAGGGCGACGTGCTGATCAGCTACGAGAACGAAGCGATCATGCTGCAGCGCAAGAACGCCGGAGCGGTGGAGAGTTCACAGGTCGAGTACCTGATTCCGCCACAGACGTTCAAGATCGAAAATCCTGTCGCCGTGGTCAACACGTCGAAGGACCTGCCGGCGGCCAAGGCTTTCGTCGACTTCCTGTTCACCGATGAGGCACAACAGATCTGGGCAAAGCAGGGGTTCCGTCCGGTCGTGCCTTCGGTGATCGCCGAGACGAAACCCCTTTTTCCCGGCGACATCACGAAACTATGGACAATCGACGAACTCGGTAAGACCCTGGGTAAAGGCACCGCGGCCAAGAACAAGGGCAAAGACCTGAAGGGGTGGAAAGCCGTGGACAACGCACTCTTCGGCACCAAGGGCTCGATCACCAAGATCTACAATGAAGGCGGCAAGCAATGACCGCCGCGGGAGAGGTCGCGAGCGCTCCCGACAACGCGTCGGTGCAGCACGCAGCGTCGTCGAATTCGCTGCCGCCCAAGGGATTTCTCGGTCGCTCACGGACCTTCGCGGGTGTGAGTCCCGCGGCAATCGGTACGGCGTGGCTCTGGCTGAGCATCATCGTCCTGCTGCCGCTGGCCGCCATCACCGTTCAGTCCTTCGACGACGGCTGGAGCGGCTTCTGGGATGCGGTCACTGCGGAGAACGCGATCGATGCGATCTGGATCACCGTCCTCGTCTCTATCGTTGCCGCCCTCATCAACGTCGTGTTCGGCACCATCATCGCCTGGGTGCTGGTGCGAGATGACTTCCGCGGCAAGGGCTTTGTCAACGCGATCATCGATCTACCGTTCGCACTGCCGACCATCGTGGCCAGCCTCGTGCTGCTCTCGCTGTACGGGCCGAACAGTCCAATCGACATCCATCTCGCGGCGACGAAGCCCGCGTTGATCATCGCGCTGACGTTCGTCACGTTGCCGTTCGTCGTCCGCCAGGTGCAGCCGGTGTTGATCGAACTCGACACCGACGTCGAAGAGGCCGCGGCGGTTCTCGGGGCACGGAACGGCACCATCTTCCGCAAGATCGTGCTGCCCTCGCTGCTTCCCGCGATCCTCACGGGTGCGGGCCTCGCATTCACCCGTGCGATCGGTGAGTTCGGTTCTGTCGTCCTCATCGGCGGAAACATCCCCGGCGACACCCAGGTCGCCTCGCAGTACATCCAGCAGCAGATCGAGATCGACGAGCCGGTCAACGCCGCAGCCATCTCGGTCGTACTCCTGCTGATCGCCTTCGTCGCACTTCTGGTGCTGCGTATCGTCGGTCGGCGCCAGACCAAGCGTGAGGAACTGGACCGATGAAACTATCGGCGACGACCCGCTACGGGCTCCGCACCATCGCGCTCGTGTACCTGTTCGTTCTCCTGATCGTTCCCGTGGCACTGATCTTCTGGCGGTCCTTCGAACACGGCCTCGGCCAGTTCTGGGAATGGATCACCACGCCGGCCGCGATCTCGGCGTTGCAGCTGAGCCTGCTCATCGTGGTGATCGTCGTGCCGTTGAACGTCATCTTCGGCATCATCATCGCGTTGGCGCTCGCCCGAGGTCGATTCCCCGGCAAGGGCGTTCTGCAGGCCGTCGTCGACCTCCCGTTCGCGGTGTCACCCGTGGTCGCGGGCGTCGCGCTGATCCTGCTGTGGGGATATGGGGGGTGGTTCGGCGGTGTCGAGAGCTTGGGCTTCCGCGTCATCTTCGGCTTCCCTGGCCTTGTTCTGGCAACGCTCTTCGTCACACTGCCGTTCGTTGCGCGTGAGGTGGAGCCGGTCCTCCGCGAGATCGGTACCGAGCAGGAACAGGCGGCCGCGACCCTGGGCGCGAGCGGGTGGCAGACCTTCTGGCGGATCACGCTTCCCGCGATCCGCTGGGGACTGACCTACGGCATCGTGCTGACGGTCGCACGCTCGCTCGGCGAGTACGGCGCCGTGACGATGGTGTCGTCGAACTACCCCGGCATCTCGCAGACGCTGACGCTGCTCGTGCATTCCCGCTACACCGACGACTACAACGAGTACGGCGCCTACGCCGCCGCGACGCTCCTGATGCTTGTCGCGGTGCTCGTGCTTGTCGCGATGTCGTTCGTCGATCGACGCGCACGGAACCGCTACGCGGAGGCGAGTACGACCACCGGCGACGACGAGGTCGAACCCGACGACATCCACCTGACCCCGCCGTATGCTCCCGAGTCCATCGATTCGCAACAGGTGCTTCACGAGAAAGAAAGAGTCTGACATGTCCATCTCGGTGGTTGGTGCCAATAAGCGATACGGCGATTTCGCCGCACTCGACGATGTCTCGATCGAGATCCCGGCCGGTTCTCTCACCTCACTGCTCGGTCCGTCCGGCAGCGGTAAGTCGACGCTCCTGCGCGCGATCGCAGGTCTCGACGACCTCGACTCGGGGACCATCGTCATCAACGGTGACGACGTTTCCGGCGCGTCGCCGCAGAAGCGCGACATCGGCTTCGTGTTCCAGCACTACGCGGCGTTCAAGCACCTGACGGTGCGCGACAACATCGCGTTCGGACTCAAGATCCGTAAGCGCGCCAAGAAGGACATCGACGCCAAGGTCGACGAACTGCTCGACATCGTCGGACTCACGGTCTTCCAGAAGCGTTTTCCCGCGCAGTTGTCCGGCGGACAGCGTCAGCGTATGGCGCTCGCGCGTGCGCTGGCCGTCGACCCCAAGGTGCTGCTGCTCGACGAGCCGTTCGGCGCGCTCGACGCCAAGGTGCGCGAGGATCTGCGAAAGTGGTTGCGCCGCTTGCATGAGGACATGCAGGTGACGACGGTCCTCGTCACGCACGACCAGCAGGAGGCGCTCGACGTGAGCGACCGGATCGCGGTGCTCAACAAGGGCAAGATCGAGCAGATCGGCGCACCCGATGATCTCTATGACCGCCCGATCAACCCGTTCGTTGCGTCGTTCCTCGGCTCTACCGTGCGACTCAACGGAGAGCTGGTGCGCCCGCACGACATTCGTATCGGACGCAACCCCGAACTCGCGCTTCCCGCGGCCGATGCCTCACTCGACACCGGCGTCATCAAGGCGACGGTCCAGCGCGTGGTGAACCTCGGATTCGAGACCAGGGTGGAGCTGGTCGCCGCTGCGACCGGTGACGAGTTCCAGGCGCAGATCACCCGCGGCGACGCCAACGCGCTGCACCTGCAGCAGGGGGAGACCATCTACGCCCGTGCGACGAAAGTGCCTGCACTCAGCGAGGTGTGAGAGTGTGAGGGCGCGGCGGCCGGCGACTCAGCTTGCGGCAGAGTCCATGTCGACTGCCGCGGCGGCGCATGCGCGGCGATAGCTGTCGACGACCGCGTCGACAAGCACCGGATGCGTTCCGATCGGACCTGCGACGACGGCGTCGGAGACCAGCCGATCGAGCGCGGTCTCCACGCGTTCGGTGAGCAGTCCCGCCGACAAGAAGTACGGACTCAGCGCGATGCGTTCCGCTCCGGCGGTGCGGAGTCGTCGAATCGCGTTGCGCAGCATGATGTCTCCGGTGCCCAGCTTCGTCGCGAACACCACGTCGACCGGACGGTGCAGGCGTGTCGACAACTCGATGGCGCGTCGTCGAACCACATGTGCGGCAGTGGGATTCGTCGAACCGACCGCCGTCACGACGATGCCGTCGCCGGGCTGTGCGCCCGCCTCGTCGAGTCGATCCGCGAGTGCGTCGGTCAGTCGGTACGCTCCGACGACGTCGGTGGTCGTCACACTCGCTCGACGGTGCTCGGCCACCAGGGCAGGCAGGTCGACTTCGCTGTGGTAGCCGGGCGCGAGAAGTAGCGGCACGACGACGCACTCGCCCCGCAGTGCCGCCAGTTGTGCTGCGACAGAAGGGGTATCGAGATCGAGGAAGCCGAGCTGGACGTCGACGCACGGTAGTCTGCGTGCCACGACTGACCGTACGCGTCGTGCGGTGTCGCCGAAGCGTGGATCGCGGCTACCGTGCGCGACGAGGAGCAGTGTCGGTGTCACACCAACTCTTTGAGGTGCAGCGTCGACAGCGCGTCGCCCACCAGGCCTGCCGCGAGGGTGTTGCCGCCCTGCGGATCGATCAGCAGGAAGCTGCCCGATTCGCGACTCACCTGGTAGTCGTCCGCGGGGATCGGCTCCGCGGTCTGCACCGTTATACGGCCGATCTGGTTGAGCTCCACGGTGTCCGGGGCGTCGACGAGTGTGAGGTTCTGCTCGTCGAACAGGGCGTCGAGCCCACCGACAATGGCCTGCGTGGTCTTGGTGCCGTGCTTGAGGAGTAGCCGCGCGCCGGGACGCAGTGGCTTCTCGGCCAGCCAGCACACCGTCGCGGTGAACTGAGCGATCGGCTCCGGGGCGTCGGCAACGGCGGCGATGAGGTCGCCGCGCGAGATGTCGACGTCGTCTGCGAGCAGCAGGGTGACGCTGCGGCCGGTGTGCGCCGTTGCCAATTGGCCGTCGGCGGTGTCGATCTGGGTGACGGTGGTGCGCACGCCGGAGGGCAGAACGGTGACCTCGTCGCCGACGGACACACGCCCGGCGGCGATCTGTCCGGCGTATCCGCGGTAGTCGGGGTACTCGGGGGTGCGCGGTCGGATGACGTACTGCACGGGGAAGCGGAGTCCGACCTCGTCGTGGCGTTCGACGGCGTTCGGCACGGTCTCGAGATGCTCGATCAGCGTGGGGCCGTCGTAGAACGGCGTGTTCTCCGAACGGATGGCGACGTTGTCGCCGTGCAGTGCCGACACGGGAATCGAGGTCACCTGCTCGGGCGACCAGCCGAGCGTGCGGGTCAGCTCACCGAACTCCGCGGAGATGTCCGCGAACACCGACGCGGCGTCGTCGACGAGGTCGATCTTGTTGACCGCCAACACGAGCTGCGGCACACCGAGCAACGCCATGACCGCGGCGTGGCGGCGCGTCTGGGAGACGACACCATTGCGGGCGTCGACGAGCAGCATGACCAGCTGGGCTGTGGACGCGCCGGACACCGTGTTGCGGGTGTACTGGACGTGGCCCGGGGTGTCGGCCAACACGAAAGACCTTGCGGGCGTGGCGAAGTAGCGATACGCGACGTCGATGGTGATGCCCTGCTCGCGCTCTGCTCGCAGACCGTCGACGAGTAGCGAGAGGTCGGGTCCTTCGAGACCGCGGTCGACCGATGCCTTGGTCACGGCGTCGATCTGGTCTGCCAGCACCGATTTGGTGTCGTAGAGGAGTCGGCCGACGAGCGTGGACTTGCCGTCGTCGACGCTGCCCGCGGTCGCGATGCGGAGCAGGTCGGGGACGTGCTGGGTGGTCGATGCCATCAGAAATATCCTTCGCGCTTGCGGTCTTCCATGGCGGCTTCGGAGACGCGATCGTCGCCACGGGTTGCGCCGCGTTCGGTCAGTCGGGACGCGGCGACCTCTGCGAGGACCGCGTCGTTGGTTGCGGCATCGGAGAGCACCGCGCCGGTCGTCGAGCCGTCGCCGACGGTGCGGTAACGCACCGAGAGTCGTTGCACCTCTTCGCCTTCGCGCGGGCCACCCCACGAGCCGGACGTCATCCACATGCCGTCACGGTTGAAGACTTCGCGCTCATGCGCGTAGTAGATCGGTGGGAGCAGGACCTGCTCACGCGTGATGTAGCGCCACACGTCGAGCTCGGTCCAGTTGGAGAGCGGGAAGACGCGCACATGCTCGCCCGGAGCGTGGCGACCGTTGTAGAGGTTCCATAGTTCGGGGCGCTGACGCTTGGGGTCCCACTGGCCGAATGCGTTGCGCAGGGAGAAGATCCGCTCCTTGGCGCGCGAACGCTCCTCGTCGCGACGGCCTCCGCCGAACACCGCGTCGAATCGGTTCTCGGTGATGGCGTCGAGCAGGGGAATGGTCTGCAACGGGTTACGCACGCCGTCGGGGCGCTCGGTGAGCCTGCCGTCTGCGAGGTAGTCCTCGACCTTGGCGACGTGCAGTCGCAGATTGTGCCGCTCGACGACCTGGTCGCGGAACTCGAGAACCTCGGGGAGGTTGTGGCCGGTGTCGACGTGGAGCAGCGAAAACGGAAGTGGCGCAGGCCAGAAGGCCTTGAGTGCCACATGCAGCAGCACCGTCGAGTCCTTGCCGCCGGAGAACAGGATCACCGGGCGCTCGAACTCGCCTGCCACCTCGCGGAAGATGTGGATGGCCTCGGACTCGAGTGCGTCGAGAGTGGTGAAATCGTCCGGTTCGGTCACGGCACGTCCTGCGCTCGCTGAGGGTTCGGTGATGGTCATGCGTGGAGCCCACATTCTGTCTTGGCGCGACCGGCCCAGCGGCCGCTGCGCGGATCGGATCCGGGTTCGGGTTTCGCGGTGCACGGAGCGCAGCCGATCGACGGATAGCCCTCGTCGACAAGGGGATTGACGAGGACGCCGTTGGCGTCGATGTAGTCCTGCATCTGCTCGTCCGACCACGCGGCGATCGGGTTGATCTTGACGAGACCGAATCCCTCGTCGAACGAGATGAGCGGCGCGTTGGCGCGTGTCGGAGCCTCGACGCGTCGGATGCCCGTGACCCACGCGTCGTAGTTGCCCAGGCCTGCCTTCAGCGGAACCACCTTGCGCAGCCTGCAGCACTCGCCGGGATTGCGGGCGAAAAGGTTGCGGCCCAGCAGTTCATCCTGTTCGGCGACGCTGTGCTGTGGTGTCAGGTTGATCATGTCGACGCCGTAGACCTGCTCGACGGCGGCGCGCGTGCCGATGGTCTCGGCGAAGTGGTAGCCCGTGTCGAGGAACAGCACCTTCACCGGGTCGCCGTCGAGCAGGGCGCGGTCGACGTGCTTGACGGCGAGATCGACCAGCGCGGCATCCTGCATGTTCGACGCGACGACGAAGTTGTCGCCGAACGTCTCTGCCGTCCAGCGCAGCAACTCCTCGGGAGTCGCGCTGTCGCCGAGTTCGGCTGCGCCGCGCGCAGCGATCTCACGCAACTCGTCCTCGCTGAACCGCCGTCCGGTTCTGCTCTGGGTGCTCGTCGTCATCGCAATGCCTCCTCGTCGGCCCGCACTGCCCACTGTGCGAACCGCTCTCCTTCTTCGCGTTGGTCGACGAAGTTGCGGACCACGCGTTCGATGTAGTCGCCGAGCTCGGTGGATGTCACCTTGTGCTGGCGCAGTTTTCGGCCGAAGCCCGCATCCTGGCCGAGGCTGCCGCCCAGGTGTACCTGGAAGCCCTCGGTCTGTCCGCCGTCGGCGTCCTCGACGAGCTGGCCCTTGAATCCGATGTCGGCGATCTGTGAACGCGCGCACGAGTTGGGGCAGCCGTTGATGTTCACGGTGATGGGGACGTCGAGCTCGGAGTTGATGTCTGCCAGGCGTTCCTCGAGTTCGGGAACGAGGACCTGCGAGCGCTTGCGCGTCTCTGTGAACGAGAGCTTGCAGAACTCGATTCCACTGCACGCCATCAGGTTTCGACGCCAATTCGACGCGCGTGCGACGAGTCCGAGCTTGGCCAGATCGGCGATGAGCTCCTCGACCTTGTCGTCGGCGACGTCGAGCACGACGAGCTTCTGGTACGGCGTGAACCGGATGCGGTCGGAGCCGACGCGCTCGGCGGCGTCGGCGACAGCGGTGAGCTTGGTGCCTGTCACGCGCCCCGCGATGGCCGCGAACCCGACAGCGTTGAGGCCGTTCTTGAGCTTCTGCACGCCGACGTGGTCACGCGGCTGCGTGAGCGGGGTGGGGGCAGGGCCGTCGATCAGCTTGCGGTGCAGGTACTCGTCCTCGAGCACCTGGCGGAACTTCTCGATGCCCCAGTCCTTGATGAGGAACTTCAGCCTGGCCTTGGCGCGCAGACGGCGGTAGCCGTAGTCGCGGAAGATCGACACGACGCCTTCCCAGACGTCGGGAACCTCGTCGAGCGGAATCCACGCACCGACACGCTGAGCGAGCATCGGGTTCGTCGACAGCCCGCCGCCGACCCAGAGGTCGAGGCCGGGGCCGTGCTCGGGATGCTCGACACCGATGAAGGCGATGTCGTTGGTCTCGTGACTGACGTCCTGCAGACCTGAGATGGCCGTCTTGAACTTGCGGGGCAGGTTGGAATACTGCGGATCGCCGATGTAGCGGCGCACGATCTCGTCGATCGCGGGGGTCGGGTCGAGGACCTCGTCGATGGCCTCGCCCGCCAGCGGGGACCCGAGGATGATGCGCGGGCAGTCGCCGCACGCCTCGGTGGTCTTGAGGCCGACGCCCTCGATGCGCTCCCAGATCGTCGGGACGTCCTCGATGCGAATCCAGTGGTACTGGACGTTCTCACGGTCGGACAGATCGGCGGTGTCGCGGGCGAACTCGGTGGAGATCTGGCCCAGCGTGCGGAGCTGTTCGACGTTGAGGGCTCCGGCGTCGCACCGGATGCGCATCATGAAGTGGCTGTCTTCGAGGATGTCGATGTTCTCGTCGCCGGTCCAGGTGCCGTCGTAGCCCTGCGCGCGCTGCGTGTAGAGGCCCCACCAGCGCATCCGGCCGCGCAGATCCTGTTTGTCGATCGAGTCGAAGCCCTGCTTGGAGTAGATGTTCTCGATGCGGGCGCGCACGTTGAGCGGGTTGTCGTCCTTCTTGACCTGCTCGTTGGGGTTCAGCGGCTCGCGATACCCGAGCTTCCACTGGCCCTCCGCGCGACGCTTGGTCGGGCGGGGCTTGCGAGCGGGGCGGTCGCCGTTCTGCGCACGGGGGGTGCGGGCAGGACGTTCGCGGGTCGTGCGGCGATCGCCGTTCTGACCCGACGCGCCGTCACCGGGCTGCTCGTTCGAGCCTGCACCGCTGTCGGGCGTGATGTCTGTCGTGGACGTCATGAAGTCTCCTGATGCCGGGCGCACGGGCACCGGCTTTCGCGCGGTCTGGGCTGTGTCTGGGCGGTTCCGTGTGGGCGCAACGGTGGTGTTCCGTCGGGCGACACCGTCGGTGTTCCACCGGGTATCTGCCGGCATTCCCGCAGCGTGCGGGGAACTCTCGGGGCCGGTCGTCGTCTAAGGACGACAGCTAGCGCTACAGACGCGCTTGAAATCGACGTGGCGTCGTGCTGCGAGCCACACCCCGGGGAAATTCACGCCATCCATAGTGCCACGGGAGGGCACCCGTCGTCTACTTGCACTTATTTTGCGTCATGCTGAGGCAAAGTCGGCCGACGGCCTGCCCCGCACAGAAGTCGACGTGAGGCGGCGAGCATCATGGACGGGTGGATGTCGAGACGATTGTCGAGCTGCGGGGCGATGCGCCCGCTCGCGTGACCGAACCGATCGTCGATGCGTGTTCTCGGGTCGATCCGGATACCGGGTTCGGCCTGTACCTGCATGTGCCGTTCTGTGCCACGCGCTGCGGGTATTGCGATTTCAACACCTACACGGCGGGGGAGCTCGGCTCGTCGTCCTCGCCCGAGTCGTGGCTCGCGGCGGTGGGCCGCGAACTCGACACCGCGGCAGCCCTGCTGAGTCCCCGACGCCCCGTCTCGACGATCTTCGTCGGCGGCGGGACGCCGTCGCTTCTCGGAGCCGACGGCCTGCGGCGACTGCTCGACGCCGTGCGCGGACGCTTCGATCTCGCCGCCGACGCCGAGATCACGACGGAATCCAACCCGGAGTCGACGTCGCCCGCGTTCTTCGACGGTCTGCTCGAGGCGGGATTCACCCGGATCTCGCTGGGCATGCAGTCGGCCGCTCCGCACGTGCTCGCGACACTCGATCGCACCCACACGCCGGGACGGGCGGTCGCAGCCGCGCGCGAGGCGTCGGCAGCGGGATTCGAGCACCTCAACCTCGACCTCATCTACGGCACGCCCGGTGAGACGGACGCCGACCTGCACCGCAGCGTCGACGCCGTCCTCGACACCCCTGTCGACCATGTCTCGGCGTACGCGCTGATCGTGGAGGACGGCACAGCGCTCGCACGTCGAATCCGCCGCGGCGAACTGCCCGCGCCCGACGACGACGTGCTCGCCGACCGCTACGTTCTGCTCGATCAACGACTGCACGACGCCGGGTTCGACTGGTACGAGGTCTCCAACTGGTCGCGCACACCGGCGGGCGAGTGCCGGCACAACCTCGGCTACTGGCGCAGCGACGACTGGTGGGGAATCGGTCCCGGCGCCCACTCGCACGTCAACGGTGTGCGCTGGTGGAACGTCAAGCATCCCGCGCGCTATGCGCGTGCCCTGGAGATGGGCGGTCTTGCCGTCGACGACTCCGAGACGCTCACGGCGACCGATCGGCACGAAGAGCAGGTCATGCTCGCGCTGCGCTGCCGTGAGGGACTGCCCACCGAGGTCCTCAGCGAGGGCGAGTTGGTGGCGGCGGAGCGCGCACGCGCGGCGGGGCTGTTGCGCGACGACGACGCAGAGCGACTCGTGCTGACCGACCGCGGCAGGCTCCTCGCCGACGGCGTGATTCGCGACATCCTGCTCATGGACGGTTGAGCGAACCCGGGGGTGCGACGGCCGCGTCAGGGGTGCCGGCGTGGTCGTCGGGTCGAATGTGAGCGATCAGGTCGAGTGACGTCGCAACGCCGAGGTACCCGCGAGGTCCCAATTCCTCGACAACCGCACGCTCGAGCGTTGCCTCGGCGTCGAGGATCGGCGCCACCGTGCGCCGTCCCCGAGCACTGAGATGCACGACGACCCGACGTCGATCGGCGGGATCGGCGCGGCGATAGACCAGGCCGTTCGAGACCAACTGATCGACGATGCGCGTCGCGGTGGCCGCCGGCACCACCGCGGTCTGCGCGAGATCGCTCATGGTGCGGCCCCCACCCGCCTCGAGGACGCTGAGGACGCGCCACTGCTCGGGCGTCACACCCGCCGCCGACAGCGCCTCCGAGATGCCGGATTCGACGCTGCGCGCCGCGCTGAGCAGGCGTAGGAGTAGCGGGAGCTCGGCTTCGTTCGCGCGCCGCTGCGTCGATGCGCGTGTAGTCTTGCGGCTCATATGCAGGCCGCGATCGCGGATGTCAGGGGAGTCCAATGACCCATCGCGAGTTGCCGATACGCATCGCCTATGTGGTCCCCGTCCAGGGATCCGCGGGCATCTTCGGGCCGTCGTGTGAGGCCTGCGGTGATCTCGCCGTCGCCGAATTGAGCTGCGGCGGAGGAGTTCTGGGCCGTGAAATCGAACTCGTGATCGTCGATGGGGGTCGACGTCCCGCAGTCGTCGCGCAGGAGGTGGCGACTCTGTGGCGAGCAGGTGCGATCGACGCCGTCGTCGGCTGGCACATCTCCGCGGTGCGCAAGGAGATCCTCCGGTACGTCGGCGGCGAGTTGCCCTACGTGTATGCGGCACTGCATGAAGGCGAGTTTCGCACACCGGGTCTGTTCATGACCGGCGAGTCGCCGGGCGCACAGGTATTGCCGGCACTCGACTGGTTGCGCCGCCAATTCGGAGCGCACACGTGGTGCGTCGTCGGCAACGACTACGTGTGGCCGAGGCAGATCGCGGCGCGCGCCGAGGCGCACCTGGCCGGTGCGGGCATGTCGCACCTGGGATCGACCTTCACGCCGCTGGGTACGTCGGACTTCACCGAGACACTCGACTGGCTGGAGGTGCATGGTCCCGACGCGGTGCTCGTACTGCTGATCGGCGACGACGCCGTCCGGTTCGGCCGCGCGTTCGCCCGTCGCGGCCTCGACGAGATCAGTCTGCGATTCAGTCCTATTCTCGAGGAGAACCAGGTACTCGGCATGGGGGCGTCGGCGACTGCCAACATGTACTCTGCCGCAGGCTATTTCGATTCGCTCGCCACCACGTCGACGCTCGACTTCGGTGCCCGCTACCACCGATTCCACGGTGTCGACGCGCCGATGCTCAACAGCATTGGTCAGTCCTGCTACGAGGCGATCAACGTGCTCGGCGAAATCGCAACGCGCGCCGGCACGCTCGCGGTTCCGGCGCTCGAGGCCGCGGCTCGCGGTGCGACGATCGACGGCTCGCGCGGTGCCCTGCGGCTCGGCGCCGGTCATACGGATCAGGACGTCTACGTGGCCGCGGCGCGTCATCTCGACCTCGACGTGCTCGAACGTATCCACGTTGCGTGATTCCCGCGTTGTCGTCTCTGCATCGTCATTGCTGCGACGTGACGATCGAGCCGCCACGAACCGTACTGCTCATCGAGAGTGGGCCGTCGGCGTCGTGATGAACGATGACCTGCGCGACCGACGCGTGCAGTTCACGTCGGATGACGCGCTTGAGATTGCGCGCGCCGTACACCCTGTCGAAGCCGTGCGCGAGCAGGTAGCGGCGCACGGAATCATCTGCTGCCCAAGTGATTCCGCGGTCGCCGAGCGTCTCGGTCAGTCGCCGCAGCTCGAGGTCGACGATGGCTCCCGCGTTGTCTTCGTCGAGCGGGGTGAACCGGACGATCTCGTCGAATCGGTTGTAGAGCTCGGGATCGAAGAACTCCTCGACGGCTCGATCGACGAGCTCACCGTCGGAGTGCGTCGTGTCGGGAGACCGGCCGACGCCGGACAGGAAACGTCGCAATGTCGAGGGATTCTGGGTGCGGGTCTTCGCTGCGAGTTCCGCGGATCCGAGATTGGACGTCAGCAGCACCACGCTGTTGCGAAAGCTGATGCTCGACGTGCCCGCGGTCAATCGCAGTGTGCCGCTGTCGAGTATCTGCAGTAGCGAGCGCAACACGGTGGTGTGCGCTTTCTCGACCTCGTCGAACAGCACGATGCCCGGTCGGGAGATGTTGCCCTCCACCAGCTCTCGGTCGAAGAGCGTGAAACCCTCCTTGGCGCCCGCGTATCCGGGCGGTGCGCCGGACAGCGACGCGGCGTAGTGCTCCTGGGCAAGCGAATTCATGTCGATGCGGCACAGTCGGTCCGGATCGCCCGCTATCTCGGCGGCGAGTCGGCGGGCGAGCTCTGTCTTCCCGACTCCCGTCGGTCCGACGAAGAGCAGGGAGGCGATGGGCCGGTGGGGATCCCGGATTCCCGCGGCGGCGATCGTCAATCCACGGACGACGGCGTCGATGGCGTGATCCTGGCCGATGATCGCGGCTCGCAGCGACGCCGAGAGTTGCTCGGGCGACGACGCTCGGCCCATGCGGAACGATCGCGCGCGTCCCGCGGTGAGGTGACCGGAGTTGAGGTCGTCGACCTTCTGCGACAGGTATCCCGACACTGTTGGTCCCTTCGTCGTTCGTCGCTTCGCTCGGTCTCGTAGATCCACACCTACTTTCGAATGAAAGCAGATGTGCGGGCGTCGTGCAGTGTGTTGCTGTCGAAGACAGCCCACAACTGTTGTGGGTAACCATCTTCGAACATCGACGCAATCCGACGGTAATGCCCTGCCTCCTACTCTGGCGGTGATAGTACTTCCAAGTGGAAGAGAAAAGTCGAAGCCCACGAGGCTGGAGGAGGCAACAATGCGGCACGGAGACATCTCATCGAGTCCGGACACTGTCGGCGTCGCGGTGGTGAACTACAAGATGCCGCGCCTACACACGAAGGCCGAGGTTCTCGAGAACGCACACAAGATCGCCGACATGGTGGTCGGGATGAAGACCGGCCTCCCGGGCATGGATCTCGTTGTTTTCCCGGAGTATTCGACGATGGGCATCATGTACGACAACGAGGAGATGTACGCGACGGCCGCGAGCATCCCGGGCGACGAGACCGACATCTTCGCCAAGGCGTGTCGTGATGCAAAGACCTGGGGTGTCTTCTCGATCACCGGTGAGCGCCACGAAGACCACCCGAACAAGCCGCCGTACAACACCCTCGTCCTGATCAATGACGAGGGTGAGATCGTGCAGAAGTATCGAAAGATCTTGCCGTGGACGCCCATCGAGGGCTGGTACCCCGGTGGTCAGACGTATGTGACCGACGGTCCCAAGGGCATGAAGATCTCGTTGATCATCTGCGACGACGGCAACTACCCGGAGATCTGGCGCGATTGCGCGATGAAGGGTGCGGAACTCATCGTGCGTCCGCAGGGATACATGTACCCCGCCAAGGACCAGCAGGTGCTCATGGCGAAGGCGATGGCGTGGGCGAACAACTGCTACGTCGCCGTCGCGAACGCCACCGGATGGGACGGCGTCTACACCTACTTCGGTCACAGCTCGATCATCGGATTCGACGGTCGAACACTCGGCGAGTGCGGCGAGGAGGACTACGGCATCCAGTTCGCGCAACTGTCACTGTCGACCATCCGGGATGCCCGCAAATACGACCAGTCGCAGAATCACCTCTTCAAACTTCTCCATCGCGGCTACACCGGTGTGCTCGCCGGTGGTGACGGCGACAAGGGGGTTGCCGATTGCCCGTTCGACTTCTACAAGAACTGGGTCAACGATGCGGAGGCAACGCAGGCGGCCGTCGAGGCGATCACCCGCGACACGATCGGAGTCGCCGAGTGTCCCGTCTACGACCTGCCGACCGAGAAGACGATGGAGGTGTGAGGGCGGGTAGGTAGGGGAGCGTCGGATCAGGGTCGGCGTGGCGGCGTCGACCAGCCCGTGCCGCGGGTCGGTCGACGATGCGCGCCGCCCTGGCCGGAGGGGCTTCGAGGTGGCTCGACCGGTCGGGTCGGACGGCTCGACGTCGTCGGAATCTCGGCGGTGTCGTCGAGTTGTTCCTCGAGGGGTAGAGCGCCCGGTGAGAGGTCATAGGCGTCGAGGTCGAGTAGCCGTGCGTGGATGATGTGCCGGTTCCGGAGCGCCGAACGCACCGCGCGGTGCAGGCCGTCCTCGAGATAGAGGTCGCCCTGCCAGCGCACGACATGGGAGAACAGGTCGCCGTAGAACGTCGAGTCCTCGCTGAGGAGTTTGTCGAGAGCCAGCACTGTGGTGACGGTGACGAGTTCGTCGAGTCGTAGCTGACGAGGAGGGATCTTGGCCCACCCGCGGACCGACAATCCGTGGTCGGGGTAGGGCTTCCCCTCCCGCACACCCTTGAAAATCATCCCGACGCTCTCACTGTCTTTCTCTTTCGAGTCGTCCCGGCTCCTGAGCAGTCCGGGCCGGCTCACGGCGACTTACGCCCGCGCGATGGCCCCGATTCGTCGTCGGCCGTCGCTTAGGATGGAGTCTGCGAACTGGATTGACCAGACTGTATGTGCCTGAGTTTATTGCCCAGAGCTCATTTGCCCAGAGCTCATTTGCCCTGAAGCTTATTGCACAGTAGGCCCCGAGGAGGTGTGGCGGACGTGTCGGCGACCGACGATCGGCGGTTCGAGGTGCTGCGTGCCATCGTGACCGACTACGTGGACACGCAGGAACCCATCGGTTCCAAGGCCTTGGTCGAACGACACCATCTCGGTGTGTCGAGTGCGACGGTCCGAAACGACATGGCCGTGCTCGAGGCGGAGGGCTACATCGCGCAGCCGCACACCAGCTCCGGTCGTGTTCCCACCGACAAGGGCTACCGGATGTTCGTCGACCGGATCAGCGAGGTCAAGCCGCTGTCGGCGGCGGAACGTCGGGCCATCCTGTCCGTTCTCGACCGCGGCGTCGACCTCGACGACGTGCTGCGGAGGTCTGTGCGCCTGCTCGCACAGTTGACCAGGCAGGTCGCGGTCATCCAATATCCCGTGCTGTCGACGGCGACGGTCCGCCACCTCGAGGTGGTCACGTTGTCGCCGTCGCGTCTGCTGCTGGTGGTCATCACCGATACCGGTCGCGTCGAGCAGCGGATGGTGGCGCTCGGTGCCGACCGTTCCGAGGACGACATCTCACGGCTGCGTGACATGTTCTCGGCGGCACTCCACGGCAAGCGTCTCGAGGAGGCGTCCGCAGCAGTCGCCGAACTCGCCAACGAGGCCCCCGGCGATATTCGCGACGAGGTCATCCGGCTCGCGACCGTCCTGGTCGAGACCCTCGTCGAACGCGGCGTCGACCGTCTTGTGCTCGGCGGAACGTCGAATCTGGCGCGCTCTGCCGCTGATTTTGCTCCGATGAACGGCGGCATGGACACGGTGCTCGAAGCGCTCGAGGAGCAGGTGGTCGTGCTCAAGTTGTTGGCGACGACACAGCGGATGGGCCGCGTCACCGTGCAGATCGGCGAGGAGACGCAAACCGAGAACCTCCGTGGAACCTCGGTGGTCTCCACAGGGTACGGTGCATCGGGAACGATATTCGGCAGCGTTGGCGTGGTTGGCCCGACCCGCATGGACTACCCGGGAACAATCGCCTCGGTGGCGGCCGTTGCGAAGTATGTGGGAGAGGTCCTCGCCGAGCGCTGATCGGCGCGACGCGCAGCGAACCATCCCGTCACATTCCCGGCACCGAGCCGGACTGCCCAGTCCCGGCGCATGCTGGGAATCGACCCCCGGCGCATGCTGGGAATCGAGACCGTACATAGCGGGGCCGGATAGACCGGCCCGGACACAGAGGACCGGACGACAGCGTGGCAACTGACTACTACGGAGTTCTTGGCGTGGCGAAGGGTGCCAGCGACCAGGAGATCAAGCGGGCATATCGCAAGAAGGCCCGAGAACTGCATCCCGACGTGAACCCCAACGAGGAGGAGCGCTTCAAAGAGGTCACCACCGCCTACGAGGTGCTCAGTGACCCGGAGAAGCGTCGAATCGTCGACGCGGGCGGTGATCCGTTGGCTGGGCCCGGCGCCGGTGGATTCGCAGGAGGCTTCGGTGGAGGCGGCCTCGGCGACGTCTTCGAGGCGTTCTTCGGTGGGGGCGGTGGCTTCGGCGGAAGTCGCGGACCCAAGGGACGCGTGCAGCCCGGCGAACCGGCCCTCGTATCGGTGGAACTGACACTCGAAGAGTGCGCGTCCGGTGTCAACAAAGAGATCACCGTCGACACGGCCATCCTCTGCGACGTCTGCCAAGGTTCGGGCACCAATGGCGACTCCAAGCCCGTCACGTGCGACACCTGTAGGGGTGCGGGCGAGATCCAGGCCGTGCAGCGCTCGATCCTCGGCCAGGTCATGACCGTCCGCGAATGCCCGACCTGCCACGGCACGGGCGAGGTCATCCCGGATCCGTGTCACAAGTGCGGCGGCGACGGCCGCGTGCGTTCGCGACGCACCATGACGGTGCGCATCCCCGCGGGTATCGAGAGCGGTATGCGGGTCCGCCTGGCAGGCCAGGGCGAGGTCGGCATGGGTGGTGGACCCGCAGGCGACCTGTATGTCGAGGTCTCCGAGCGTCCGCACGACGTCTTCATCCGCGACAAGGACGATCTGCACTGCACGCTGCGGGTGCCGATGGCCGACGCCGCGCTCGGTGCTGAGTTCACGGTTGCATCGATCCTCGGCGACGACATCACCGTCGCCATCGAGCCGGGTACTCAGCCCGGCCAGGTGGTCAAGGTTCGCGGGCAGGGTATGCCCCATGTGAACAGCGGTGTGCGCGGCACCTTGCACGTGCACCTCGACGTGCATGTACCGACCAAGCTCGACGCCGGACAGTCGGCGGCGCTTTCAGCGTATCGCGAGACGTCGGGGGAGCAGATCGATCTGGTCACCACCACTGCCGCCGCGGCGCCCGGCGGTCTGTTCTCGCGGCTTCGTAACGCCTTCGCCGGACGCTGACAGGTCACAGCGGAGTGGCGCGACGAGTGGATCGTGAGCTGAAGGGTCGACGTCGGTGAGTCCTCCGCTGTTCTGGGTCGACGAGGTGCCTCGCG
Source organism: Gordonia sp. 852002-50395_SCH5434458 (assembly GCF_001665905.1). Classification (NCBI taxonomy): domain Bacteria; kingdom Bacillati; phylum Actinomycetota; class Actinomycetes; order Mycobacteriales; family Gordoniaceae; genus Gordonia; species Gordonia sp. 852002-50395_SCH5434458. The sequence continues at coordinate 97,636 of NZ_LZTC01000018.1, forward strand.
TGGGCGGTGAGGTCGTGCTCGCCGGTAGCGAGGGGCGGCACGCCGTGACCGTCACCCGCCTCGGAGTCGGCGAGCAACTTCTCGTCGGTGATGGCCGGGGTTCTGTCGCCGACTGCGCAGTCGAGGCGATCCGCTCGAAGGACACGCTCGTCGCGCGCGCTCACGGATACACCTTCATCGACCGTCCGCGCCCGACCGTCACGGTCATCCAGGCGCTTCCGAAAGCCGAGCGTTCGGAGCTCGCCGTCGACCTTGCGACGGAGGCGGGTGCGGATCGCATCGTGCCCTGGCAGTCCGCGCGGTGCGTCGCGCGATGGACTGGCAAGGCGGACAAGGGAATTGCGAAGTGGAAGGCTGCGGCGTCCGCGGCGGCAAAGCAGAGTCGACGCCCGTGGATCCCCGACATCGGCGACCTCGCGACGACGATGGATGTGCGCGCGATCTGCGCGGGCGTCGCCGCAGACGGTGGTGTGGTCGCGGTGCTGCACGAGGACGGCGCAGTGCCGCTGCGGTCGCTACCGCTGGCAGGTGCCTCCGAGATCGCCCTCGTGGTGGGGCCGGAAGGTGGACTCGACGACGCCGAGATCGCCGATCTGACGGCGCTGGGGGCGACCTCGGTGGTCCTGGGTCCCGAGGTACTGCGGACGTCGGCCGCCGCCGCCGTCGCGCTCGGAGCGATCGGCGTTCTCACCGATAGGTGGGAGCGGTGAAGCGGTGCGCGGTACACCGCACGAAGATCGCGTACGGACCCGAGCCGTCGCAGTTCGGTCACCTCTACCACGTCGCAAGCGCCGACGACCGTCCGGACCGGATGCGCCCGGTAGTGCTCGTGCACGGCGGCTACTGGACAACCGAGTTCAGCCTGACCATCGAATCGGCGATCGCGCGGCAGTACGCCGAGCGGGGCGCCCTGGTGTGGAACGTCGAGTATCGACGTATCGGTGAAGCGGGTGCCGGGTGGCCCGCGACGGGAACCGACGTCCGCTCCGCGATCGAGGCGCTCGATACCGAGATTCCCGACGCACTCGAACCCGACCTGCGGGCGTGCGTCGACTGGACCGACGTGGCCGTCGTCGGACACTCCGCAGGTGGGCAACTCGCGCTCTGGTCGGTGGCGCAGCTCGGAGCGAAGACAGCGTCGACGTCCATCACCACGGTCGTCGCGCAGGCATCGGCACTGGATCTCGTGGGTGCCGGTCGTGCCGCGCGACCCTCCGTCGAGGGGTTGATGGGAGGCCCGTACGACGCCATGCCAGAGCGCTACCGGCAGGCGTCGCCGATCGAACAGGAGCCGTTCGACGCACACGTCGTCGCCATTCACGGCACCCTCGACACCGCGATCCCCGTCGACGTCAGCAGGCATTACGTCGAAACAGTCTGTGCGCGAGGGCAATCCGCGGAGCTCATCGTGGTGCCCGACGAGGGGCACGATGCCTTCGTCGATCCGCGAAGCGTGTGTAACCGGCAGACACTGCGCGTTCTCGGGATCTGAGTGCCGGGGGCGGTGTGGCGTGGCACCACGGTGCCCGGAATATTGCCTGCTGATCGGCCGTTGTGGCGCGATAGACTCGTATCGGACACGGATTCGATCCGAATCCGAGTGCACGCATAGAGCCCAAAGCCCCAGACACCAGGAGTGATTGCATACGTGAGTGACGGCACCCCCGACGTGAACGCGCCGAGCAGCGGAACATCAGGGGGCAGACCTGTGGTCACCTCCAACGTGGAAATCTCTCCCGAGGTGGTCTTTGGCCTGCTCGGGGCAAGTGACATCAACCTGCGCACCCTCGAGAAGCTGCTCCCCGCCGATATCCATGTTCGCGGCAACCAGGTGACGCTCAGCGGTCAGCAGGCCGACGTCGCGGCGTCGGAAAGAGTTGTGGCCGAACTGGTCGACCTGGTGGGACGCGGAACTCCGCTCACCCCTGATCTCGTGCGGCACAGCGTGTCGATGTTGAGCGAAGGGTCGTCGGAGTCGCCGGCAGAGGTGCTGTCGCTCGACATCATCTCCCGCCGCGGAAAGACGATCCGGCCCAAGACGCTCAACCAGAAGAAGTACGTCGACGCCATCGACAACAACACCATTGTGTTCGGGCTCGGACCAGCGGGAACCGGCAAGACGTACCTCGCGATGGCCAAGGCGGTCCAGGCGCTGCAGGGCAAAGCGGTCAACCGCATCATCCTCACGCGCCCGGCAGTCGAGGCAGGGGAGCGGCTCGGCTTCCTTCCGGGAACGCTCAGCGAGAAGATCGACCCGTACCTGCGGCCGCTGTACGACGCTCTGCACGACATGATCGACCCGGAGTCGATACCGAAGCTCATGGCGGCGGGCGTCATCGAGGTCGCGCCGCTGGCGTACATGCGTGGGCGCACGTTGAACGACGCCTTCATCATTCTCGACGAGGCGCAGAACACGACCAGCGAGCAGATGAAGATGTTCCTGACCCGTCTCGGGTTCGGGTCGAAGGTCGTCGTCACCGGCGACGTCACGCAGGTCGACCTGCCCGGCGGAGCGCAGAGCGGCCTCAACGCCGCGACGCGCATTCTCGAGGGCATCGACGACATCCACTTCTCGCATCTGAACAGCTCCGATGTCGTGCGTCATCGCCTGGTGGCCGACATCGTCGATGCATACGGTCGCGACGACGAGGCACACCGTTCGTCGGGTCGGTTGCGTGACGCCGGGGCCCAGGGTGGCAATCGTGCGGCTCGACGCGCCGCGGGACAGGGACGACGCTCATGAGTATCGAACTCGCCAACGAGTCGGGCGTCGAGGCCCCGGCGGAACTGATCATCGGCGCCGCGCGGTTCGCCGTGGGGGCGATGGATGTCAATCCGGCAGCCGAGCTCTCGCTGCTTCTCGTCGACGAGGACACGATGGCCGACATGCACGTCCAGTGGATGGACCTGCCCGGCCCGACCGACGTCATGAGCTTCCCGATGGACGAACTCGTACCCGGCGGCCGCCCCGACGCCGCGGAACCCGGTCCGGCGATCCTCGGGGACATCGTGATCTGCCCCGCATTCGCGAAGCGTCAAGCCAAGGAGGCACGACGCTCCTTCGACCATGAACTCGCGATGCTCACGATCCACGGTGTCCTGCACCTCCTCGGCTACGACCACGCCGAGCCGGAGGAGGAAAAGGAGATGTTCGGGCTGCAGAACAGCATCCTCGAAGAGTTCTACGCCGAACGTCACCGCGTCGCGCAGGTGCAGCGACAGTCCGATCGTGACACCAAGCTGTTGACCAACATCGGCTTCTCCGACGTCGCGTCGGTCGACGCGGCTCCCGACGCCCCCGACTCGGGTCAGACCCCGGCCAAGGACACGTGACCTTGTCGCAAGACATCTGGTTCCTCATCGTCGCTCTGGTACTGCTCGCTTTCGCAGGCGTGTTCGCCGCGGTCGACACCGCGGTGTCGACGGTGTCGATCGCTCGTGTCGAAGACATGGTCAAAGAGCAGCGTGCCGGTGCGCGCAGGCTCGTGTCGGTGTTGGATGCGCGCGCCACCTACGTCGGGCTCGCCGTGTTCCTTCGCGTCGCCTGCGAGACCGCAGCGGTCGCACTCGCCGCTGTCGCGGCCGTCGATGCGCTCGGGGTCGGCTGGGGGCTCGTCGTCACGATCGCGGGCATGACCGTGCTCTCCTACATCGCGGCGGGGGTCGGGCCTCGCACGCTGGGCAGGCAACACGCCTACAGCGTCGCGCTGGCCTCGGCGGTGTTCCTGCAGGCCCTCGGTGTGCTGCTGACACCGGTCACCCGACTTCTCATCCTCATCGGCAACGCGTTGACCCCCGGACGCGGTTACCGCAACGGCCCGTTCGCCACCGAGGTCGAGTTGCGGGAGGTCGTCGACCTCGCGGAGGCAAGCGGTGTGGTCGCGGCAGATGAGCGCCGGATGATCCAATCCGTGTTCGACCTCGGAGACACCAACGCCCGCGAGGTGATGGTCCCGCGCACCGAGATGATCTGGATCGAAGACGACAAGACCGTCGCGCAGGCGCTGAATCTGGCACTGCGGTCCGGGCATTCGCGCATACCCGTGATCGGTGAGAATCCCGACGACGTGCTCGGCGTCGTCTACCTCAAAGATCTCGCGTCGACGTTGAATGCGGGAGAACCGATCACAGTCATCCGGGTGCGAGATCTCATGCGTCCGGCCGAGTTCATGCCCGACTCGAAGCCACTGGACAAGGTCCTCGCCGACATGCAGCGCACCCGCAACCACATGGCGCTCCTTGTCGACGAGTACGGGGGCATCGCAGGCCTGGTCACCATCGAGGACGTACTCGAGGAGATCGTGGGTGAGATCACCGACGAGTACGACACCGACGAGGTCGCTCCGATCGAGGATCTGGGTGATGGCCGCGTTCGGGTGTCGGCACGGCTGCCCGTCGAGGATCTCGGCGAACTCTTCGACATCGAGATCGACGACGACGAGGTGGAAACCGTCGGTGGACTCGTCGGGCTGGAGTTGGGCCGCGTGCCGCTGCCAGGTGCAGACGTCGAATCGCACGGACTGCGGCTTGTCGCAGAGGGAGGCCCCAATCAGCAAGGGCGCCAACGTATCACCACTGTGTTGGTGACCAAGTTGGAATCTGCCGATGATGACGACGCAGACGCCACGTCGCGGGATGACGACGATGTACGGCGTGATCGACGACGCGGTGACGCCCGCGCGGATTCCGACGCGGGCGCGCTGCGCCGAGTGCGTGACGCCGACACCGACACCGATGGGGAATACTCTGAGCGGAACGGCTCGGACCGCGGCACGTCGGTTCACGCACGCAACGGCAAGGATCACAGGTGACCCAGACACTCGACGACGAGGACAACAAACTCGTCGTGCTCGCCCGGGGAGCGCGCGCCCGCGCGGAGACCGCATCGGGGGCGGCAGTTCGCGACGGTGACGGGCGTACCTACGCCGGGGCAGACGTCGAGACGCGCTCGCTGCGGTTGACGGGTCTTCAGGTCGCGCTCGCGACAGCGCTCGGCAGCGGTGCAGGCGAGTTCGAGGCAGCCGTCGTCGTCGGCGGCCGGGCCGACGATCCCGGCCTGGCGACCCTGCACGAGATCAGCCCGTCGGCGCCTCTGATCGTCGCCGACGGAAGCGGCGCCGTCGTCGATCGCGTCGACTCATGAGCGACGAGTTCCGCTCAGGATTCGTCTGTTTCGTCGGCAGGCCCAACACGGGAAAGTCGACGCTCACGAACGCCCTCGTCGGCGAGAAGATCGCGATCACGTCGAATCGTCCTCAGACCACACGGCACACCATTCGTGGAATCGTGAACCGGCCGGACGCTCAGCTGATCATCGTCGACACCCCCGGTCTGCACCGACCGCGCACACTCCTCGGGCAACGACTCAACGATCTCGTCCGCGACACCTACTCAGAGGTCGATGTCATCGGGATCTGCATCCCGGCCGACGAGGCGATCGGTCCCGGTGACCGGTGGATCGTGTCGCAGGTGCGACAGATGGCACCCAAGACGACGGTTCTCGGCGTCGTGACAAAGATCGACCGTGTCACAACCGACAAGGTCGCGGCCCAACTGCTCGCACTGAGCAACCTGCTCGGCAGCGAGTCCGAGGTGGTTCCGGTGTCGGCGACCAGCGGCGCGCAGCTCGACGTACTCACAGACGTCCTCGTCTCGCTGATGGAACCGGGCCCCGCGTTCTACCCCGACGGCGAGCTGACCGACGAACCCGAGCAGGTCCTGATGGCGGAGTTCATCCGCGAGGCCGCGCTCGAGGGTGTGCACGACGAGTTGCCGCATTCGCTGGCGGTCGTGATCGAGGAGGTCATCCCGCGCGAGGACCGACGCCCCGATCAGGCACCGATGGTCGACGTCCACGCGATTCTCTACGTGGAGCGCGACAGTCAGAAGGGCATCATCATCGGACACAAGGGTTCGCGTCTCAAGCAGGTGGGTACCACTGCTCGGGCGCAGATCGAGAACCTGCTCGGCGTGAAGGTCTACCTGGATCTGCACGTGAAAGTGGCAAAGGACTGGCAGCGAGACCCCAAACAGCTGGGACGAATGGGCTTCTGACGGCCGATCTCTTCAGGAGGTACGACGGTGGGCAAGCACGAGGGATCGGACGAATCGGCACCAGCCGACGCGGTCGATTCGACGCAAGACGGTCACGATCAAGACGGTCACGATCACGACAGTCACGACAACGACGGTCACAGCACGGAGACTCTCACCGACGAGAGTGGGTCCGCGCAGACCGGCGCTGACGGATACCCGCACGAGGAGCAGGCGGTCAGCACGATCTCAGAGGTGCTGGGTGCGCCCAAGTTCTGGGTCCTACCGGTGTTGCTCGTCGTCGTCATCATGTCGTTCATGGCGGCGTTGTACATGGGCGCTATCGCCGATCCGGAACGCAATCTGCACGACTTCCCGATCGCATTGGCCAACCAGGACAACGGTGGCGAGGTTCCCAACGCCGACGGCGGGACGGACAAGCAGAACTACGGCGACCAGATCGCCAAGGGCATCATCGACGAGGCGGCGAAGAGTGGGATCGCGGTGCACAAGACCGACCGCACCACCGCGCTGAACGAGTTGAACACGGGCAAGGTCTACGGCGTCGTGATCATCAGCCCGAACTTCACCAATCGGGCTGTGGCACTTGGCCAATCGGCGGTGCTGCAGGCCAAGCCCGAGAAGCTGCCGATCGACATCTACATCAATCGTGGCTCGGGAACGTTCGCCTCAGCCATCACGACACAGTTCTCCGAACGCGTGTCGACGCAGGTCAACAAGCAGGTGGGTGACCAACTCACGCAGTCGGTGAGTGAACAACTCGCGAAGGCCAACGTGCCATTCAGTGGTGCGGCTCAGCTTGCTCTCTCGCAGCCGGTGGACGTGCGGACCGTCGAACCCAATCCGCTGCCCGAGGGCTCCGGGAACGGCTTGTCGGCCTTCTACTACACACTTCTGTTGATTCTCGCCGGCTTCACCGGTGCGATGATGGTGAGCATCGTGGTTGACGCCGCGCTCGGCCAGACGCCCATCGAGTTCGGCCCGTTCTACCAACTGCGTCTGCGACTGCCGATCTCGCGCTGGGGAACTCTCGCCGCCAAGTGGACGATCATGTTGCTGATCGCGTTCATCCAGTCGGCGCTGTATGTCGGGGTGTGTACGGCGGTGGGGACCTCGTTACCGAATGCGTTTGTGTTGTGGACGTATTCGGTGTTGGTGATCTTCGCCGTCGGTGTGTCGGCGGCGTCGGCGATGGCCGTCTTCGGAAACCCGGGTCTGATCCTGAATCTGGTGTTCTTCGTGATTCTCGGCCTGCCGTCGTCGGGCGGCACCGTGCCGTTGGAGGCCAGCCCGCGATTGTTCGCCTGGATCGCGTCGTTCGAGCCGATGCATCTGGTGTACCTCGGGATTCGGTCGATCCTGTACTTCGATGCCGACTGGGATGCGGGCCTCGGCCGTGCCGTGATCCAGACGATCGTCGGGCTCATCGTGGGCGGACTGCTGGGCTGGGTGGGAACCAAGTACTACGACCACAAGGGCTGGCATCGCTTCCCCGGTGGCATGCGGCTCTCGCCGCGGATGGCCAAGATCTTCGACGGCGGTAGCGGCAGTCTCCCGACGATCACCACGCCGGCACCACAGCATGTGGCCGGGGTCGCGGGCGCCAGCGTGCGCAAGCGCGAGGCGTCGACCGGTACTCACGTCGGTGCCCACGAGCGCGAACCGGACGACTCCGGAAGTGGCAGCGGTTAGCGGCATGTCTCGACGGACCATGTCGGTGCCCGATGGAACAATGGCAGGGTGAGGTTCTACCAGGATGAAGCGGTTGTGCTGCGTCAGCACAAGCTCGGCGAGGCCGACCGCATCATCACATTGCTGACCGCGGAGCACGGATTGGTGCGTGCGGTCGCCAAGGGTGTGCGTCGGACGAGGTCGAAGTTCGGTGCTCGGCTGGAACCGTTCGCTCACGTCGACATCCACCTCTATCCGGGACGCAACCTCGACGTCGTCACACAGGTTCATTCGATCCACGCGTTCGCCGATGCGATCGTCGCCGACTACGCCCGCTACACCACGGCGTGCGCCGTCCTCGAGACCGCGGAACGCCTTGCCGGTGAGGAACGTGCTCCCGCCCCACAGTTGCACCGGCTCACCGTCGGTGCCCTCGAGGCGCTGGCAGCTGATCGGCGCCCGGGCGGGCTGATCCTCGACGCCTTCCTGCTCAGGGCGATGCACTGTGCCGGCTGGATGCCCGCCTTGGATGTCTGTGCACGCTGCGCTTCGCCTGGCCCGCATCGGGCGTTCCACGTCGCTGCCGGCGGTGCGGTATGCCTGCACTGTCGTCCGCCGGGAGCCGCGACCCCGTCGCCCGGAGTCCTCGACCTCATGGACTCGCTGTACCGAGGGCAGTGGGAGCACACCACGGACGCGACCGAGTCGCTACGACGTCAAGCCAGCGAATTGGTCGCCGCGCATCTGCAATGGCATCTCGAGCGCCAATTGCGCACCCTGCCGCTCATCGAACGCGCAACCCCTCATAGTCTGGTTTCACCGAATGTGAGAGGAGCCGGCGATGGCGCTACGGTCGCGGTCCGCGGCTCGGGATGAACGGGCAAAGCAAGCCGCAGCACAGGAACGACGCGCGGTTCGTCCACCCGACCCGCATCCGAGCGGCGCCACACCACCCGCATTGCCCACCGAACTGATCCCTCGCCACGTCGCGCTCGTGATGGACGGCAACGGCCGGTGGGCCACCGAGCGCGGGCTGCCACGCACCGAGGGGCACAAGCGTGGCGAGGCGGTGCTCATGGACACCGTCTGTGGCTGCATCGAGATGGGCGTCACGTGGCTCTCGGCGTACGCGTTCTCGACGGAGAACTGGTCTCGCAGCCCCGACGAGGTCCGGTTCCTGATGGGCTTCAACCGCGACGTGATCCGTCGCCGTCGCGATGAGATGAACGAGATGGGCGTGCGCGTGCGCTGGGCCGGACGCCGACCACGCCTGTGGCGCAGCGTGATCAAAGAACTCGAGGTCGCGGAGGAACTGACCAAGGACAACACGGTCATGACCCTCACCATGTGTGTGAACTATGGTGGGCGGGCCGAAATCGCCGACGCGGCAAAGGAGATCGCTCGACGCGCCGCGGCGGGCGAGCTCGATCCCGAGCGGATCACCGAGGCGTCGTTCGCAAAGTATCTCGACGAGCCGGACATGCCCGATGTCGACCTGTTCCTGCGTCCGTCGGGGGAGCAGCGCATCTCGAACTTCCTGCTCTGGCAGTCGGCATACGCCGAGATGGTCTATCAGGAGAAGCTGTTTCCCGACTTCGATCGCCGCGACCTGTGGGCAGCGTGTGTCGAGTACGCATCACGCGACCGCCGCTTCGGCGGCGTGATGACGACGGAGTGAGCGTGAGTCGTCGGTGAGCAATGAGTCGAGCCCGAATTCCTCTGCCGCGCAACAGGTTCTACTCGAAAGGGTGGCCACGCTCCTGACCGAGATCGGCGACGTCACCGACGTCGACGCCGAATCAGTGGTCGTCGCTGTCGGCTCGACGCGGGCGTCGGTTCGTGTCATCTCGCTGGCCGACGACCTTCAGGTGGTCTCGGTGACACAGTTGCTCGCGCTCAACCTTCCCAACACCGACGCGCTCCGTTCCGACGTCGAAGAACTCGACGCGACGCTGAGCTTCGGTAACCTACGACGCTCCGATCTGACCGGCGTGACCACAGATGTGTTGCAGTACTACACATTTCCGGCCGACGGCCTCACCGACATCCCATTGCTGACGGTGCTGCACATCGTACTGTCCGGCGGCGACGACATCGCCCGTAAGCTCGTCGACGCGAGCTGAACCCCGCCGAACATACTCGCGCCGACTCAAGTCAGCGCGCGGCGCGGCAGTCGGCACACACCCCGAACACCTCGACGGTGTGGTGGATGTCGCTGAAGCCGTGTTCTGCCGCGATCTTCGACGCCCAGCGCTCCACCGGATCTGCCTGCACCTCGACCGTCGTGCCGCACACCCGGCACACCAGGTGGTGGTGATGCACCGACGAACAGTTGCGGTAACGCATCTCGCCCGAACCGTCCCAGAGTGCGTCGATCTGTCCGGCCTGGCTCAGCGCCTGCAGGTTGCGGTAGACGGTGGTCAAACCGATCGATTCGCCACGGGCTTTGAGTTGCTCGTGAAGCTCCTGTGCCGAGCGGAAGTCGTCGCCCTCCGACAGTGCGTCGGCGATTGCCGCGCGTTGTCGCGTGGAACGGATTCCGGTGACGGGACGCTCGCGGCCCGTGGTGTCGGTGGTCGCGGCGTTGTTAGTCGTGTCGGTGCTGCTCATCGTTTCGTTTCGTCGCTGTGCGCGGTCGATCGCTGTGTTGTCGCTGCGGCCGTGGTGTTCGTGGCGGGCGCGTCGGGGTCACGTGTCTGCGGCGTCGGACGAGGCTCGGTTGCGTGTGTGAGGGCGTCGGTGACGATGTGTGCGAGGTGGTCGTCGATCAGCGAGTACATGATCTCGCGGCCATTGCGTTCGCCGCTCACGACGCCGGCGTCCTTCAAAACTCGCAGGTGTTGGCTGACCAATGGCTGGCTCACGCCGAGCGAGCCCACCAGTTCGTGCACGCAGCGGGCGTCTTCCTGCAGTGCCAACACGATGGCGATCCGCATGGGCGATGCGAGTGCCCGGAGCAGGTCGCTGGCAGCCTCACGCGCAGCGACGTCGCGGGCACCGACGCCGCGCGAGCCGAGGCCGTCTGAACACTGGCCGCGAGTTCCCATCTCTCCATCTTAAGGGAAGTGGTTGTCATTTGTGGTCGACGCCCCACTGGTCGCGCTGCTCGGACCGGAGGATGCTCCACGGCGCTGGTCAGGCGTCGTCAGCGGACGGCTAGGCTGTAAGGGTTGCCGGCCAGCGTGCCGGCGAAAAGTTTGTGACCTGTCCCAACGTCCGTGGAGAAAGATCCCTGTGGCCTCCCGCCCGTCGAATGCTGCCCCTGCCAAAGTCGAAGCCGTCGTCAACCTCGCCAAGCGTCGGGGTCTTGTGTACCCGAGCGGCGAGATCTACGGCGGAACACGGTCGGCGTGGGATTACGGGCCGCTCGGAGTGGAGCTCAAGGAGAACATCAAGCGGCAGTGGTGGCGGAGCATGGTCACCAGTCGCGACGACGTCGTCGGACTCGATTCGTCCGTCATCCTCCCGCGGCCCGTGTGGGAAGCCAGTGGCCACGTCGAGGTCTTCACCGATCCGCTCGTCGAATCGCTGTACACCCACAAGCGCTACCGCGCCGACCACCTGATCGAGGCGTACGAACTCAAGCACGGACATCCTCCGGAGAACGGGCTTGCCGACATCAACGACCCGGAGACGGGTCAGCCGGGCAACTGGACCGAGCCGCGTGCGTTCAGCGGATTGATGAAGACCTACCTGGGGCCGGTCGACGACGAGGAGGGGCTGCACTACCTCCGTCCGGAGACCGCTCAGGGAATCTTCGTCAACTTCAAGAACGTCATGACGACCTCGCGCAAGAAGCCGCCGTTCGGCATCGCACAGATCGGCAAGAGCTTCCGTAACGAGATCACCCCCGGCAACTTCATCTTCCGTACTCGCGAGTTCGAGCAAATGGAGATGGAATTCTTCGTCAAGCCGGGTGAAGACGAGGAATGGCACCAGTACTGGATCGATCAACGCTTCGCCTGGTACACCGATCTCGGTATCAATCCGGAGAACCTGCGGCTCTACGACCATCCCAAGGAAAAGCTGTCGCACTATTCCAAGCGCACCGTCGACGTCGAGTACAAGTTCGGCTTCTCGGGTAACCCGTGGGGCGAACTCGAAGGCGTTGCCAATCGCACCGACTTCGATCTGTCCACCCACGCCAAGCATTCGGGTGAAGACCTGTCCTTCTTCGACCAGGCGACGGGCGAGCGGTACACCCCCTACGTGATCGAGCCCGCCGCCGGTCTGACGCGTTCGGTGATGGCGTTCCTGTGTGACGCGCTGACCGAGGAAGAGGTGCCGAATGCCAAGGGCGGCACCGATACTCGTACTGTGCTCCGCCTCGATCGTCGACTCGCTCCGGTGAAGGTGGCGGTGCTTCCGCTCTCGCGCAACGAGAAGCTGTCGCCGAAGGCCAAGGACCTCGCCGCGGAACTGCGCAAGTACTGGAACGTCGACTTCGACGACGCCCAGGGGATCGGAAAGCGTTACCGCAGGCAGGACGAGGTCGGAACGCCGTTCTGTGTGACGGTCGATTTCGACACCCTCGACGACCAGGCCGTGACGATTCGCGAACGCGACACGATGAGCCAGGAGCGGATCGCGCTCGACCGCGTCGTCGAATATCTGGGGAGCAAACTGCTCGGGGCGTGACGTCTGCGGTTCGCCAGTCGGTCGTTGGGTAGGCCTGACCTGCGGTGGTCTGTCACAATTGAGAAGAGTTGCCGTGCGCGGTCGGACACGGGGTCCGACCGGGCGGCGAGGAGAGTGAGTGGAGTCGTGGCGGTCAGCGGGAAAGTTGTTCATTACGACACGAACAGAGGATTCGGATTCTTGGCTCCGGAGTCCGGCGGTGCCGATGTGTTCTTGCACATCAATGACATCGATATCGACGAGGATTCGCTGAAGCCGGGCGCCAAGGTCTCGTTCGACATCGAGGAAACCGACCGCGGAGCCAAGGCGGTCAACGTCGCGGTCACCGAAGAAGCGCCCGCCGACGAGTCGGGATCGGGGCGCCCACATCGTCGTGATTCACACGACCACCACGGTCGGTCGCACGGTTCCGACCGCTCGCACGGAGCCGACCGTCGACGTCCCCGTGGAGGCGGCGGGTCACTCGATGCAGCGGCATTCACCGAGGAGATCACCGAACTGCTCCTCGACGCCTCCGGTGACCTGACTGCCAAGCAGATCGTCGCCATCCGTCAGCGCGTCACCGACTTCGCGGTCGGTCGGGGCTGGGTGCTTGACTAGTACCCCGCTCTCTGGCCTGACCGGTATACCTCCGACTGCTGAGTACGGCGAGGAGGCTGTCGAGCGCATCGTTCGTGAGGGCGCGAAGACAGCCAGCCTGCCCGGTACCAGGACAGATCACCGCAGTGAGTACGCGCGCGACCGTGCGCGCGTACTCCATTCGGCCGCATTGCGTCGGCTTGCGGACAAGACCCAGGTCGTCGGACCACGCGAGGGTGATACTCCGCGCACCCGCCTCACGCATTCGCTCGAGGTGGGACAGATCGGACGCGGCATCGCGATCGGTCTCGGCTGCGAGCCCGATCTCGTCGAACTCGCCGGTCTCGCTCACGACATCGGGCATCCGCCGTACGGACACAACGGCGAACGAGCGCTCGACGAGGTTGCCGTCGACATCGGCGGGTTCGAGGGCAACGCGCAGAACCTGCGCATCCTGACTCGACTCGAACCGAAACTGCTCGACGCCGACGGTGCTTCCGCGGGCCTGAACCTGACCCGCGCGTCGCTGGACGCCACGCTCAAGTACCCGTGGCTGCGCCGGCCACCGGCCCGCAAGTTCGGTGCCTACGACGACGACGCTGACACCCTCGCGTGGGTTCGCAAGGGTGCGCCGGGCGATCGGCAGTGCATCGAAGCACAGGTCATGGACTGGTCGGACGACGTCGCATACTCGGTGCACGACCTTGAAGACGGGGTCATCGCCAACCGTATCGATCTCCGGTCACTCGGCGACCCTGACGATCAACGCACGCTGGCGGAGATAGGTGTCGCGGAGTTTCCCGAGCTGGAACCGGAACCGCTGATCGACGCCGCGGGCAGGCTCTCGCAAATGGACATCGTGCGTGTAGTAGGGGTGTTCGACGGCAGTCTCGACGCATCGGTGCGACTCAAGAGACTCACGAGCGAACTTATCGGCAGGTTTGCGTCCGCCGCCATCACGGGTACCCGCGAACAGGTCGGTGGGCGCTCGATCGCTCGCTACGACGCCGATCTGACGGTGCCGCCGCTGATCGCCGCCGAGGTCGCGATCCTCAAGACCTTGGCGCTGCGATTCATCTTCTCCAACGAACGCCACAAGTCGCACCAGGCCCGCCAACGCGAGCGTATCCACCGAGTCGCGGGATGGTTGATGGCCGCGGCTCCTGGCGGACTCGATCCGATCTTCGTCCCGACCTGGCAGGCCGCCGAGACCGACGCCGCGCGATTGCGCGTCATCGTCGATCAGATCGCGTCGATGACCGAGGGGCGCCTCGAGCGCATGGACAAGCAGAACTCCGGAGCCCAGGCGCACCTCGGCTGAGGTTCAGACTGGCCGGGCCTTGGCGTGCACCGGCACCCGGGAGCGCGCAGGACTCGGATGCGACCCAGAATCGGGATACGCCAGGGTTTCAGAATGTATCGACTAGTTGCGTGTGCATTGTGATTCGCCGCGGTTTGTACAAGCGGATTCTTACGGTATCTGGGTTCAGTGAATTTATTGACGTAAAAGGCAATTCCAATTCGGATTAACGCGCGTCTGGTTCGCTATCTATGCGTACAGTTTGTTTTGGGAGACCTCCGGGGGCTGTCGAAAGGAATGACGCGGATGGCCCGCCTCCGGAGTCGATTGAGCAACACTGGAATCATTGCATTCTTCGCCTGCAGCATGGTCAGTCTCGCGTTGTTCAGTGGTAGTCCGCGGGCGACTGCGGCGGTACTGCCGGCCCCGTCGTCGGACACATCGATTTACACGCTCGAACCACTCGACTACAACCTTTTTCCCGTGATGAAAACGCTGTTGCGGGGAGCGTGTCTGAAAGCTGAACCGAACTGCACGAAGATCTGGACTCCGGCAGCGCTTGACCCGTCGCATCTGCGGGGAGTCCTCGGCGAGGTTGGTCCGATCTCGATCGGCGCCTTCGCGCTCGACGCTGCGTTTCGTAGCGACGGCGACAAGAACGTCGTGGTTCTCGGGTACTCACAGGGCGGCCAGGTCGCGGCATTCTGGCTGCGCAACCTGAGCCAGAACGCATCCTCGTACGCGCCGCCGTCGACGACGTCGTTTCTGCTCGTTGGCAACCCGGAGAACACCTACAGCCCGCCCTGGTTGCCGAAGACACCAACTGACACCGGCTACCAGGTCACCGAGTTGTGGCGGCAGTACGACGGGTGGGCGGATTGGCCGACGCACTTCAACCTCATCGCCTACGCGAATGCCATCGCAGGCATGTTGTACGTCCACCCGTTCGCCTATGTGGACGCCGATCCCGACGATCCGAACAATGTCAGGTGGACCGACGGCAACACCACCTACGTGATGATTCCGTCCCACGACCTCCCGCTGCTGCAGCCGCTGCGATTCATCGGACTCGGGTTTGTCGCAGACGCGCTCAACGATCCGCTCAAAAAGATCGTCGACAGCGCTTACGACCATCCGCAGAGCGCCTCCGACGTCGCAGCCCAAACGCCTTCCGCCACGGCGGCCGACGCGGCGGACTCTGGCGCCGCGACTGCGGCGGCACGCACGACCACGGGTCTGTCGAGAGCCGCAGCCACGTCCGAACCGCGAGCGACTGCCCCCGAATCCGCTGACACGACCGAATCCGCTGCCACGACCGAATCCTCGAGCACGCCCGAATCCTCGGACAGCTCTGGAACATCCGGGCCTGCAACCGAATCGAGCGTCGTGGAGTCGCCGCCCGCGTCACCGGTGCCGACCGAACCCGCTGTGCCCACCGAACCCGCTGTGCCGAGCAGTCCGACCGTGTCGAACGGAACGGAGGGGTCGGCCGGCTCCGAGGGCGCGACGACTGAGGGCGGGACGACTGAAGGCGCGACGACTGAGGGTGCGACGACAGGGGCGCCGTCCGAAGCTCCTGCCCGTGCGGCGGATGCCTCAGCGGCAGGTGGCGCGTAGCCGTCGATCGGCGACTACTCGGCGGATGAGTTTCCGGCGTCGACGTTGACGGCGTCGAGCTTCTCGGCCAGCGCCCTCTTGGTGACCGCGCCCGTGGTGAATTCGGGCAGTCTGTCGACAGGAACCGAGCCGATCATGGCCAGCAGTCCCGGTCCGTCGGCCTCGGTGACGTCGGGGAAGGAGCTCTTGACCAGGTCGGTCAACGCATCCTTGCCGCTGGGGACCGAAACCACCTCGGCGATGGTCGAATTGGTGGTCAGTGGGATGGTGATCTCGTCTCCCTTGACCTCGACATCGGCGTGCAGGCGGATATCGCGACTCGACGCTCCGACGTCGATCCGATACGTCGCGCCTTCGACGACGAAATCGTGGACGCGAACATCCCAGTACGCCAACACATCCCGCGGCACGCTGATGGTGACGCGCTGCTCTTCGCCGGCCTTGACGTCAACGCTGGCGAAGGCCTTCAGTTCGCGCACCGGTCGCGAGACGGACGAGGTCTCGATGCCAGAATAGACCTGCACGACCTCGCGTCCGTCGACGCTACCGACGTTCGCGATGGTGACCTCGACGGCCAGGCCGTCGGCGGTCTCGGTGACCGATAGGTTGCGGTAGTCGAAGTCGGTGTAGGACAAGCCATGTCCGAACGGATAGGAGAGGTTCATCTTGCGTGCGTCGTACCAGCGGTAGCCGATGAACAGTCCCTCGCCGTAGGTGACGTGCTGGAATTCGCCAGGAAAGTTCAGGTAGCTCGGGTTGTCTTCGTGGCGCAGCGGGATGGTCTCCGACAGTCGCCCGGACGGATTGACGCTACCGAACAGAACGTCGGCGATGGCGCCTCCGCCTGCCTGGCCGAGAAGCGCACCGTCGAGGATCGCGGGAGCGAGAAGCGGCGCGACGCGGAGCACTCCGCCGCGTGAGAGCACAACGGCCGTACGGGGATTCGCGGCCAGAACCGCCTCGGCGAGTTCGAGTTGATCGGCGGGAAGGTCGATGGTGGTCCTGTCGAATCCCTCTGACTCCTGGTGCTCGGCGAGCCCGAGGAACAGCACGACGTTGGTGGCCGATCGCGCCGCGGCGACGGCATCGGAAATGAGGTCGCTGCGGTTCTGGGAATCGTTGTCGTCGGTGGTGTAGCCGGCGGCGTAGACGACTTCCGAGCCCGCATGGCTCTTGATCTCGTCGAGCGGGATGTCGACCTTGGTGGCGTTGACCTTCGACGACCCGCCGCCCTGATAACGCGGTTGCGCGGCCATCGTGCCGATGACGGCCAGCGATTCGGAGGTGTCGAAGGGGAGGAGGTTGTCGTCGTTGCGCAACAACACGATTGCCTGGGCAGCGGCCTCGCGTGCCAGCGCGTGATGGGCGTCGACGTCGAATGTGCCGTTCTCCGAACGGATGTGCGGTGCTGCTCGTTCGACGAGCGCGATCATCCGGTCGGCAGACTCCTGCAGTGCCTGCGGGTCGAGGCGGCCGTCGTCCACGGCAGCCGCCACGTCGTCGTCGAGTTCGTCGCCCCCGAACGGCATCATCAGGTCGAGTCCGGCGGCCACCGAGCGGACACGGTCGACAACTGCGCCCCAGTCGCTGACCACCACGCCGTCGAACCCCCATGTGTCTCGCAGGATGTCGGTGAGCAGTTCGCGGCTCTCACTCGCGTGGACGCCGTTGATGCGGTTGTACGAGCACATCACCGTCCACGGTCGGGCGGTGCGGACGATGTGGCCGAACGCTCGAAGGTACAGCTCGTGCAGTGTGCGCTCGTCGATCGCGGCGCTCACCCGCATGCGATCGGTCTCCTGGTTGTTGGCCGCGAAGTGCTTGAGCGACGCACCCACGTCGACGCTCTGCACGCCGCGTACCCACGCTTCGCCGAATGCTGCCGAGAGAACAGGATCCTCGGAGTAGTACTCGAAGTTGCGGCCGCCGAGTGGGGAGCGTTTGAGGTTGATACCGGGGCCGAGAACGACCGAGACCTGGCGGGCGAGTGCCTCGGTGCCGATGGCTTTGCCGATGCGGGCGGCGAGGTCGGGGTTCCAGGTCTGGGAGAGTCCGACAGCGGGCGGGAAGCAGGTCGCGGGAACGCTCTCCGACAACCCGAGGGCGTCCGACGAGCCCTCTTGTTTACGCAGTCCGTTCGGGCCGTCGGTCATCGCGATCGACGGCAGGCCGCCTTCGGACTTGGTCTGCCAGAAGTTCTTGCCGCTGGTGAGTCGGGCCTGCTCTGCTGTGGACAACGACGGTGTAGCCATAGGTACTCCTCGGTGCGACGACTCGTGCCCCCCCGGTCTCGACCGTAGCCGATCCGTCGTCGCAAGCCGGGCGGGTTGGCGCCGGTCCGCGTGCTTGTGGATGTAGCGGACGACCGAACCGCCGAGGTCACTACACTGGGGACGTGGCAGGCCGAATTCCCGATCGTGACATCACGGCAATCCGTGAACAGACACGCATCGAGGAGATCATCGGCGACTACGTCGCGTTGCGTCCGGCAGGTGCGGACCGGCTCAAAGGGTTGTGTCCCTTCCACGACGAGAAGACGCCGTCGTTCCACGTCCGTCCGCATCACGGTCACTTCCACTGCTTCGGCTGCGGCGAGGGTGGCGACGTCTACAGCTTCTTGCAGAAGCAGGAGCACGTCAGCTTTGTCGAGGCCGTCGAGCAGCTCGCCGACCGGCTCGGGTATCAGATCCACTACGAGGGTGGCGGGACATCGGTCGCACGAGATCGCGGAACCCGTGCACGCCTGGTGGCCGCCAACGCCGCCGCGCAGAAGTACTACGCCGAGCAGTTGCGAACCCCCGACGCCCAGATCGCGCGCGACTACCTCACCGAACGGAACTTCGACGCCGCTGCGGCGTCGACCTTCGGTTGCGGGTACGCACCCGCAGGCTGGGACACGATGACCAAGGCGTTGTTGGCGCAGGGCTTCGAGTTCGCCGAACTGGAGGCGGCCGGCCTGTCCAAGCAGGGACGCAAGGGTCCCATCGACAGATTCCACCGCCGTCTGCTGTGGCCGATCCGCAATCTCGGCGGAGACATCATCGGTTTCGGCGCGCGCAAGCTGTTCGACGACGACAACCTCGGCAAATACATGAACACGCCAGAGACCATGCTGTACAAGAAGTCTCAGGTGTTGTTCGGACTCGATCACGCCAAGAAGAACATCGCCAAGAGTCACCAGGTCGTCGTGGTCGAGGGATATACCGACGTGATGGCGATGCATCTGTCAGGGGTGACGACGGCGGTCGCGTCGTGTGGCACCGCGTTCGGTGAGGATCACCTGGCGCTGATCCGTCGACTGATGATGGACGACTCGTACTTTCGCGGTGAGGTGATCTACACCTTCGACGGCGACGCGGCCGGAAAAGCCGCGGCGCTCAAGGCGTTTGAAGGCGAGCAGTCCATCGCCGGCCAGACCTTCGTCGCCATCGCGCCGGAGGGGATGGACCCGTGCGAGTTGCGGCAGAACAGGGGAGACGCCGCAGTCCGTGATCTGATCGCGCGTCGGGTGCCGATGTTCGAGTTCGCGATCAAGGCACTTCTGGCCGGGTTCGATCTGAACACCGCGGAGGGTCGCGTTCACGCCCTCCGCGACACGGTGCCGGTGGTGGCCCGGATCAAAGACGTGGCGCTGCGCGACGAGTACGCACGTCAGCTCGCGGGTTGGGTTGGCTGGGAAGAAGTCGGGCAGGTGCTCGCGCGAGTCCGTGAGGAGGGCGCGCGGGTCGCCCGGGTGAACGGACGTGCGTCGGCATCCGGGCGTGGACGACAGATGCGTCGTGATCGGCCCGAAGCGGAGAAGGCGCCGGGACCCGGGCGACCCAACCCGGATGACCCCCGCCTGTGGCCGCAACGCGAGGCGCTCAAGGCCGCACTGCAATACCCGGCCATCGCGGGCACCGTCTTCGATTCGCTGCCCGAGGAGTGCTTCACCGAACCCGCGTACACCGTCGTCCGAAATGCGATGTCGGCGTTGGGCGGCACGTCGTCGGGGATGGGCGGCACCGAGTGGATCGACGCCGTCAACCACGAGGTCGACAACCCCGTGGTCGGGCCGATGGTGACCGAACTCGCCGTCGAACCGATGCCGGTCAGCGAGCAGAACATCTCGCGCTACATCGGCAGTGTGCTCGCCCGACTGCAGGAGGTCTGGGTCGGCGCGCAGATCGCCGACATCAAGTCACGCCTGCGACGCATGGCCCCGGGCGATGATCCCGACGGCTATCACGCGGTATTCGGCGATCTCGTGGCGTTGGAGGCGTATCGACGCAGTCTGCTCGAGCAGGCCGTCGACCCTGTCGTCGACGTCGGATGACGGTGGTCAGGCGGCGTTGAGCCTGCCGCCGGGTCGCAGTTCCTCGGGGAACATCGGCCGGTGCGGGTCCTCGGAGTTGTATCGGCAGCCACCGGAGTACGTGTGGGTGCCTTCGCAGCGGTCGGGCGTGGGGCGCGGGCGTCCCCAGATGTGGTCTGCACTCATCGGCTCGCCTCCTCGGGCTCGGATAGTGGGCGACGGTGGCGCTGCGACAGCGAAGCGACCGGGATTCTCGGCTCGATGGCCTACCGAAAGTATGGGGCGACACCTGACCGGTCGGCCAGTTGACGCGAGGTTTCACTCGTGGTTGCGCGAATGTGGGTCGGGTCACCGGGCGGGCGGTTCGGCGCTCGGGGTTGGGCGGCTGCTCGGGTCCGGGGGCTCGCAGAAAGTAGGGGAAAGGACTCTTCCCGCAGTTGCTGACCGTTTCCCTGGAAGTTGTGCGGGGAAATCGAAGAGACCCGCGGAAAGAACGCTTCCCCTAGTTTCTGCGCCCCGGGACCGCGGCTCGACGTCGCGCGGCGCGGCTCCTCGGCTCCGCGGCGCCCGCAGGAAGTAGGGGAGAGAACCCCGTCGGGTATCGGCGGCAGGGCGACGGAGACGACCCGCGCGAGCCTCGGCGAGGAGGCCGTGCGGTAATCTGCCACCGGGCACGTGCCCGAACGGGGCGGTAGCTCAGTTGGTTAGAGCCGCGGACTCATAATCCGTAGGTCGCGGGTTCGAGCCCCGCCCGCCCCACCACATTTGGTGATTCAGTTGCGCACCCGTTCGCGCGTAGCACCACTGAGAACGTCATACCCGCGGTGCCACATCCATTCGAGCGGCCCGCGCTCGTGATGTGCCAGCCACAGGCGCGATCCCACCATCAGTAGTCCGGCGATCACGAGGAACAGCATCACGGTGACCGGGACAACCGTGGTGGAGTCGAGTTCGGCCGCAAGGCCGAGTCCCCATCCGTAGCAGACCGCGCCTGCGAGCGCGTTCTGCAGGACGTAACACGTCAGGGCGGTGCGTCCTACGGGAGCGAGTGCACGACCAATAGCACCGGGTGCACGTCCGTCGACGTAGAACTGTGCCACCCATGCCAGGATGCCGAACGCAACGATCGGGGCAAATCCGTAGCGGCCGAGGACGAGCCCGGCATCGCCTCCGAAGAGGCCTGCCGCAAAGTCGAGTGGCAACGCGATCGCGCCTGCGACCATCAGTCGACTCCGGAGCGCGGCACCGTGCGGTTCGAGCACACCCGCGCGCAGTAGTGCCGCTCCCGCGAGGAACAGCGCGATGGACATCGGCAGGATGAAGATGACTTCGCTTCTGAACAGCACCAGGTGTTCGGCACGGAAGGCGACGAGTTCGAAGAAGGAGCCATCGGCATACGGATTCGGTGAGAGTTGTTGTTGCGCAACGGTAGTAGGGGTAGTGGTGGCGAGCGCCCACACCACTAGTGTCGCGTGTCGTTAATTAGTTTATGGTTCGTGGTTTGAGAGAATTGGCTATGGCGAATTCTGCGGCCCCGGC